>NZ_JAUSVK010000001.1:767500-1067500 GCF_030814655.1 Labrys monachus
CGCCGGTTCATCCCAATGACCACGTGAACATGTCGCAGTCCTCGAACGACAGCTTCCCGGCGGCGATGCATATCGCGGCCGCCATCGGCGTGACCTCCCGTCTTGTCCCCGCTGTCACGGCCTTGCGCGACGCCATCGCGGCCAAGGCGAGCGCGTGGGACGGTATCGTCAAGATCGGCCGCACCCATATGCAGGATGCAACGCCCCTGACCCTGGGCCAGGAGTGGTCGGGCTATGCCGGCATGCTGACGGATGATCTCGAACGCATGACCGATGCGCTGAAGGGCGTCTATCGCCTGGCGCTGGGCGGTACGGCTGTCGGCACAGGCATCAATGCCGCACCGGGCTTTGCCGAGGCGGTTGCGGCCGAGATCGCAGGCAATACCGGCCTGCCGTTCGTCACCGCGCCCAACAAATTCACCGTGCAGGGCTCGCATGATGCGCTGGTGCAGCTCTCGGGCACCCTGCGCACGCTGGCGACCTCGCTCTACAAGATCGGCAACGACATTCGCCTGCTGTTCTGCGGCCCGCGCGCCGGCTTTGCCGAACTGATCATCCCCGAGAACGAGCCGGGCTCCTCGATCATGCCCGGCAAGGTCAATCCCACCCAGGCCGAGGCCCTCACCATGCTCGCCGTGCAGGTGATGGCGAACGATGTCGCCGTCGGCTTCGGCGGCGCTGGCGGCTATCTGGAGATGAATGTCTACAAGCCCCTGATCATCGCCAACATCGCCCAGTCCATCACGCTGCTCAGCGATGGCTGCACGAATTTCCGCAAGTTCCTGGTGGAGGGCACGGAGCCGAACCGCAAGAAGATCGCCGAATATGTCGAGCGCTCCCTCATGCTTGTCACGGCGCTGGCGCCGGTGATCGGCTATGACAGGGCCTCGAAGATTGCCCACCACGCCATGGACCACGATCTCACCCTCAAGGCCGCGGCCCTCGAACTTGGCTTCGTCAGCGAGGAGGAGTTCGACCGGGTCGTCGATCCCGCCAAGATGGTGAAGCCCTATGTGGCCACGGCCGGCTGAGTGCCGCCCCGATCTTTCAAGCGATTTCGTTGATCATATGGAGCCCATCCGATGTCCGACCAGAGCTCGACTTCAGGCTATGCCCTCCTGCGCAATCCCCGCCTCAACAAGGGCAGTGCCTTCAGCGAGGAGGAGCGTCGCACCTATGGCCTGGAGGGTCTGTTGCCCCCGGTGCCGACCACGCTTTCGCTGCAGGTCGCCCGCATCCATGCCGAACTCGGCAATCTCGACAGCGACCTGCAGAAATATCTGCTGCTCTCCGACCTGCAGGCCCGCAACGAGACCCTGTTCTACGCGGTGCTGATGTCGGATCCGGCGACCTTCATGCCACTCGTCTATACGCCCACGGTGGGCGAGGCCTGCCAGAAGTTCGACCACATCTTCCGGGCGGCCCGCGGCATCTATCTGCCGATCACCGCGCGCGGCCGGCTGAAGGGACTGCTCGGCAACTGGCCGATGAAGGATATCCGCTTCATCGTGGTTACCGATGGAGAGCGCATCCTCGGCCTGGGCGATCTCGGCGTCGGCGGCATGGGCATCCCGATCGGCAAGCTCTCGCTCTACACCGCTTGCGCCGGCGTACCGCCGGAATATTGCCTGCCGGTGACGCTGGATGTCGGTACCAACAATGAGAGCCTGCTGGAGGATCCGCTCTATCTCGGCCTGCGCCAGAACCGGGTGCGCGGGGCCGACTACATGGCCTTCATCGACGAGTTCGTCCAGGCCGCCCAGGTCCTCTATCCCAAATGCTGCATCCAGTGGGAGGACTTCGCCAATATCAGCGCCGTGCCGATCCTCGAAACCTATCGCGACCAGGTCTGCACCTATAATGACGACATCCAGGGCACGGCGGCGGTGGCGCTCGCCGGCATGTATGGCGCCCTGCGCATCTCCGGCCAGAAGCTCACCGACCAGCGCTTCCTCTTCCTCGGCGGCGGCTCGGCGGCCACCGGCATCGCCGAGCTGATCAGCCAGGCCATGGCCCTGGAGGGGCTCGACATTGCCGCGGCACGGGCGCGCAACGCGCTGTTCGACGTCAACGGCCTGATGGTCAAATCGAGGACCGATCTTGCCGGCTTCCAGAAGCCCTTCGCGGTGAATCACGCGCCGATCTCGACCTTCGTCGAAGCCGTCCGCGCCTTGCGCCCGACCGGCATTATCGGCGTCAGCACCGTGCCGAAGCTGTTCAACCAGCAAGTGATCGAGGCCATGGCCGAGATCAACGAGCGGCCGATCATCTTTCCCTATTCCAATCCGACATCGCGCTCGGAATGCACGGCGGAAGAGGCCTATCGCTGGTCGCAGGGGCGGGCGATCTTCGCCAGCGGCAGCCCTTTCGGCCCGGTGGAGATCGCCGGCCAGACCTTCGTCCCCGGCCAGGGCAACAATGTCTATATCTTCCCGGCCATGGGCATGGCGGTCTTCGCCACCGAGGCGACCCGCGTGACGGAGGAGATGTTCATCGTGGCGGCCAAGGCCGTAGCCGAGCAGGTCACCGACAAGAGCCTCGCCACAGGCCTGATCTATCCGCCACAGAGCCAGATCTTCGAAGCCTCCCTCCATGTTGCTGTACGCGTGGCGGAATATGTCTTCGAAAAGAAGCTCGCGCGTGTCGAGCGCCCTGCCGACATTGCCAAGCTGATCGCCTCCCGGGTCTATCATCCCGCCTACGCTGCTTGACGGTGTGGGGCAGGGAAGTCGGCAATTGGCCACCCTGTTGTTCGAGAATGGCCAGACGACGGCGCGCACGATCGAGGCGGCCGAGCGCACCGGGAAGGCGCTCGGTCAGGTTGTGACGGTGCTTTCGTGCTGGAGGCTCCAATCGCCGCTGGAAGAAAATCGGTGACAGGTCGCCGACCGCACGGGGGTGAACGGCGGCCGGCTGAGAGGTAAGATCTCCCTTTCTGGGCTGCGAACGCTGCTGCCCCCAAGCCTCAAGTTTCAAGTCGGCTCGGTTGGGTCATCGCATGTCTACGGGTTGGGGACCTCGTAGACTTTCCCATGCCATGGCGCTTTGTCGATTTGGTCGAGCGCCATGACGTAAATCACCTTCTCCTCCGGCCCGAAGGCAAGATTTGGCATCGAGACCGAGGGCACTGCTATCGTGCGCAACAGCTTGGCGTCCCCGTCCACCACGATGATCTTGCCGGGCGCATCGAGCGAGCGCGGGCTCTGGCCGATATAGAGCTCACCCTTCGCATCGATCTTCACGCCGTCGGGCCAGATATGCGGCGCATTCGGGAAGAGGTCGTCGAGGCGCAGGAAAACACGGCGGTTCGACAGGGTACCGTCCGGCTTGATATCGAACTCGATCAGGCGGTTGTCCTCCGTCTCGATCAGGTAGAGCAGCTTGCCGTCGTTGGACACGGCAAGTCCGTTGGCGTTGTGCAAATTGGCCGCGACCTTGATTACCTTGCCATCCTTGGTGAGATAATAGGCCGAAGCATCGATCGCCGGTCCTTCATGGCCGGAGCCGGTGAAATAGATGCCGCCTTTCCTGTCGGGCGCGAAATCATTCGGCCCGATGAAGGGGTTGCCGTCGCTGTCCTTGTCGTAGGGCGGCAGCGTCTTGCCGTCGGCCGAGATGTGACCGATCGTGTTGGAATCATAGCATGTCACCAGGAACTCGCCAGACGCGGTCGGCACCACCGCCGAAGGGCCACAGCCATCCTGGCGCCAGAACACCTCGTTTTTGTTGCCGTCCCAGGTCATGACGGTATTTCGGCCATACTCGACATAGAAGAGCTTGCCGTCGTGCCAGATCGGTCCTTCGGGAAAGTAGGCGTCGGGATTGACCACCTTGACGTCGGCGGCGAAAGCCGGCGCGGTCAATGCCGCCGCCAGGGCATACGCAAGAATGACTGACTTCATGAAAGTCCCTCTTCAAATCAGGCCTGCCCAAAGAGCGCAGCCAAGGCTTCGCTCCCCGTCCAGGAAATGGATGGCTTGATGGATGGTGAATGCCTGCTATTTTCAGGTCGTCTGATTGGGATTTCGCCGGTCACGCGCCCGGACCGGGAAACTGGTCAACCCGGTGAGTGAAGACGGTTTTGCGTCGGCCGGAAACGATCGCATGCGACACATTGCGGTAATAATGCGACAGACCTTCTACTTGGCGCGAAACCGGCGTCGACTGTGTGGTGGTCTGCTTCGCAATCCTGGCGATGATCGCCGAACAGCAGAAGCAGATGACCGGTATGCAACTTTACGATAACGTCCCTTGTCGCTTGATGATTTGAAAGCCAGTCTGCGGGAAATGCAATTGAGTCGGTGCCCACGATGTTTCCGGCACATCTACAAAGTATTCTGTTTCATTATCCTTCAAGAAAACTCCGTGCTGATCGCCCCGATAGACAAGCGCCTCAATGAATTTTCACATGGATGGATAACGTCCCCGACGACATCAATCCCTACGGTTCGATCATGGCGAGCGACTGGGAAAGGCACGCGCGCTTTGCGGGAGGAATACAAGTGAGGAAATGCCTGATCGTGGTTGCCTTGGTCAGCGCCACCTTGCCGGCGATGGCGCAGGCCCGGCCGCAGTTGGCCCAGATGTGTTCCTCGCGTTGGCCCGACGATTATGAGATGCAATCCGTGTGTCTCAGGCAGCAACTCGATACCTTGGAGAAGCTGGGCAAGCAGGACGCCGATGCGCCTGCGCCAACCCCAAGGAAAAGCCGTCGCGTCGACTGGACTTTATGCAGGGTGGAGGGCCTCGAGGAGATCCTCTTCGCCACCAAGACCAACTGGAGCCCGGCGGAGGACGGCACGCAGCTGCTGATGGGCGAGGAGACCTCCAAGGTCTCCATCGGTTCGGAGGGCTGGAGCACGGACGATTATGTCTTCAGCTTCGCACAATCGACGAAAAAGCGGCGCATCGAGGTGAGCGTCGACAGCCAGGCCGCGCCGAAGCAGCACTGGGAGGGCTTCTGCATCCTGTTGAGACCTCAGCCATGACCGCCGGGGAACAGCATGCCGCGATCTGATCGACGGACTCTACCCGATCTGGAGGAAGTTCAGGGTCTCAGGTCATCTCCCAGGCGTCGTCCATATTCGGCGATCGCGAGGCCGACGGGCAGGCGTTGCCGTTCGAATTGTCCGAGCGCGTCGGATATCCTCGACGCGGTTGCCAGACTATCCCGTAATGCCATGGCGTCGCCGGCGGCTTTCGAAACACCCATCGCGGTGTGAGGTCGGACGACGAAGGCTGCATCGCCAAGCAGGGCGACCGACTGCCCAACCATGGTGGCGGACTCATAGTCGAAGATTCCCTGGATCGAGGGTTCCGCCTCCGCTTCGACAACGGCCAGAAACTGCGGCGGCAATGCGGTCGCCGCCTCCGCCCGGAACGCGTCACGCCGATCCGTCGAAAGACCGCCGCGCGGCAGCGAGAAGCGATGGACCGCTCCGTCTCTGTCCGTGAAGAGGCGCGGCAACTCTCCAGCGTGCGCCTGCCGATACCAAACCCAATTGTAGCGGCGCGAGCCGATGTCGGCTTCGCCGCCTGCGCCTGGCACCAGATAGCCCAACGCCTGCGAGCCGTAGGACGTGAAGAAAGCAAACCGATTGAGAAGGATCGATGCCTCGGCGGGGATCGAGGTCTCCGCGATCAGCCCACGCCAGGCGACATAGCCTGCGAACCGATTGTCATGGTCTTCCGGATCGAGTGCCTTGCGGACCACCGATCCAATTCCGTCCGCTGCGACAACGAGATCCACAGTCTCCGTCGAGCCGTCTCCGAACGAAATCTGCGCCCCGTGTGCACCATCGACGACATCGATCACCGGCCGGCCAAGGACGTAGTTTGCCGGATCAAATTTGGCAGCCACGGTGTCGTAGAGATAGTCCCACGAGATTTGTGACTGCGGTGACTGTATGCGACTCTCTATGGCTCCCGTCGGGTCGAGGAAGATGCGCTCATGCGCAACGACGCCGACGCGGGCGACATGGTCGGCGCCAATCCGCCGAAGCAGGCGAAATAGATCGGGTTGGCCGACCAGGCCGGCCCCACGGCCAGAGAGGCCGCCGGCAGAACGCTCGTAGATTCTCACGTCATGACCATCGCGTTGCAACAGGACGCCCGCGAACAGTCCACCGACGGACCCACCGACGATTCGGATCCTGAGCGGTTTCATGATTTGGCACCCCCCGCTGCCCCTGCCTGGCTCCTGCAGGACCTGCGTCCGAGCCCCTTGACGGCGAGAGCGACCAACGCCAGCACGATGCCGACGCCGCAGACGGCCGGCCAGGCGCCGAGGTCCCATGCCGTTGTCGCCACGGCCGACCCGGCAGCGCCGCCGAGAAACATGCCGGTCATGAAGATCGTATTCAGCCGGCTCCGAGCATCAGGATCGAGGGCATAGATGATGTGCTGGTTGGATACCAGGGCGCTCTGGATGCCGAAATCGAGCACGATCACACCGAGCACCAGGGCCATGATCGAGGGGCTCGCGAGAAAAACCGCCCAGGCAATGATGGTCAATGCGATTCCGAGCAGGATGACGAAATGCGGTCCGCGGTGATCCGCGATCCTGCCGGCCAATGGAGCTGCGAAAATGCCGACCGCTCCGACAATACCGAAAAGGCCTGCGATTTCGGCGCCCAGGTGGAACTGCGGTCCGTTCAGGTAGAGCGCAAGGATCGTCCAGAAGCTGGTGAAGGACGCGAAGAGCGCGGACTGAACGAGGGTCGCCGTGCGCAGGGCCGGATGGTTGAGCCAAAGATGGGCGAGCGAAGCGATCGCGGCGTGGTATCGCATGCGCGATGTCGGACGATGATGCGGCAAGGCTGCAGACATCAGCGCCGCTCCTGCCAGTGCAAGCGGCACGCCGATCCAGAACATCGCCCGCCAGCCGGCGCTCTCGCCGACAAATCCCGCCAGGGTTCGACTGAACAGGATGCCTGACAGAACGCCCGCCATGACCGTGCCGATCGTCGCTCCGCGTTGCTCCGGCCGCGCCAGCGCCGCCGCGAACGGCACGATCTGCTGGGCAACGGTCGAGGCGGCACCGACGACCAGACTGGCGCCCACCAGAAGAGCGGCGGTCGGGGCCATCGCCGCCAGAGCCAAGGCTCCGGCAAGCACGATGAACTGGCCGACGATCAGCCGTCGGCGGTGCACCAGATCGCCGAGCGGCAACAGGAGGAACAGGCCGAGCGCATAGCCGAGCTGTGTCGCGGTCGGGATCAGGGCGGTCACCGACTGCTGGGGGAACTCGGCTTCGATGATGCCGAGCATCGGCTGGTTATAGTAGATATTGGCGACCGCAATGCCGCCGGCGACAGACATTGCCAGAAGAGCCGGGGTCCCGAGTTCCGTGGGCTTGTCTGGTGTCCGGGTTTCAACAATCGACATGGTCGTGCCTTTCACGCTGTCGTGGCGGTTCAGTCGGCGGACTGGGCGGACTCGAACAGGAACCACGCGCGGCGTTCGGCGTCGTCGATCCAGACTTCCAGCAGGCTTGTCGTCGCGACGTCATTTTCCGCCGCGCAGAGTTCGTGTGTCTGCCGCAGGAAGGACACGAGCCGAAGGTTGTCGTCCCGCAGTTCGGCAAGCATGTCGCGCGGCGTCACAAAACCGGCGTCGTTGTCGAGGAGGCGTTGCAGCCGGCTGATATGCCCGATCGAGCGGATTGTCGTGCCGCCGATCTTGCGGGCCCGTTCGGCGATGGCGTCGGTCGCCGCGAAGATCTGATCGCCTTGCTCATCCAGCATCAGATGGTAGTCGCGAAAGTGCGGGCCGCTCATGTGCCAGTGAAAGTTCTTCGTCTTCAGATAAAGCGCGAACGTATCGGCCAGCAACGCGGCGAGGGCGCCTGAAATATCTGCGGTGGCTTCAGGCTTGAGTCCGGTCGGTGTCGCCAGGGGAGACTTGCGGCGATCTTCGATATTCCTGCGGTCCATGACGGATTTCCTTGTGTGAGAAGGTGTTTGGTCGATTTTGATGCATTCTGGTGGAATTGCCGCAGCGGAGAACGATCCACCCGGAAAGGGGCCGTATCGACCGTGCCGGTGCGCCTGCCCCTCGTTGGGACACGCAGGATTCAGCTGCGGCGGGGCGTTGTCGGCAGGTTCGTCGTTTCGCCTGTCCTCGGTCGTCTGTTGCGGTGTCAGGACCTTAGGACGACGGCGCAGGGCGGAAAATTCTATGCTGGTCTAGCCGGACCTATACTTCGGTACAGGTGCGGCGCGGAAGAAAGCGGCGTTTAATCAAAGACAGCAGGCCGCAACTCTGCGACTGTTTAGCCTGTATCCCGCTGCCGGGCAGCGTCGTGTTCAAGTCGAATTGGAGCGGATGATGACGCAGAAGCGGCCCGACGGCATCGAGCGCTATACGGCACCGGCGGGCGGCTGGGGGGCGTTGAAGGCGGTGGCGGAGACCTTGGCGCGCCAGCAGGTCATCGCGCAGGGCACGGCGACGCTGCTGAAGGCAAATCAGCCGGAAGGCTTCGACTGCCCCGGCTGTGCATGGCCTGATCCGAAACACACGAGTTCCTTCGAGTTCTGCGAGAACGGCGCCAAGGCGATCACCTGGGAATCGACGGCAAAGCGTGCCGCCCCGGATTTTTTCGCCGCCTATACCGTCTCCGAGCTATGGGACTGGTCGGATCACAAGCTGGAAGACCAGGGCCGCCTGACGCATCCGATGCTCTACGACTGCGACAGTGACCGCTATCTCCCGATCGGCTGGGACGAGGCATTCGCGATGATCGGCGCGGCTCTGCGCGCCTTGCCCGATCCCGATAGAGCCGAGTTCTATACCTCGGGCCGCGCCTCCAACGAGGCGGCCTTCCTGTTCCAGACCTTTGTCCGCGCCTATGGGACCAACAACTTTCCCGATTGTTCCAACATGTGCCACGAGGCGACCAGCGTCGGGCTGCCTCTTTCGATCGGCGTCGGCAAGGGCACGGTCACGCTGGAGGACTTCGATCACGCCGATGCGATTTTCAGCTTCGGCCATAATCCCGGCACGAACCATCCGCGCATGATGACGACGCTGCACGACGCCGCGCGGCGCGGCGTGCCGATCATCGTCTTCAACCCGTTGAAGGAACGCGCGCTGGAGACATTCGCGGCGCCGCAGAACCCGGTGGAAATGGCGACCCTGTCATCGACGCGGATCGCATCGGCCTACCATCAGGTGCGCTCAGGCGGCGATCTCGCCGCGCTGAAAGGCTTGATGAAGCGTATTTTCGAGCGGGACGCCGCCGATATCACCGGGGGCGGCCCCGGCGTCCTCGACCGCGCCTTCATTGCCGAGCACACCATCGGACTGGAGCAGGTGAAGGCCGATATCGATCAAACCGCCTGGGACGGGATTCTGGCCAAGTCGGGCCTGTCATATGAGGCGATCGACAGCGCGGCGGAGGTCTATCTGAACGCTGGGAGCGTGATCCTCTGCTACGGCATGGGGCTGACGCAGCATGCAAACGGCACCGCCAACGTCCAGCAGCTCGCCAACTTCCTGATGTTGCGCGGCAATATCGGGCGGCCGGGCGCAGGCATCTGCCCGCTTCGCGGCCATTCGAATGTCCAGGGCGACCGCACGGTCGGCATCACCGAGATCCCCGGCAAGGCGCTGCTCGACGGGATGGAGAAGGCATTCGGATTCCGTCCGCCGGCCGACAAGGGCCATAACGCCGTCGAGGCGATCGAAGCGATCGTCGAAGGCCGGTCGAACGCGCTCATTTGCCTCGGCGGCAACCTGGCGGTCGCCATGTCCGATCCGGAAACCACCTTCGAAGGCATGCGGAAGCTTGATCTGGCCGTCCATATGGCAACGAAGCTCAACCGCTCGCACCTCCTGATCGCCAGGACCTCGCTCCTCCTGCCCGTGCTCGGCCGCACCGATCGAGACCTTCAGGCGGCGGGCGTGCAATCGGTCACCGTCGAGGATTCCATGTCGATGGTCCACGCGTCCAAGGGGTTCCTGAAGCCACCGGGCGATCAACTGAAATCCGAGCCGGCGATCATCGCCGGAATGGCCAAGGCGACGCTTGGCTCAAAATACGGCATCGATTGGGACGGGATGGTCGATGACTACAGCCGCATCCGCGACAAGATCGAGATCGTCTTTCCCGATTTCCATGACTTCAACCTGCGCATCCGCAAACCCGGCGGCTTTCGCCTCACTGTCCCGGCATCCGACCGTCGGTGGGCGACGGATTCGGGTAAAGCGCAGTTCCTTGTCGCGCCCGGCCTGGATGAAGATCCGCGTCTTCGCGATGCCGATGCCTTGGTTCTGACCACGCTCAGGAGCCACGACCAATACAACACGACGATCTACAGCCTCGACGATCGCTACCGCGGTGTATTCGGCCGCCGCGACGTGATCTTCATGAACATGCGCGATCTCGCGGCGCGCGGTCTCGTCGACGGCGACCGGATCGATATCGTCGGCATTGGGGACGCGTCCGACAAGGCGGTGAGCGGCTTCACGGCCGTCGCCTATGACATTCCGGCCGGCTCGATCGCCGGGTACTATCCGGAGATGAACAAGGTGATCGCCCTCACCGATTACGATCGCCGGTCAGGCACGCCGGCCTATAAGGGCGTCCCGGTCAAGGTCCGAGCCTGTGCATAGGCGCCCGGGCCTATCCCGGACAAGCCGCGCCGGGGGAGCGGCTTTGGCCTGTACGGCAGCAAGATATACGCTCGGCGTTTGCCTGGGGATGTGGGGACAAGGATGTTTCGGTTTAGCAATGCAGCGGACGCTCCTCTGCCATCGAGGTACGACGTTGCAGTCGGAATCGCCGCCATCCTGCTGACGCTCGCGATTTTCTACATCGACGCCTTTACGGCGCTCACGAGCGCCATAGCGGTGCTCTATGTGATCGCACTCTTGCTTGCGTCGGAAATACTGACGCGGAAGGGCATCTTGATCGCGACGACCGGGTGCGCAGCGCTGGCGATCGTCTCATTCATGATCGCGCACGGCTTGGCCGTCGACCTCGGCGTTCTCCTGCGTCTGATCGTTTCGCTGGCGGCGATCGTCATCACGTCGGCGCTTCTCCTGCGCAACGAGGCGTCGCGCGGCAAGCTGATTGCGTCGAATGAGCAGATCAAGGATAGCGAGAGCCGGTTCCGCTGGATCTTCGAGCAGAGCCGTGTCGCGCTGTGGGAGCGCGATTACTCGGCTGTCCGGGCATTCCTGATGGCCCTGAAAGCACAGGGCGTGACAAGCATCCGGGACCACGTCAAAGCGCATCCCGATGTGATCTCAGCTTGCCTCGCCCTCATCCGCACCGTTGCCGCGAACGATGCGGCGCGGGAGCTTCTCGGCGACGTCGGGACCGGAGGGAAGGCCCGCGCCAGGCGGTTTCATATCCTGCCGAATGATGCCGCCTTTCTGGATCTGATCGAGGCGATCTTCGACGAGAGGCAGCATTTCGAAGGCAAGGGCAATCTGATCGCCACCGACGGCCAGACCCGGCTTGTGCTGGTGAGCATGCGTCTGCCGGATGATCCCGCGAAGTTCGACAGGGTGATCGTCGGCATGGTCGATATTACCGAGCGCGAGCTGACGCAGAAAGCATTGCTCGAGGCGCAGGCGGAGCTTACGCGAGCGTCGCGCGCGGCGACGGTCGGGGCCCTCTCCGCTTCGCTGGCGCATGAACTGAACCAGCCGTTGGGAGCGCTGGTCGTGAATGCGCAGACCATGCTGCGCTGGATCAATCGCGAGCCGCCGGACCTTGAAGCGATCAAGCGTTCCGCCGACCGGATGATCCGCGACAGCCAGCGGGCAAGCGATATCATCCACAATACGCGCACCATGTTGTCACAAGGGCTCCGCCTGCCCGACACGGTCGACCTACCGCAGTTGATCCAGGAGACGCTCGCGTTGATGGAACATGACCTGGCGAAAGAGGCAGTCCAGGTGGAATTCGCCTATGTGACTGCGACAAAAGAAATACAGGCCGTTCGGATCGAGTTGCAGCAGGTTCTCATCAATCTGATCACAAACGCGATTCAGGCCATGAGCACGAGCGAAGATCCGCAGCGCAAGCTGCTGATCTCAGCCCGCGAAGACGACGATGGCTTCGTGCGCTTGTCCGTTCGGGACTTCGGTCCCGGCATCCAGGACGAAGTGATGGCTCGGCTGTTTGCGCCGTTCTTCACCACCAAGTCGAAGGGCCTGGGCATGGGCCTTTCGATCTGTCGCAGCATATTGGAACTGCGCGGCGGCGATCTCGTCGCCCGAAATCACCAGGACGGCGGCGCAATCTTCGAAATGATCATGCCAATAGGCGAATGCACCAATGTCTGACGGGAAATCGACGCGGCAAGCCACGGTTGCACGGGAAGGGCCGACTGTCTACGTCGTCGACGATGACGCCTCCATGCGCGAGGCACTGGTGGATCTGTTCCGGTCCGTCGGGATCGAGGCAATTTCCTTTGGTTCCGCGCAGGCCTTTGTGGCGGGCGCGGATCTCAAGCGCGCAGGCTGTATCCTGCTCGACATCCGCTTGCCAGGGCTCAGCGGCCTGGATTTTCAGGGCCAGCTTGAGCGGCTCGGCAGCACTTTGCCGATCATCTTCATGACCGGCTTTGGGGATATCCCGATGTCGGTTCGCGCCATGAAGGCCGGTGCGGTCGACTTCCTCACCAAGCCTGTACGGGATCAGGACGTCCTGGACGCCGTCACGGCCGCACTCGACAAGGACTCGCGCCGACGTGAGGAAAGCGCAGCATGGAATACCGTCGCCGCCCTCGTCGAAACCTTGACCCCGCGTGAACGCGAGGTCATGGCGGCGGTCGTCAAGGGACTGATGAACAAGCAGATCGCCTTTGATCTCGGCATCAGCGAGATCACGGTCAAACTTCATCGCGGCAACGTCATGCGCAAGATGGAGGTGCGGTCCGTGGCCGATCTCGTCCGCAAGGCCGAATTGGTCGAAGCGGCGAAGCCGCACCGTAAATCCTAGGGCAGAATGCGTTCAAGCAGGGGCGGATTATCGACTTAACATGTTGATATAAAAACAATTTTTCGTTTCTTGGCGGTTCGATCCGCAGGTGGAGCGCCCTGGCCCGACCTAGACTCTCGTATGGTATCTCAGCCGACCTCGGAGGCGCATAAGAGGGCGATGAGTTCCCGGAACAGGGGAGGGCTATACGCGTGTCACCGATACCGACTATCGCAATTGTCGACGATGATCAGGCCATGCGCGAGGCGCTCGACGACATGATCAAATCATGCGGTTACACGAGCAGGCTGTTCGCGACGGCAGAGGAATTCCTGTCCGATGGCATGCGCCAGACGACCGATTGCATGCTCGTCGATGTCAAGATGCCGGGCATGACGGGGATAGAGCTTCAGGCGGTCCTGAACACCGAGCCCTTCAGACCGCCGATCATCTTCATAACGTCGCATCGTGATGAGCGCACCCGATCCGCTGCGATGGACGGAGGAGCGCTGGCATTCCTCGGAAAGCCCGTTGAATTCGAGAGCCTGATGGCTTTGCTCGAAAGGGCATTGCATCCCGACAATTCGTCTCTGCGGATTTGAGGTCTGATCAATCGCTTGATCTCTGAAATCCCCCCATCGACAATCTCATGGCCAAATGGAGAGCGACAATGACAGAATGCCGCCACGAAGTGACGATCAGGACCGTGACGCCCGGCACTTTGGGCTGTGAGGAATGTCTCGCGATCGGGCAGGAATGGGTCCATCTGCGTCTGTGTCGCACCTGCGGACATGTCGGCTGTTGCGATCAATCGATCGGCAAACACGCGACGGCGCATTTCCACAAGACGCGCCACCCGATCATCGAAGGGTATGACCCGCCGGAGGGATGGGGATGGTGCTACGTCGACGAGATCTTCGTCGATCTGCCGGACCAGACGCCGCAGCGCGGCCCCATCCCGCGGTTTTTCTGAAGAGGGATCCAGGCCATGGCAATTCCGGGTGCGCGCGACGACCAGATGTTTCCGACCCTTGATCCCCATCAGATCGAGACGGCCAGGCGCTTCGCCAGCAATCCGCCGCGTCGTTTCGAGGCCGGGGAGGTCGTCTTCGCCATCGGCGACCGGACAGCACCCGCCTGGCTCGTCCTCGAGGGCTCGCTCGACGTCTTCCGCCACAACGGGCTGGCGGGCGAGGTTGCCGTGACCACGCATCATGTCGGGCAATTATCCGGCGAAGTCAGCCAATTGTCCGGCCGCCCTTCTCTGGCCGGCGCCCGCGCCGGGGCAGACGGCTGCACAGCCTTCGCATTTGATAGTGCCCACCTTCGCGCCCTCATCGTCGGATCGGCCGACGTCGGCGAGATCATCATGCGGGCCTTCATCCTGCGCCGGGTCAACCTGATCAGCGAAGGGGGCGCGGGCTCCGTGCTCATCGGCATCCCGGGCACCCCGCCCCTCAATCGCTTGCAGGGCTTCCTGACCCGCAGCGGCTATCCGCACATATTTCTCGATGCGACGTCGGATGCCGAAGGGCGCGCCCTGATCGAGCGCCTGGGTATCCTGCCCTCGGACCTGCCGCTGATGGTCTGTCCGGCGGGAACCGTACTGAAACATCCCACAGACCGCGAGGCGGCGTGCTGCCTCGGCATGACGCCGAAACTGGACCCGAACGAGATCTACGATGCCGCCATCATTGGCGCCGGTCCGGCCGGGCTGGCCGCTGCCGTCTATGCCGCATCCGAAGGGCTGCGTGTCATCGTGCTGGATGAGCGCTCCGTCGGCGGGCAGGCCGGCGCATCGATGCGGATTGAAAACTATCTGGGGTTTCCGACAGGGATTTCCGGACAGGCGTTGGCGAGCCGCGCCTTCAATCAGGCCCTGAAGTTTGGCGCGGAGATCGCATTGCCGCTCGAAGTATCCAGTCTCGCGCCGTTGGAATCCGGCACGCCGACCCTTACGCTATCGGGCGGAGAGCGTATCAAGGCGCGTACGGTCGTCGTCGCTTCCGGTGCCCGGTATCGTCGACCGGATATCCCCGGCATTGCGGCGTTCGAGGGCGCCGGCGTTTCCTACTGGGCTTCGCCGATCGAGGCAAAGCTCTGCGCGGGCGAAGAGATCGCACTTGTCGGCGGCGGCAACTCCGCCGGACAGGCTGTGGCATTTCTTGCACCGCATGTCCGGCGCCTGCATCTGATCGTGCGGCGCCGACTGGAAGAGACGATGTCGCAATATCTCATCGAGCGGATCGCGGCGCTTCCGAATGTCGAGCTGCATGTCGGCAGCGAGATCATATCGCTGGAGGGTGACGCGCAGGGCGGACTGTCATCCACCATCATTCGGAATCGGTCCACCGGCCTGGAAACGACAAAGGCGCTTCGCCACGTGTTCCTCTTCATCGGCGCAGATCCCAATACGGATTGGATCCGGCCATACGTGACCACCGACGACAAGGGGTTCATCGTCACTGGCGGGCCATTTCAAGGGGGCGATATCGCCGCCGGACGGCCGGCATTGCCGCTCGAGACCAGCGTTCCCAATGTCTTTGCGATCGGCGATGTCCGCTCCGGCTCAACCAAGCGCGTCGCAGCGGCGGTGGGCGAAGGAGCGGCCGTCGTCGCGCAGATCCATCTGGCATTGCGCGAAATGTCGGACCGGGCTGCAGCAGCCGTATGACGTCGCCCGCTGAAAGCGTGTCCGATCGCAGCGCGGTCGACCTGGAAATTGGCGAAGGCGCCTGAGCGGCATAACCGACCGAGAGGGCCAGCCGAAGTTCCATATGGCTATGGAGGCCTCCCGGCCGGGGTCATTTCCGGAGCGGAAGCGGGACGTGGCCTGTCCATGCCTCGAACAGCGCCGTGAAGACATGCGCCATGCCGCGTGAAAGATGGCCTCCGGTCGGCGCGATGCATCGCACGGCGATCCCGCAGCCATTGGGAAGTTCGCTCATGCCGATACGGCACTCCAGGGCGTCGAGCTGCTTCGTCAAGGCGGCGGTATCGATGTCGGATCGCCGGGGGCCGAGCGCCACCAGATTGCCCATCGCCCGATAGGGGCCGAGCGGCGAAGAGGGGCCGGCGAATTGAATGCCGCTCACGGCACCCCGATCCCACACCAGAATGCGCCCGCTTTCGTCGCGAATGCAGAGTTCGGTGCGCAATTTGCCGAAGGGGCGGCCGCCTCCGCCGGGGGCGTGCGTGGCGAAGCCGTCGGCCAGGATGGCGCGCGCCCCGGGGGACAGCGTCACCGCCGTCTCGGCACGAAGATGGGCATCGGGAAAGAGAATGAAGGGGTCGTTGGTGAGGGCGAGCAGGGCATCGGCGTGGAGTCTCACCGCCGTCGAAAGGCGCGCTTCGTCGCCCGTCGTGGCATGGACGACGGTCGCGGCCTGGCTGGTGACATGGGCCTGTGCACCGCTGCCGACCTCGATGTCGAGCCCCAGCCTGTCGCCCCTGTACAGCCCGCCCGAGCTCGATTGCAGGTAGAGCGTGGCGAGGTCCGGCAGATTGCGGTCGAGCGAGAAAGGCCGGGTGATGTGAAAGGGATAGGGAACATGCTGGCGCGCCAGCACGGTGCGTCCACCGCCGCGGACGAAGCTGAGACGGGCCGTCGCATCGCGGGCGCCCGGCATGCCCTGAGCGACCGGCTCGGCATGCCGCAGATCGGCCCTCTGGGGCGGGGCGTTCATCGGAACAGCACCGCCTTCATGATCTGATCGGCGACGTCGGTCACGCCGGCGCCCCGGCGCGCGTCGGTCAGGATGACGGAGCGTTGCGCGCGGACCGTCCGGGCCTCCTCCAGCATCCGCGGCAGGTCGACACCGACATGGGGCGCGAGATCCTGCTTGTTGATCACCAGGAGGTCGCAGCGCAGCGTTCCCGGTCCCTTCTTACGAGGAATGTCGTCGCCGCCGGCCACGTCGATGACGAAGATCCACCAATCCACCAGGTCGAGAGAGAAGGTGGAGGCAAGATTGTCCCCGCCGGACTCGAACAGGATCAGCTCCACGCCGGGAAAGCGGGCCTCCAGTTCGTCTCCTGCCGCGATGTTCAGCGTGGGATCTTCGCGGATGACGGTGTGCGGGCACGCGCCGGCCTCGACGGCCGACACACGCTGCGGATCGATGAGCCCGGAACGCCTGAGACGTTCGGCGTCCTCCTTGGTGACGAGATCGTTGGTCACCACGGCGAGGTCGACCCCGCGTGCGTGAAGGACGGGAATGAGGGCCTCGATCAGCGCCGTCTTGCCGGAGCCGACCGGTCCGCCGATGCCCACGCGCGCGGCCGCCGAACGGCCGGGCCCCTCGCCGGCGAGATCATGTTCGAGCCTGTTCATCGCAACATGTACCGCTGCGCGAGGGGAAGCGTGTCATAGGGCTCGCAGGTGGCCAGGGTTCCATCGACGAACACCTCGAAGGTCTGCGGATCGACGCGGATATCGGGGCAGGCCGCGTTCAGCACCATGTCCCGCTTGGTCAGCGAGCGCGTGCCGCTGGCCGGCAGCAACGCCTTGGAAAGGCCCAATGCCCGCCCAAGCCCCTCCTCGATCGCCAGGGGATGGACGAAGCACGCCGACAGGGCCGGCGCGGCGCGCCCGAAGGCGCCCCATTGCGGGCGCAGCAGCACGGGCTCGCAGGTCATGAGCGAGGCGGCGGAATCGCCCATGGCGCCCCAGGCGATGAAACCGCCCTTGACGACCAGTTCCGGCTTGATGCCGAAGAAGCCGGGGCGCCAGACGACGATATCCGCCATCTTGCCGTCCTCGAGCGAGCCGATATGCCCTGATATGCCGAAGGTGCGCGCGGCGTTGATGGTGTATTTGGCGATATAGCGCTTGATGCGGGCGTTGTCGCCCATGCCCGGCACGTCCTCCGGCAGGGCACCGCGCTGGTCCTTCATCTTCGAGGCGAGTTGCCAGGTCCGGCAGATCACCTCGTGGATCCGCCCCATGCCCTGGCTGTCGGAGCCGAGCATCGAAATGGCGCCCAGATCGTGCAGCACGTCCTCGGCCGCGATCGTCTGCGGACGGATCCGGCTCTCGGCGAAGGCGACGTCCTCGGGGATCGCCGGGTTGAGGTGGTGGCACACCATCGTCATGTCGAGATGTTCGTCGAAGGTGTTGACCGTGTAGGGGTTCGTCGGATTGGTCGACGACGGCAGGCAGTTGCCGATGCCGGCCACGCGGATGATGTCCGGCGCGTGCCCTCCGCCGGCGCCCTCGGTGTGGTACATGTGAATGGTGCGCCCGCCGATGGCCGCCAGCGTGTCTTCCAGAAACCCGCTTTCGTTCAGCGTGTCGGTGTGGATCTGCACCTGGAAGTCGAGTTCGTCGGCGACGCGCAGGCACATGTCGATCGGCGCCGGCATGGAGCCCCAGTCCTCGTGCAGCTTCAGCCCCAGGCAGCCCGTCCGCATCTGCTCGACGAGCGAAGCCGGCTTGTGGCTGTTGCCCCGGCCGAGGAAGCCGAAATTGATCGGCCAGTGCTCGGCCGCCTGCAGCATCTTGCCGGTGTTGAACGGCCCGCCGGAATCGATGCCGACGGTGATCGGGCCGAGCGAGCCGCCGATCATCGTGGTGATGCCGCTGGCGATGGCGTGCTCGCACAGGCCGGCGCTATCGAAATGCACATGCACGTCGATGGCGCCGGCGGTGGCGATCAGTCCCTCGCAATCGCGCACCGTGGTCGCCTGGGAGACGATGAGGCGTGGATCGACGCCGTCCATGATCGCCGGATTGCCGGCCTTTCCCAGGCCGACGATCCTGCCGTCCTTGATGCCGAGATCGCCCTTCACGATACCGAGCATCGCGTCGATCACCACGACATTGCAGAGCAGCATGTCCAGCGCGCCCTCGGCGGCGGTAACGCCGGCGGCCATGCCGGCGCCGTCGCGCAGCGTCTTGCCGCCGCCGTGAAGGCATTCGTCGCCATAGACCGTGTGGTCCTTCTCGACCACGGCGACCAGCGAGGTGTCCGCCAGCCGAATTCCGTCGCCGACCGTCGGCCCATACATGTGGGCATAGTCCCTGCGTCGCATCGTGACCATGGTCAGGCTCCCTTGAATCCGCCCTCGCGGGCCCGGCGCAACGCCTCGCCTGCATCGGCGGCGTCATCGCAGAGATTGTTGAAACCGCTGATCCTGCGCTCGCCGCCGAAGGCGACCAGCACCAGCTTCTTGCTCTGCCCGGGCTCGAAACGCACCGCCGTGCCGGCGGGGATATCGAGGCGTCTGCCAAAGGCTTTCGAGCGGTCGAATTCGAGCGCCCTGTTCACTTCGAAGAAGTGGAAGTGCGAGCCGATCTGTATCGCCCGATCGCCGGTATTGACCGCCGTGACCTCGATGCGGTCACGCCCGGCGTTGAGTTCGATGTCGCCTTCGAGCGGCAGCAGCGCGCCCGGCTCGAGCCCGTCTTCGGCGGCCCCCTCGCGCGGGCGGATCGGTTCGTGAATGGTGACCAGCTTCGTGCCGTCGCGGAACACGCATTCCACCTGCAGGATCGGGATCAGCGAGGCGACCCCGGCCATGACGTCGTCGGTGCTCAGGATGGTCGAACCGAAGCCCATCATGTCCGACACGCTGCGGCCATCCCGCGCGCCCTCGAGTATTTCATCGGTGATCAGGGCGACGGCCTCCGGATGGTTGAGCTTCAGCCCCCGAGCCCAGCGTTTGCGCGCCAGCTCCGCCGCCGTGAAGATCGTCAGACGTTCGAGTTCCGTCGGGGTCAAGAGCATGTGTTTCTACCTGAGGATGGAGCCTGGTCAGTTCGAGAACAGCCGGATCTCCGACGTCGCATGCCGCATGGTGGCGATGTCGAGCATCGGTGTGAGGCCCTCGAAATCGTCGCATGAGAGCGAACCGGCCGGACCGGCGCCCTCGATCAGACCTGCGATGAGCGGGAGCGTCTCGCCAAGGCAGCGCTGGGCCTCCACCGCGCCGACGAGGCTGAGGCGGACCGCAGCGCTGGTCATGCCGGCGACCACGCCATAGGCCGAGGCGGCGAGGGCGGATCGCTCATCGATGCCGCAGGCCCGCCATATGGCACCCTGGACGATCGGAAGATGGCCGGGCGTGTGCCGCTGCTCGATCAGCCTTTTCAGCTCCGGGGCGGTCTTGGTGCCGATCCGTGCATGGGCCGTCAGGAACGCCAGCCCGTTGCGGCGCGATCCCGATCGCTGCAGGGCGGAAATCGTCGCAGCGTCAAAGCGATGATCGATTTCCGCGAGGCGGGTCATGTCGTCGCCTGCGGCGAAAGCCAGCGATACGGCGATGCGATCCATGCCCCTCCAGCGATGCGTGAGCGTCATCGCCAGGACGTCGATCAGCCCCTCGCCATCCAGGCGCTGGCCGAGCTCGGCCAGTCCTTCGATCCCGTTGGAGAAGGCAAATCCACCGTTGGGGAAAGCCGTATCCGCCTGCCAGATCGTTGTGACGAGGTTCAACATGGCGCCTCGCCGGCCTTGGGCGGGCTTGCCTCGACACGGGTATCGAGGCCCAGGGACGCAAGCCGGGCGAGATAGGCCTCCTCCGGACCTTCGAGCGCGACGGCAATGGCCTCGGCCTCGAACCGCACGCGCCAATGCAGGTTGCCGACGTGATAGCCAAGTTCGAGCGCCGAGGCGACATCGCGCGGTTTGAGCCGGAGCCAGCGCTCGGCGTCGACCTTCACCACGATCGCCCGCTGCTCTTCGAACAGCAGGACGGCGCCATCCGCCAGCGGCTCGTCCCGCGGCAGCGCTATCGCCAGGTCTGAACCGGCGCTCGTTACCGCCCGAAACCGCCGCCGCGCCAGTTCGGCCGCCGGCAGCAGGAGCCACTCGACCCGGCCATGATGTTCCATGTGGTGCAGCCGTTCGGCGAAGCCGTCATCCAGTCGATGTCCAAGCACGCGATTGACGAGCAACATGAGGAGGTTCCCACGAACGAAGGTTGGTCTGTCAGGTAGCGCCCCGGGACGACCCGATCGTCGAGGCGGCCGGAAGCGCGAAGGATGCGATCGCAATCCCGGGCGATCTAGGCCGCCCGCGGATTGGGAAGCCGAGGCGCGGTCTCCTGCGCTGAGCTGCGTTTGAAGAGGAAAATGCAGCGCCCGGTTCCGTCATCGTCGGCGGCGGGGACATGGAGCTGTTCCGTCAGGTAGCGGAACACGATGCGCGCGGCCGCCGCCGACAGGGTGGGCTTCCACAGCCAGATGTCGGTGTCGGCATCGACCGCATGACGCGCGAACAAGGCCTGCGCCGGGTCCTCGGCGCATCCCACGCACCATTCGGCGGGCCTGCCTCCGAATTCCTTGATATAACTCAGGAATTCAAATTTCACCTGCTGCGGGCTGAACACCATCGGCCTTACCTTGGAAGGGGGTTGAGACGGGCGTGGCGGGAGGTTTCCGCGGTTCGGTTGCGCCAGCGCCCCACCGCGGCGCTCCCGGCCCGCTTCTCATCCGCCGACATCTGCGCCACGAGCGCTTCGAGCGCCGTCAGCGCGGTTCCCACCCCGTGCTGGGCGGCCAGGGAAAACCAGGTGAACGCTTCCACGCGGTCCTTATCGACACCCAGACCGTTCGCGTACATGAAGCCAAGGCGGGCTTGGGAAGGATAATGTCCGGTTTCGGCGGCCGAGCGGTACCAGCGCGCTGCCGCGGCGTGGTCCGGCGGCATGCCCTCGCCCTTCGAGAGAAGGGTGGCCAGATTGTATTGGGCGAAAACGTCGCCCTGCTCCGCCGCCTTCTGGAGCCAGCTTATGCCGGCGGGAATGTCGCGGAGCGTGCCGTGCCCCATTGCGAGCATGGCGCCCGCATTGGTCTGCGCGAGCGTGATGCCGGCCTCCGCGCTGTCGAGATAGAGCGCGAAGGCCCGGGCAAGCGAGGATTCCACGCCTTCGCCATTGGCGTACATCGCGGCCAGCCACGTCTTCGCATCCGCGTTGCCCTCATCGGCCAGCGACGAGAAACGGGCGAAGGCGTGGTCATAGTCCCCTCGTCCGTAAGCAGATATGGCAGCGCCGAGCGCCGTCGCCTCCTCGGCCGGGATGTCCAGCGACAGCATGGGTCAGCCTCTCGGGTTCTGGTAGAGCGGTTGCGGAAAATCTTCGCGCGGCATGCGAGCGATCCGCGCCGCGATGGTCCTCTGCATCCATGCGCCCGCCGCCTCGCTCTGAAAGGGGAGCGCGGCCCCGACCGTCTGCGGGCGATACGGGGTTCCCCAGCGGGCCAGATCGTCGTGCTCCGCCTCGGCGCGCTCGGCGCGAACCCGGATCTCGTCGCGCCAGAAGAGGCGGTCGGCTCGCGGATCGGCGCCGAAGGTCGACAGCCGGCACAGCGTCTGCCCCAGCCCCGTGGGTTGCAGCGTCATGACGGCGGTGCTGTCGTCCGTCGCGATCAGGACCAGATTGGGAAACAGCCAGGCCGCGCGCGCCGGCGTGCCGTCGGACAGGGTGGCGGCGGCGAACATCCACACAGGGTTTCCGGCGATCGTCGCTTCGCCGGCGACCAGGGCCTGCCCCATGAGCTTCCAGTTTGCGCCATGTTCGAGCCAGACGTCGTCCGAGCGGCGCGATTTGTGATTGCCGAAAAACCCGCCAAGGCCGCCGAGCGTCGTCAACTCGGCCTCCGGCCATGCGGGAGCGACGTCGAGATTGACGAAGATCAGCGGCCCCCAGCTCCGCACATGCGCGGTCAGCAGCCGTTCGGGGCGCAGGCCCAGATATTGGTGCATCTCGGGGGTGCCGTCGCCGAGGTCGCTGGCCGGAATGGCACCCCGGTCGCGGCTGAAGCCGCAAGAGGTGAAGGAGCACTTGGTCTTCGTTCCGGTCTGGCATTGCAGCGGGACCGTGCGGCAGCCGCCATGCTGCGCCTTGTTGAATCGCGCCACGATCCCCCCGGCCATGCGCTGCACATGCACGCCATGGGTGCCGACCGTGAAGGGAAGGAGGTCGCCGTCGGCCGGAATGGCCTCGTGGGCGCCGACGCAGATCCAGTCGCGCGTCCAGACAGCCTCATCCTCGAGCTGGCTGAACCGCAGCGAGCGGAAAGCGGCGGCCGGCAGCACCCGCGGGTGCCGGCCCAATGCGTCTGCATAGAAGGCGGCATCCACGAGGTCGCGGCCCTCGTCCCAGTAACCGAGATCGCGTCTATAGGTCATGTCCGGCGTCCTGCGAGAAGGGCCGGCACGCGCGCAAAGCCGCGCGGGTGCCGCAAGTCCATTCGAGGGGCTCAGGCGGTCGCGGCAAGCGCCGGCGACTCGTAGTCGGCGCGGCCTCGATGCTTGATCGCCTCCGCCGGTGCCGGCGGCAGCGGACCATCCGCCGAGAAGCGGTCGAGCACGTTCTTCACCAGGGTGGAGACGTTGTTGCGGCCCTCGTTCCACGGCAGGGAGCCGCAGAAGGCGATCGAGGAGAAAGCGAAGCATCCACCGCCGTTCGGCGTCTCGTGGAAGGCGACGTCGCCGCGCACGCGCGGGTGGACCGTTCCGTCGAGGCCCTGCTGGTTGAAGCCGAAATCCTCCATGACGAGGAGATAGGCTTCGGTGTGCCGGCCCGCCGAGGTCGCAACCGCGAGCGTGTGGGGCGGAGAGCCGAGCGTGACGTCGACGATGTCGAGCTCAAGGCCGGCGCAGCCGCCGCCGACGAGGCCGAAATTGCCGATCGGCTCTTCGTAGGAGATGCCCTCGAAGGCCCAGGACACGCGCGGATCGAGACTGTCCGGCGTCCGGCTGTAATAGGTCGAGATATCGAAGCCTTCATTGGTCATGCCGACACCGGCGACCGAGTAGAGCGAGCGGCCGCGGAACCGCCACATGCCGCCGAGCTCTCCGGTGCCCTGGTGGTAATACTCGCCAGGCTCGGCTCGCCAGGTACGGATGCCGGATTCGCAGCGCCGCATCTCGGTGACCACGCCCCGGCCGACAGTGTCGTAGGCCGGATGATAGGAGTGCACCCAGTACCAAGCGTCGGCGCCCATATACATCAGGCGTCCGCCGCGTTGCGTGTAATTGTGCAGCGCATCGAGCTGGGCGCCCGAATTGTGCTCGGGATGTGAGCCGGTGATGATGACGTTGTAGTTTTCGAGCCGGGCGAGGCCGTCATAGGTGACGTCTTCGTCGGTGATCACGTCATATTCGTAGCCCATCGTCTCCAGCCAGTAGATGAGATGGAGATCGGCGGGGTATTGCCACGGTGCCTGGGCGAGGAAGTGGTCGTATTTCGGCCGGATCGACAGGATCGGACGCAGGCGCGACGACAGGCAGATGCCCGAGCCATCGGTGTGGGTATCGTAGATCGAGCCGCCATATTCGCGGTGCTCGGCCAGGAACATGTTCTGGTGCTGCATGATCGGCACGCGGTAGACGAACAGTTCGGCGCCGCCGGCATTGCACGCCACATGCTCGTTGGCATAGGCCATGTAGCTGATCGTCGGGATCATGACGGCGATCTTGGACTGTTCCTTGCCGATCTTCGGCACGATCCAGAAGGGGATGTAATCCTCGTCGCCGTCCGCGGTCGTCAGCTTCAGCGCATAGGAGCGGCTCTTGATCTGCTCCGGCACCATCCATTCGACGTCCGCCTCCCAGCGGGCGTCGTCGACGTCGTCATCATGGAAATGGATCGCGCCATATTCTTTCTTGGCGTATTTCCAGTCGAAGTTCTCGCCCGCCCAGTTGTAGCCGGTGAGGGCGCGCGTCGGACAGTTTACCAGCGTCGCATCGAGGCGGTACGGGCCGTTGTCCTTGGCGACGATGGTGCTGATGCCGTCCCAGAAGTCCCAGGCGGCGACGATGAGCGCGGACAATTCACCCGTCGGGCCCGAATTGCGGCGTTCGGTGAGGCCGGGCTGCGCACCGCCCTTCATCTGTTCGATCTCGAAGCGGCTCAGCGCCTTCTTGACGATACGCGGGCTGTCGATCTTGCCGTTATACTTGCCGGTAAACCACACGCCGGCAGGAAGCGAGGACTTGCCGAGCGGATCCTCGCCGATCGTCTCGACATAGGCCGCAAGCGCGACCGGCGCTTCGGTGTGCACGATCTGCGTCTTGATCGTGGTCCTGACCGGCTCGATCACCGGATCGAGGGCATAGACGATCTGCGGCTCGTGATAGAGCACGACCTCGCCGGTTTGCGCATCGAAGCTGGCCGCGACGAAATGCCAGGCATGATCGCGGATCGGCACGCCGGTCGTGATCCTGTGCTCGTTGATGCGAAGCTCGACGAAGCCTTCCTCGTTGATGAAGAGGCCGTAGCCCTTTCCGTCCATCCATTTGGTCAGGAGGCCCTGGGCGCCGTGCTTCCAGTAACGCGGATGGGTCTTCGGCGTGGTCGGCCAGATATGGCATTGGAGCGTGAAGCTCTCGACGTGGAATTGCGGCCTGTCCTCGACATATCCGTAGGATCCGCCGTGGATGATCTGCTTCCGTCCCTGGTAGGTTCCGTTGGCGTCCGCCGCGACCGGCTTTTCGATGAAGCCTGGTCCGCGGGGATTGGTGTCGCCGTGGATCATATGAACGACTTCGGCCTTGAATTGGGCCGGGCCGTCGCAATTGACATAAAACTTGATCTTTTCGCCCGGATGGACGCCAAACTTGTCAGCGTACCCGGTCAGCCGCATGGCGCACATGTGTCGATTCTCCGGTAGGGAAGGTGACGTCAGACAAGCCGCTCCCGTTCGCGGCCCGATCGGGCCGCGGCGGAGAACCCATGCTGATGCGAAGCGAGGATGTTCGAGATGCGCCGGCGCAGAGCGCCGGACGATCAGGTCAGGTGACGGGCCAGTTGTCGTCCCGGTGCTTCCAGCCTTCCTGGAAGTGCTCGGGCATGCCCGCGGTCTCGGGCAGTTCGTCGAGGCGCCTCAGGAAGATGGCGTGCTGGATTTCCTGCTCGCAGGTATAGACCTTGTCGTCGACGAATTCCGGCGGCACGCCGCGAATGCCCGACAGGCGCCCGATGCGCCATTCGGCATCGACCTTGGTGCAGATGACGACGAGCTTGCCCTTGGGTGATTCCCCCCGCATGCGGAGCAGCACGCGCCGCAGGTCCGGATTCTCGTGAACGCCGCCGGTGACGACCGTGGTGTCGCCGGCGTCCTGGCATTTGAGCACGGAGAAGCCGGCGACGCCCTTCATGGAGTCGACGCATTCCCGGTGCTCCCTGATCATGGCCTCCCGCTCGGGTGTGCCTTTCTTCGGAATCGGTATCATCCCAACTTCCTCTGGTGTGATCGAAGAATTGTCGCCACGCGTCGTCACGATGATCGGCGCCGTGTCCTGAATTCAGCCAGGCAAGCTGCCCGGGGCCTCAGTGTAGAACTTGATCGATACTAGACGGTTTGTCAATTAAATTAGTCGTTCGATCTAGACTATATTCTCTTTGTCTAGATGGTCATATGACGCTCGACCAATTCGTCCGTCATCTCGGCCATGCCGCCTCGGGCGACGACACGGCCATTGTCGACCATGAGGAAGGCATCGCCGAGCTTGCGCGCCACCTTGATGTGCTGTTCGGTCACGACCATGCTGATGCCCAGCTCGCGGTTGAGCATTTTCAGGATCTCGCCGATCTCATGGACGATGTTCGGCTGGATGCCTTCGGTCGGCTCGTCGAGCAGCAGGATCTGCGGATCGACGGCGAGCGCACGGGCAATGGCGAGCTGCTGCTTCTGCCCGCCGGACAGAAGTCCGGCGCGGCGATCGAGGTTCTCCTTCAGATAGGGAAAGATGCGCAGGCAGATCTCCGGGATCTCGCCGGACTTGTCGGCGCGGGCGAAGGTCCCGAGGAGAATATTCTCGCGGACGGTGAAGTTGGACAGGATGCCCCGGCCCTGCGGCACATAGCCGAGTCCGTGATGGGCGCGCACATGCGTCGGTTGCCCGCTGATCTCGACGTCGTTGATGCGGATGGCGCCGGTCGAGCGGTCGGTCAGCCCCATGATGGTGCGCATCAAGGTCGTCTTGCCCACCCCGTTGCGGCCGAGCACGCACAGGCACTGGCCCTTCTCCATCTCGAAGGAGAAGTCTTTCAGGATGCGGGTCGCGCCATAATAGGAAGTGACGTTGTCGAAACTCAGCAACGGGTTCATGCCGCCTCCTGCTCGCCGAGATACACGTCCCGCACGCGCCGGTCGGCTTCGATCTGCTGGATCGAACCCTGGGCGAGCAGCGACCCCATATGCATCACCACCACGACGTCCGCGATCTCGCGGACGAAGCCCATATCGTGCTCGACCACCAGCAGCGTGGCGGATTTGCGCAGATCCTTGAAGATCCGGGCGGTCTTCTCGATCTCGCTTTCGGTCATGCCGGCGATCGGCTCGTCCATCAGCAGCAGCCGAGGCTCCTGCATGAGAACCATGCCGATCTCCAGCCATTGCGTCTCACCGTGGGAGAGAATGCCGGCGCGGTCCTTCAGCCGGCCTGTCAGGCCGGCGAGGGTGGCGACTTCATCGAGCTTGGCCTGAAGTCCGGCCTTGCGGAACTTGAACAGGTTGAGGAACGGATTGGTCTGACGGCTGTAGGCGACCTCGAGGTTCTGTTTCACCGTCATGGCGCGCAGCACGGCCGGGACCTGAAACTTGCGGCCTATGCCGGCCCGGGCGATCAGATGCTCGGGCTTGGCGGTGATGTCGTCATTGGCGAATGTGATCCTGCCGGATGTCGGCTTGATGCGTCCCGTGATGAGATCCATCGTCGTGGTCTTGCCGGCGCCGTTCGGGCCGACCAGGCAGCACACGGTGCCCTCGACGACTTCCATGCTGAAGTCGCTGATGACCTTGGTGGCGTCGAAGCTCTTCGACAGATTGCTGATTTCGAGAAGACCGGGCATGGGGCGCTCACTCGGCTGGCATATGCCTGCCGCCGTCGGGCGCAGGCGAGGAGGTCGGGTTTCGCCGCTCGAAAAGGCCGAGCCCCGTCTCGACGAGGCTGGCGAGGCCGTTCGGCAGGAATCGCACCACGACGATGAAGAAGCCGCCCAGGATCAACAGCCAGGTCGCGAGGAAGGTGTCCCCGAGATAGCTCTGCGCGCCTTGAATGATGAAGGCGCCGAGGATCGAGCCGAGGAGCGAGTGGCGCCCGCCGATCGCCGCCCAGATCACCATCGAAAGGCTGAAGCCGACGTCCAGCTGGGCGGGCGAGACATATTGCACGAGCATGACCCAGCAGCAGCCCGCGATCGCCGCGATCAGGCCGGAGATGGTGTAGATCACCGTCTCGTAGCCGGCGACGCTGTAGCCGAGGAAGCGCACGCGCTCGCTGTCCTCGCGGATCGCCTGCGCGACGAGGCCGAAGGAGCTCTGGGTGATGAGCTTTGCCACCAAAGTGGCGCCCATCAGAAAGCCGAACACGACCCAGTAGGCGGTGGGGCTGTAGGGATCGATCTCCACGCCCGCGAACTGGAAGGCGGAGGGCGGCGTCAGGCCGTTGACGCCGCCGGTATAGGCCTGCCGGTCGAGGATGATGGTGTAGAAGGCCGACAGCATGGCGAGCGTCATGATGGCGAAGAACGGCCCGGACACGCGAGCGCGGAACATGATGCCGCCGAACACGGCGCAGAACAGGGTCGGCACGGCGACCGCGAGGATGAGCCCGAACGCCGTGCTCTGGAATGGTTGCCACAGCATGGGCAGGTGATCGAGGCTGTTGTTCAGCATGAAGGGCGGAATCGGATTGGATTCCGTCTGGCTCTGCATCTGCATGGTCATCGCCATGCCATAGGCACCGAGACCGAAGGCGATGCCCTGGCCGAGATTCAGGATGCCTCCGAAGCCCCAGCACAGGCTGATCGAGAGCGCCAGCATGCCGTAGACGCCATAGGTCGAGAGCTGGTTCAGCAGGAAGCTGTCGCTCACCGTCACCGGGATGATCGCCAGCGCCGCGAAGAAGGCGACATACACGACCCATTGCGCGATCTTGTTGTGGTAGAGGTTGCGCATGGTTTCAGACCTGTCCTGACACGGCGTTGCTGACGGCGGCGGCGGTCATCGCCGGGCTCCTGCCTGTGCGAACAGGCCTTGCGGACGGAACCGCAGGAAGACCACGATCAGCACGAAGATGATGAAGCGGGCCAAGGTGTCGTTGGTGAAGAAGGCGAACACCGACTGGAGTTCGCCGGTCGCACCGCTCGCCACCACGCTTCCCGCCAGCGAGCCGCCGCCGACGACCACCATGAGGAACGCCTGCACGACATAGCTCGCCCCCATCGTGGGCAAGACGATCGCCAGGACGCCGAAGAGCGCGCCGGCGACACCGGCCAGTCCTGCGCCGAGCGCGAAGGTCATCATATAGATGCGGCCGGAATTGATGCCGAAGGACGCCGCCATCTCCTTGTTCTGCATCACGGCGCGCACCTGCACGCCAAATCGCGTCTTGTAGAACAGGAGCCAGAGGGCCAGTACGAGCAGCGTCGTCACCAGCAGGACGACGACGCGGAATACCGAAATGGAGACGGAGCCCAGCATCACGTTGCTCTGGAAGATTTCCGGCACGGCCAGATATTTCGGATCGCTGCCGAAGAGCAGGCGAACACCCTGCATCAGCACCAGCGAGACGCCGTAGGTCGCCAGCAGCGTGTCGAGCGGGCGATTGTAGAGATAGCGGATCAGGCAGCGCTCCAGCACCAGTCCGACGATGACGAAGGAGGCCGGCAGGCACAGCAGATACGGCAATCCGAGGTAGAACTGCAGCATGTAGGAGCTGTAGGCGCCGAGCATGATCAGCTCGCCATGCGCCATGTTGATGACGCCGGCCGTGCCGTAGATGATCGTCAAGCCAAGCGCGGCGATCAACCAGATGCTGGCGATGCTCACCCCGAGGATGAGCGCATTCAGAAGCGAACCCAGATCCATTGATCGTATCCGTCGAGCCGTTGAGAGCCATCCGTGCGACAGGGGCGCGCATCCATGCACGGAATGCGAAAGGGGTCCCGCGGTGCGTGACGCCGCAAGACCCCGTTCATGTCAGATGACGTTCTTGCGAATCTTGCCGTCGGGCGCCTTCAGGCCGTCCTTGGTGCAGACGCCCGCGTCCGGATAGATGGAATAGGGATTGGGGGCGACGTGCTTTTCGGCTGCCTTGACGATCTTGAAGGTGCCGTCGGCCTGGCACTGGCCGATCTTCGGCTTCAGCCAGGTGTTGAAGTTGTCTTCGTCGATCCAGACCAGCCCTTCCGGCGAGATGTCGTCCTCGACACGCACGCCGCCCGAATGGTCGCGGATGATGCGGGGGGTGACGTTCTCGAAGCCCACCGCGGCGGCGGCCTTCTCGAAGCCGGCCTTGAACACATAGGCGGAGGTGTAGGTCTCCTCCATATTGTAGTGGGTCGTGCCGTTCTTGCCGTATTTGCTCTTCAGGAAGCTTTCGACGAATTTGTGGTTGGTCGGGGTGTCGAGCGACTGGAAATACGGCGCGGACAGGAAGTGGCCGGCGCCGAATTCCGCGCCCATGGCCCGTGTCTCGATCTCGCCTGTCGTCAGCGAGGCGATCGGCATCTTGTCGACCTTGAAGCCTTCCTGCTTGAACTGCTTGTGGAAGGCGATGTCGGACGCGCCGACGACCGTCGAGAAGATGAAGTCAGGATTCGCGTCGCGGATCTTGTTCAGGACAGGCCCGAATTCCGAACTGCCGAGCGGAATATACTCCTCGCCGAGCAGCTCGCCGCCGGCCTTCTCCAGCCATACCTTGGCATTCTTGTTCGATTCCTTCGGCCAGACGTAGTTCGAGCCGACGAAGAATACGCGCTTGCCGAACTGCTGCACCATGAAGGGGATGAGGTCCTGCGAATGCTGGTTCGCGAGCGGCCCGGTACAAATCGTGTTCTGCGTGCATTCCGCGCCCTCATAGCAGGTCGGATAGTAAAGCAGATGGTCGCGCTGCATCACCGTCGGCAGGATCGCCTTGCGGCTGGCCGAGGTGTAGCAGCCGAAGATCGCGATGACCTTGTCGCGCAGGATGAGTTCCTTGGCCTTTTCCGAATAGACGGAGAAGTCGGACTTGGCGTCGACGATCACAGGCTCGATCGGTACGCCTGCCACGCCGCCCGCCTTGTTGATCTCGTCGATGGCGTATTGCATGACGAGCGTGGAGTCCTCCTCGGGAACGGCGAGCGAGCCGGTCAGCGAGAACAGAAGGCCGACTTTGATCGGCTCGCCCTTTTTCAGGGTCGCCCCCCAGGCCTCACCGGACTTGGGCAGCCAAAGATGAGGCATAGCAAGCGTGACGGAAGCGGCGACTGTCGTCTTCAGAATATTACGGCGTGTGATCTTCATTTCTGCGACCCCTCGGACATCACGTGTTGAATGGGTGTGTCATCTACTCGTCTGGACGTTTTGTCTTGAACTAGCCTTATCGTCTAGATGATATGGCTGGATCTGAGAGGGCGTCAACGCTTTTCATCGGAGTTATCAAAATTTCTTGCGGTGAACGAGAATTTGCCTGCATTCGCGTCATAACCGCGCTCCAAAGCTGAGCAAATGCCTTGATAATAATCGATTTTTGCCGTGCGCAAGCAGCTCCGGCCGCCATTGGCCGACCGGCCTCCCGGCGCCTTTCGCGAGGGAATGTCCGCGTCCCAGGGCTGTGGGGAGGCCGAGAGGCGTCCTTGCCGAATGAGATTAAAGACTAGACGTTTATGGAGATCGCGCCGAATCGGCGGGGGCACTCGGTGGTCTTCGCTAGCGCAATTTCATCGGGCCCCTTTAAATAGGGTCGTAATCGTGACAGAAGGTACATATCTATGAATGTAGGTGCGCTGGCTCGGCTGACGCTGGATTCGCGTCAGGCGCGTCGATCACCATCAGAAGCAGCGATCGTGTGACCATATGAAAATCCTCATCGCCGATGACCATTGGGTGGTCCGTCAATCGCTGAAGCAGGTCATGCGGCGCCTGCGTCAGAAGCTCGAGACCTATGAAGCGGCAACCTTCGACGAGGCGGCGGCGCTGCTCGTCGAGCATCCGGATATCGATCTGATGCTCATCGATCTGGTCATGCCCGGTTTCGACGCCTTCGACGGTCTGCACAAGCTTCGAACCAAGTTTCCGGAAGTGCCGGTCGTGGTGGTCTCGGTTCATGAGGATGTCGACCACGTGCTGCGCTCCGTGGAGCAGGGCGTGATCGGCTATGTGCCGAAGTCGGCGGGAGGGCCCGAGATCGAACGCGCGCTGGAACGGGTGCTCGCCGGTGAAGTGAGCTTCCCGCGGCGGATCATCGAACGGTCGGCGGGAGCCAGCACTCCGAAGGCGGCTCCCGAGCCTGTTCCCGCCGCGAGCACGAGCACGCCTGCTGCAGCGGCGGCAAAGAGCGCCGCGGCTGATGAACTCCGCGACGAACTCGACCTGTTGACGCCTCGCGAGCGCGACGTGCTCAGCCTGCTTGGCCGCGGTTACTCCGTCAAGCGTATCGCGGAGGAGTTCGAGCTCAGCAGCCAGACGGTGCGCGTGCATCTGGGCAATGCCATGCGCAAGCTCAACATCCGGGACCGGGCCGCCGCGATGCATTATGCCATCGGCCGTTTCAGCGCGGGGGAGTCCGCCTGAGGTGACGGATGTGCCCGGCTCCGCCAAGGGGGAGCGCCTCGACGAGATTTTTGCCGGACTGGACGTTGCCCCGCTCGGCATCCTGATCTGGTCCTCGGATCGGCGGTTGCTCTATGCAAATGACCGCTTCCGGCGTAGCTGCGATCTTCCGGTCGAGATCGGCATGCGCTTCGAGGCGTTCATCGCCACGATGGCGCATTCGGGCGAATGCGTCCTGCCAACCGAGGCGGATATGTGGGAGCGCGGGCAGAGCGCGGCATTCGGTTCGGAAAGCAGCGAGGACTATCTTTTCGCCACGGGCGTCGTGCTGAACGTCACCCAGGCGCCGACGGCCTCCGGCGGCATGACGATGTCCTTTGCGGACGTCACCGCCGTCAAGAGCAACGAGCGGGCGCTGCAATTCGCCAAGGAGACCGCGGAGGCGACGGACGAAGCCAAATCGCGGTTCCTTCGGGCGGCAAACCACGATCTGCGCCAGCCGCTCGCGTCTTTGAAGATCCTCATCTACAATTGCATTCGCGAGGAGGATCCCGAGCATCGCTCCGATATGCTGCATGCCATGGGGATTGCCACATCCATCATGGAGGACCTGCTCGGTGCGCTTCTCCAGATCGGGCAGCTCGATGCCGGGCGCGTTCAGCCTCGGATAACCTCGTTCCAATTGTCGCAATTGTTCGAGCGGCTCGATGTCCAGTTTCGTCATCAGGCAAGAGAGAAGGGGCTTCGCCTCGTTTTCGTCCCGCCCCGCGCCACGATCTCGACCGACCGTGCCCTCCTCGAACGTATCCTGAGCAATTTCGTCGCCAATGCCGTCCGCTTTACCGGCATCGGCGGTATCGTCGTGGGCTGCCGGCGCGAAGCGAACGGCCTGCGGATCGAGGTGGCGGATACGGGACGCGGCATCCGCCCGGAAGATCGCGAGCGCGTATTCGACGAGTTCTTCCGAGCCGAGGAGCAGCGCGCGCAGAAAAGCGGCCTGGGCCTCGGTCTCAACATCGTCAAGCGCCTGGCCGACCTCCTCGAATTGCCGGTCCGCCTGCGCTCGGAAGTTGGACGGGGGTCGATCTTCTCCGTCACGGTGCCTCTGGGAAACATCTGGCACAGCGAAGCGAACGAAGTGGAGATCAGCGAGACCGTCGCGGGCGAGTTCGTCGGCACGCCGGTCATTCTGGTCGAGGACGACGATATTCTGCGGCAGACCATGACGCAGTTGCTGCAGCGCTGGGGCATCGACGTGCATGCGGCGGCAGACGAGGCCGAGGCGATGCGGCTGATCGAGAGCGGTGTCTCGCCGCGTCTGATCGTGGCCGACTACAATCTCAAGACCCGTATGGGCATCGACGTGGTCGATCGGTTGAGGAAGGCGATCGGTGCCGAGATCCCCGCGATGATCGTCACCGCCGACGCCGAGCCCCGCGTCATCGAAAGCATTCGCAACGCCGGCTTGCCCGTCCTGGTCAAGCCGGTCAGCCCGCCGCGATTGCGTGTGCTGATGCACAATTTGCTGTTCGAGCCTTCCCTCGTGAATGTCGCCGGACCAACAGCCGCCGAGAACAGGAGAGCGTTCCGTGACCAAGAGTAGCGAACCCGTGCCCATCGGCAGCATGGTGCCGCTCACCGGGCCTTCAGCCGCGGATGGCGCGGAGTTCCGCAAGGGCATGATCCTCGCCGCCGAGGAACTCAACGCCCGCGGAGGCCTGCTCGGCCGGCCGGTTCAGCCGATTTTCGTCGATACCTGTCGCCAGACGGCGGAAGAGGTCGTCGGCGCCGCACGATGGCTGATCGAGAAGCACAAGGTCCATGCGATTGTCAACGGTTACAATATCGGTCCTCAGAACTCCGAGTATGAACCGATTGCCGATGCCGGGATCATCTATGTCCACGCCAATACCCTGCTTCAGCACCATGATACGGTCATGAGCGATCCCGATCGCTACTTCGGCTGCTTCATGGCGGATCCGGCCGATTACTGGTACGGGCCCGGCTTCATAAAGTTCATCTCGTGGCTGCGCGACTCCGGCCAGTGGACGCCGCAGTCCAACCGGATCGCCATCATCTCCGGCTCGAAGCCCTATAGTATCGTCATCGCCAACGCGATGGCGAATGCGGCGGCCGATTTCGGCTGGCAGGTGGCCTTCGGGCCGAAGATCGTGCAGACGCCGACACATCACTGGCGCGAAGTGCTCGATGAAGTCCGCTCCACCAATCCCGCGGTGCTCGCCAACACGCATTTCTACGCGGTCGACCTCGCGCATTTCCAGCGGCAATTCATGGCGAACCCCATGGATTGCATCGTCTACCTGCAATATGGCGCGATGCACCGCACCTTCAACGATATCGCCCAGGAGGCGAGCGTCGGCGTCATCGTCTCCTCGGTCATCGGTCTTCTGCGCGACGAGATGGGCAAGCGCTTCGAGGCGCGCTACAACGCCCGCTTCGGCGAGGGGTCGACCGCGACGATCGGCTGCCAGTCCTACAGCAACATGCATCATTACGCCGTGGCGGCGGCGATGGCGGGGGGCTCGGGCCCGCCGGGCGATTTCGAGCAGAACCGCAAGGTCGCCTTCGCCCTGAAGGGCATGATCTACCGCAGCGTGCACGGCACCATTCGCTACCATCCCGACTGGCAGGCCGTCGTTCCCTATCCTGTGGTGACGCATGATCCTTCGCTCGGGATGCCGCACATCTTCTACCAGATCCAGGATTTCCGTAAGTCGCTCTCCATGATCGCACCGGAGCCCTACAATACCGAGCGTTTCATCTATCCACCCTGGATGAGCGGCCGGGCGGCGGCGGCGAAGCCGATGACCACCGCCCACAATCCGCGCGGTCTCATCGGTCTTTGAGGCCCGACGGCCGCAGGCGAAGGACGGCTACCTTCAAGGCGGAGCTGCCGCGCGCCAATGGTCCGTTCCGCGTGTTCCTTCAGTTCATCTGCCTGTCGTCATCCAGGGACTTGATGGCCGCTTGTGTTCGGCTCCTGACGCCCAGCTTGGAGAAAATGCTCTTCGAGCGGGTTTTCACGGTATTCAGATCGATTTTGAGCTTTTCCTCGACGCGAACTTCGATCATCTCGCCGCTGACGCGCAGCCTGCCGGTATGAAGGGAGGGCCGGACACGGCTGGCCAAGACGATCGTCAGCTGGGGGATGCGCTCTGAAAGGATGGCGATTGATGGTCTCGCCGCCGTCACCGCCTTCGGCCAGGTGATAATCGTCGATGAAGAGGACGATCGGCCTCGCGGAGGCGCGCTCCTTCAGGCTGGCGACGAGCCCCGCAAGGGCGTCCGGTCGATCCGGCGGGGGGGGATCGATACGCCATCCATGCCGCCGGAACCGATCTATGGCGCGGTGGAACGGCTCGGGGCCTTGCGGATGGCACCCCGCGACTTGACGGGCTTGGGCGGCGTCCTGGCGCGGTCGCTCGCTCTCACGATGAGGCGGGCTCCGACCAGAATCTTGACGGCGGGCTGGGCTTCGGAGGCATTGATGATGTCGTCCAGCATCGCCACGGCCAGATAGCCGATCATCCGCTTCGACACGTCGATCGTCGTCAGGGGAGGATCGAGCGTCGCACTCATCGGCAGGTTGTCGAAGCCGATGATCGCGACGTCCTCGGGGATGCGGACGGCGTGTTCCCGCAGCGCCTTAATGAATCCATAGGCCATGATATCATTCGTGCAGAAATAGCACTCGGCGAGATCGGGCTGGCCTTGAAGCCATGTCATCGCATCGGCGTAGGCCCCTTCCAGGGTCGACTCGACCGAGACGACGTCGGCGTCCCGCACGGCCAGATGGAGGCGATCCATGTTCTTGAAGAAAGCCTCCCGGCGCAGGCGGAAATTGGTGGTGTCGACATGGCTGGCGACGAAGCCGATGCGGCGAAATTTCCGACTCTTGAAGTGGGACAGGACCTGGAATACCGCATCCTCGTTGTTCATGTTGACGAAGGTCGCGTCGACCACGTCGTAGAAGGTGTCGATGAACACGGCCGGTATCCCGGCGCCTTGAAGGGTTCCGACATCCGCCTCCGAGAGCTCCGTTCCAAGCGCGATGAGGCCCCGTGCGGACGTTCCCGCCAACGAAGCGACGATGGCGTCGATCGATTGCTCCTCGTGGCTCACCACCTCCAATGCATAGCCGCGTCGTCCCGCCTCGACCGACATGCCGTCGATATAGTCCGAGATGAAATGGCTATGGTCGCGATTGACCGTACGGCCATGCTTCGAGATCTTCAGGAAACGGAGGGAGGCGCTCGACTCGGGCCTATCCTTCCGGGTCCGCGGGCGGTATTTGAGGCGGCCCATCGTCTCCAGAACGCGGGCACGCGTCGTGCCGGAAATTTCGCCCTTGCCGTTCAGCACGAGGGATACGGTGGCGGGGGACACGCCGGCAGCGTCGGCGATGTCGCGCAGGGTCGGCTTTTTTCTATCTGTCATCAGGGAGTTGGCTTCGCATGGCGGTGTCGGGCAGTTCAGCTGCGTCGCCCGATACAGAACGTTTTGCGGGTGAAACGCAACCGCGTTCTCCCCGCTTGCGCAAGGCGTGGGAGCGTGTTAATGGATTTACTAAAGAAACACGAGTTTTACTAAAAATAAAAAACAGCGAGTGAAGGCCTGGGCAGATCGACAGGACGGCTTCTTGTCCGTCATGCCGGGCTCCACGCGCAGAGGAAACGTTGGGAAGCGCCGATGAAGAAGTTCTTGAACGAAGCGGTCGACTTTGTTGATGAGATGCTGGACGGCATCTATCTCGCGCATCCGCAACTGACCTTCGTGAACGACGACAAACGCTGCATGGTGGTCGCCCGCCGCAGGAGCGGCAAGGTGGGCATCGCGACGGGCGGCGGTTCCGGCCATCTTCCTTTGTTCCTCGGCTATGTGGGTGAGGGAATGCTCGATGGCGCAGCGGTGGGAGGCGTGTTCCAGTCGCCCAGCGCCGAGCAGATGAACGAGGTCACCAAGGCGATCGACCAGGGGGCGGGCGTCCTCTACGTCTACGGCAATTACAGCGGCGATCTCATCAACTTCGACATGGCGGCCGAATTGTCCGATCTGGACGGCATCGCCGTCAGGCAGGTTGTCGGCAATGACGACGTCGCCTCCTCGGTGGTCGGCGAAGAGCACAAGCGGCGCGGCGTGGCCGGCATCGTCTTTGTCTTCAAGGCCGCGGGCGCCGCGGCGGCGGAGGGGCTGCCGCTCGACGAGGTGACCCGCATTGCCGACAAGGCGCGGGCCAGGACCAGAACCATGGGCGTGGCACTCAGCTCCTGCGTCGTTCCCGAGATCGGCCACGCCACCTTCAGCATCGGCGAGGACGAGATGGAAATCGGCATGGGCATTCATGGCGAACCCGGCATCAGCCGTCAGCCTCTGGCAAAGGCCGACAAGGTCGTCGACGAGATGATGGGCCGCATTTTCGCCGAGCAGCCGCTCGGTCAGGGCGACGAGGTCGCCGTGCTGGTCAACGGTCTCGGCGGGACCGCCAAGGAGGAGCTCTACATCCTGTTCCGGCGCGTGTCGCAGTTGCTGACGGAGCGCGGCGCCAGGGTCAAGCATGTCTGGATCGGCGAATACGCAACATCCATGGAGATGGCAGGGGCGTCCATCTCGATCCTGCATCTCGATGAGGAACTCGACCGCCTGATCGGGGCCCCGGCCGACACGCCCTTCTTCAGCCACCGCAATGCTTGAGCATAGCAGCATGGACGCGATGTCGTCATCCGATCTCGGCGCGCTGTTCGGAGCGTGGCGCACGACATTCGCCGAGCAGCGGGATTACTTGATCTCGCTCGACGGCAAGGTCGGCGACAGCGACCTCGGCATCACCATGGCGAAGGCGTTCGCCGCCGCTGCCGACGCTGTCGCCGCGGTGACGGCGATCGCGCCGATCAGCAAGATTCTCATCACGGCCGGGGCCGCCATGGCCAAGGCGGCGCCTTCCACGATGGGCACGCTTACGGCGACCGGCTTCATGCGGGGCGGCAAGGCGCTGGAGGGTGCCGGCGCCCTGGGTGTGAGGGAGGCGGCCCTGTTCTGGCGGGCCTATGGCAACGGGATCGCGGAACGGGGCAAGGCGAAGGTGGGAGACAAGACCATCCTGGATGTAATCGACCCCATTGCCAGGACGCTCGAAGGCACGGCCGAGGCCGGCGGCAGGCTGGCAAACGCGCTCGCGGCCGCCGCGGTCGCGGCGGAGGAGGCGCTCGAGAGCACCAAATCCATGCTTGCACAGCACGGCAAGGCCGCCGCCTTTCAGGAGAAGTCCGTCGGACACCAGGACGCGGGCGCCACCGTCGGTGTCCTGATGATCCAGACCATGCGCGACTTTGCCATCTCGCGATCCGACGCCGTCAGATCGCAAGCGGACGATCAAGCAGCGTTCGGGTCCGAGACCTCGGGAGGTTCTCTCTCGTAAGTCGCGTCCATACGTCAATGAACGATGGTAATATCCACAACAAGCAATCGATCAGGGAGAGCCAAGGTGAGAGAATTTCTCTTGAAATCATCAACATGTCTGAAGGCGATCGCCGGCGCGGCGATCGTCACGGGCGCGCTCTGCACGGCGCAGTTCGCCGACGTCTCGACAGCGGCGGCGGCGGACGACGCCGTTCTCCAGGCGGCACGCAGCATGACGCCGCCCGACTATGCCGGTCCGACGACTCCCGCCAAGGCGCCCAAGGATATCAAGATCGCCGTTGTGACCTGCCTGTCCGTGCTCCACGGCTGCGTGTCCCCGGCCGACGGCATTCAGCACGCCGGCGAGAAGCTCGGCTGGACGGTCAAGGTCTATGACGGCGGTGGAACGCCCAACAAGCAGAACGCCGCGATCCTGGATGCGATCTCGTCCGGCGCCAACGTGATCGCGACCATCGCCATCGACCCCAATCTGATCCAATTGGCGCTGAGCGAAGCCAAGAAGGCCGGCATTCCCGTGATCGCCGGCTCGAACGGCATCGACACCCCCAACCCGGTCAAATCACCGGCGAATGGCGGCCTGGGTTTCGCCTTCGACGTGTCGCCGGACTACGGCACCCTCGGTGTCCACGCTGCCCAATGGATGATCGCGGACTCGAACGACAAGGCGAACATCGCCCTGTTCTCCGACAAGGAATTCCCCTCGATCATGGCGCAGGAGGTGGGCATCCTCCAGGGCCTCGCCGATTGCAAGACCTGCACGGTCTCCAAGCCGATCTACTTCACCGCCACGCAGATTGCGAGCCAGCTCGGCCAGATGACCGTGGACTATGTGCGAAGCCACCCGGATGTCGATTACATCTATGGCGCTTTCGATCCGCCGGTCGCCGCGCAGGTTGCCGCCTTGATGCAGGCCGGCATGACCAACAAGGTGAAGATCGTCGGTGCGCTCGGCAATCAGCAGAATCTGAACTTCATCCGGGCCGGCCGCCTGCAGGTCGCCGACATGGCCTATGACAACGAATATATGGGATGGGCGATGGTGGACCAGACCATCCGGCTGTTGAACAAGCAGCCCCTGATCGAGCCGCATGGCGAGAACCTGCCCTTCGTCATTCTCGACAAGACGAACCTTCCGCCGGCGGGTGCAGACTGGCAGGCCAAGACGGGTTACCAAGAGAAGTTTCTCGCACTCTGGAAGTAGCCTGCCATGGCCGTGACTGCGATAGGCGTCCGAAAGGTTTTCGCGGGCTTCAAAGCTCTCGACGATGTTGCCATCGACCTCCGCAACGGTGAGATTCATGCGTTGCTGGGGGCGAATGGCAGCGGAAAGTCGACCCTGGCGAAGGTGCTGACCGGCGTCTATCAGCCCGAGCAGGGCGAGATCGTCGTGGGAGCCGCCCGCGTTGGCCGCATCACCTCGCCAAGCCATGCGAATGAACTTGGAATAGCGGTGGTGCATCAGGAGGCGCCTCTCATCGACAGCATGACGGTCTCGGAAGGCATGGCGCTCTTCCGGGGCTATCCCACAGCGGGCGGACGGGTGCAGTGGAACCGGCTGCGGGAGGAAACGAGCGCAATGCTCCGGGCTTTCGACGTCGACGTCGATCCCGATCGGCTCGCCGGGACGCTGAGTCCGGCCGAACGCGCGCTCGTCGCCATGGTCATCGCGCTCGACCAGGTGAAGTCCGGTCTCCAACTGCTGATCCTCGACGAGGTGACCGCCTCGCTGCCCGAAAGGCAGGCCGCGACTTTTCTCGATCGGGTGGCGGCGGTCGCACGGGCCGGCACGGCCGTGCTGATGGTGACCCACCGCCTGGCGGAGCTGCAAGGGCGTGCCGACACGGTGACGGTGTTGCGCAACGGCAAGGTGGTGCACAGCGCCCCCGCCGATGCCGTCGATCACAAGACGCTCGTTGCCACGATGGTCGGCGCGCACCAGGGGCCGGTCCCGACCGAGGAGGCTCCGCGGCGCGATATCGTCTCGCGGCTCTGGGCGACGGTGTCGCGGTCGGGGCCCCGCAGCGAGGGGCAGGCTCCCGTGCTCCAGGCGCGGAACCTCGCCGGGCGCTTCATGCGGGACGTCTCCTTCGATATTCGCCGCGGCGAGATCGTCGGCGTCGCGGGGTTGATCGAGGGCGGGATCAACGAACTGCCGCAGGTGCTCGGCGGTACCGTCCCGCGAAGGGGCGGCACGCTCAGGGTGGGCGAGCGTGAATTGCCGCGTCGGATGACGCCCCGCGCGGCACTTCGAGCCGGCCTCGCCTTGTTGCCCGTGGATCGGCTTCGCTCCGGCGGCATCGGCACGCTGGACCTGACGGAGAACGTGCTTCTTCCCGAGCTCGGCAGCTTCTGGCATGCCCGGTCCCGGGAGCGGCGGGTGATGGAAGAGATCATTGCCTGCTTCGACGTGAGGCCGCCGGATCCCCGGGCGCTGTTCGGCCGGCTCAGTGGGGGCAACCAGCAGAAGATCCTGCTCGGAAAATGGCTGCTGATGCGCCCCTCCGTGCTGATTCTCGAGGACCCGACTTCCGGCGTGGATCCGAACGCCCGGTCGAAGATGTTCGAGGCGATCGCCGACGCCGCGCGCCAAGGCGTCTCGATCCTGTTCTTCTCGACCGAGCCCGAACAGCTCGCCGCCATGTGCACCCGCGTCCTCGTGCTGCGCGACGGCGTCGTGGCGAGGGAACTGACGGGCGACGATCTTGACCAAGCAATCATCAGCCAGTGGTCCTATTCATGAACGCCAGGGAATCCGCGCGCGACGGCATCGCGTCCGACCGCAAATCCGCCGCCGCCGCCGGTCCGTCGTCGGTGACGCGCAAGGCCGCGACGATCGTCTTCAAGCGCTATGCGACCGTGCTCCTTCTGGTGGTGTTCGTCGTCGTATTCGCGGCGACCAGCCCTCAGTTCCTGACCACGGCCAACTGGCAGAATCTGCTCGTCGTCCAGGCGGTGGTCAGCTGCACGGCCTTTGCCGCCATCCTGCCGCTGGTCGTCGGCGAGTTCGACCTCTCGCTCGGCAACATGATCGGCTTCCTCACGATGCTCGGCGCCTTCTTGAGCGGGCAGGGCTATGAGGCCCCCGTCGTCATCCCCGTGATGCTGCTGGGCGGTGTCCTGGTGGGCCTGCTGAACGGCTTTCTCACGGTCTATTTCCAGATCAGCTCCTTCATCGTGACGCTCGGCGTCGGCATCGTGCTCAGCGGCTTCACCATGGGGTTGAGCGGCGGCCAGGTTCTGTTCGACGGGATCCCGCAGGTGATCCTGTCGGTCGGCCAGGAGCATGTGCTGGGGCTGGGCATCACCGTGTGGCTGACGGGCATCATTGCCGCCCTCCTGCTCTACATGCTGGAGCAGACCCCCTTCGGGCGCAAGCTCTATGCCGTGGGGGGCTCGGAGCGCGTCGCCTTCCTGGCCGGCATCCGCACCGGGCTGCTGAAGATCGCTGCTTTCGCGATAGCCGGCCTGCTGACGGGCGTCGGGGCCATCTTCGCCCTCGGGCAGAACGGCGCGGCGAATGCGGGCTTCGGCCCGGAGCTCCTGCTGCCCGCCTATGCGGCCGTATTTTTGGGCGTGACCACCTACCGGCCCGGCTATTACAACATTCCCGGTACCCTGATTGCGATCCTGCTGATGGCCGTCGGTTTCAATGGCCTCAATTTGCTTGGAGCGCCGTTCTGGGTACAACCCATCTTCAACGGAACCGTCCTCGTGGTGGCGGTCATCTGTGCGCGGGCCGAGTCGAGCCGCACCAAATAGGCAGTGGAGGAAATCATGATGCAGACGGCGACGATGGACGGCAGGACATGGGAAATCTTCGTGCTCGAATATGCCCGCAGCAAGGACCAGCCGGTCGCGACCCTGATTCAGGGCGCCTATGATGCGGGCGCCATCGACCTTCCCTTCGCCTTCGTCCTGGCGCGCAGCGGCAGCCGCAATATCCTGGTCGATTGCGGGTTCATGAAGGAGGGCCACGGCGTCGAGGTCGCGGAGAAATTCGGGATCCCGGATTGGATCTCGCCGGTCCGCATGGTCGAGGCGATGGGCGTGAAGGCTGAAGACATCACCGATGTCGTGCTGTCCCACGCGCATTTCGACCATATGGGGTCGATCGAGAAATTTCCCAACGCGATGCTGCATCTCCAGAAGCGGGAGTTGCTGAGCTGGGTGGAACTGATGGCGCTGCCTCCCCGCTTCGGCTTCCTCACGCTCGTCCTCGATCCCGATGACATCTACAGCGCGCTCGATGCTGCCAGGGAACACCGGCTGTCGTTGATCGAGGGTGACGCGGACGATGTCGTGCCCGGCGTTCACGTCCGCTCCGGAGAGGGGCACACGTTCGGCCAGCAATTCGTGATCCTGGAGACCGCGCGAGGCCGGATCGTCGTGGCGGGCGATTGCGTCTACGGAGCGCAGAATCTGACCGGGCATAATCACGATGGGGTCTACATCCCGCTCGGCTCGGGCATCGGGAGTGCCTGGGATCAGTTGAAATCCCTCGACCGCATCAACAAGGAGATCGGCGGAGATCTCAACCGGTTGGTCATCCTGCACGATTTCGACCGCTGGACCCGCTACCAGCAGGTCGACGAAATAGAGGGATTTCGTATCTTCAAAGTCGCGTGAGGGATGCGTCCTGAACCGTCCCGGGTTTGCCGGAAGCCGATTTGCTCGAATGACGCAGCTATCGGCATCGTTCCGCGGCAGCCAGAAATGCTGCCTCGGCTTCGGCCGGGGCAATATGGCCGGTCGGCTCGAGGCGGCGATTGTGAACCAATCGCCCCATCGGAGAGTGGCGCGCCCGACGGCGGGCGTGGATTCCATATGCGCTAACATAACAGAAATACCCGCCTTCTCCCGGTTCGGGACACCGCATTTCCTTTGGAAATGCTTGGGGTCCCGGCAGGGGGATGAGGGTCTAAACGTCAACGCAGATAGCTCAATAGTCGCGCTGGAATTGCACAAGTCCAGACCCTCATCCGGCGCTTCGCGCCACCCCCAGCATTTCCGCAGGAAATGCGAAGTCCCGCATGGGAGAAGGAAAATCGCGCTATTGTCGGCAAAGTTAGCGCATATGGGCGTGGATTCGCGGTTCCAGGCGATCGATCCCCTCGGCCTCGTAGAGGTTGTCGAGCTTTGCCATCAAGCAAATCACTCGACCGACGTGAACAAAACAAGTACATATCTTGACATCCGCCCTTTGCCATGGCCTACTTTGTTCCGGAACGAAGCGCGGCGGGGCCAAGGTTCGCGATACCGTCCCGTCCCTTCCACCCACTCCGGCCGATCCCGGTTCGCCTGCGGCGCGCCAGCCGCATCGAGGCGCTTGTCCGTTTCGTCCTGGCTTGGAAACCAGGACGGGGCCGGCGCCGAGAGGGATCGCTGCAGACCGCCCCATTGCTCTCACGGGCAATGCCGGGACCGCCGACATCCGGTAGCGCCGGGTGTGCGATCACCCGGCCGTCAGGTCTGCACACGGGGCTTGATGAGGAACGTGCCGGGATCGGGCCGCCTTCGGGCCTGCCCTCGATCCCGCGCGAGACAGGAGAGGCGCCGGCCGCTCGCAAATCGTCCGAAAGGATGAATAGCGGGCCTTCCAGGCCGGATCGCCTTGTCGGACGCCGGCGGCCGGCAAACCCGGCCCGCAGCGTCCGCGGCCGCAGCAGTACGGGGACCCGGCTGCCCGGCCGGCGGGGTGCGGCGAAGATATAAGCCGTCCGCCAAGGCCCCTGTCCCGCCGTTCCGTGGGTGAGGCTTGGCGCGTCCTGATCGGCTTCCCTGGCGCGGAAGCGGTGAAGGGCGCGTGGCCTGTCCGGCGTGGCTGGTGATGGAGGGAACCGTGCCCTCCGGAGCCGGCGATGCCTCCCGTCCGGCAATCCGGTCCAGGCCGAAGGCTTGATCCGGATCGATGGGAAACAGCCGAGCCTCGGCGCGTTGCCTGTTGGCGCGCCCGGCCCGGCGGGAAAGGGGCGACGGCGGCCTTGCACAACATGCCAGGCCACGATTCCTCACGACCACCGATACACTGCACCACGGCTGACACCAGACCAGCCGTCGCCGCCCCGATCTTCCCTTGCACAATCCGGCCCGATCAGGGCGCGGCGACGAAGACGCATGCCCGAGCCGGTCCGATGTTCTTCCCCGGGACCGCGGGCGTCTCGCCCATATGCGCTAACTTTGCCGACAATAGCGCGATTTTCCTTCTCCCATGCGGGACTTCGCATTTCCTGCGGAAATGCTGGGGGTGGCGCGAAGCGCCGGATGAGGGTCTGGACTTGTGCAATTCCAGCGCGACTATTGAGCTATCTGCGTTGACGTTTAGACCCTCATCCCCCTGCCGGGACCCCAAGCATTTCCAAAGGAAATGCGGTGTCCCGAACCGGGAGAAGGCGGGTATTTCTGTTATGTTAGCGCATATGGGCGAGACGCCCGCGGTCCCAGGAGAGACGCCAACCCCCAAGGGCCGCGTCTCAACCTGCGGGCGCGGCGTTTCCAGGGCGGAGGGGACGTCCGCGCACCCGGGAGACGCGAAGGGCCGCGTCTCGTCCCGGCGGCCGTGCGACGACCTCGGCTATTCGGTGAAGCCGAAATTCTCCATGTGGAGGCTGAGGGTCGGCGTGATGATCGAGCCGGTGACGTTCTTGTTCATCAGATAGTTCAGCGTCTCGTAATGGGTGAAGACCAGCGGGGCGTCGCTGCTGGCGATGGTGCGGATCTGCTTGTAGAGGTCCTTGCGCCCGGCTTCGTCCGCGCTCGCGGCTGCCTTGACGATCAAGGCGTCCACGGCGGGCACCGAATAGCCGGTCGTGTTGATCGGGGCCCCGGATTTGAGCACCAGCGAATAGAAATTGTCGGGGTCGATGGTGCGCTCCTGATAGGCGCTCGTAACCTGGTAGTTGCCCGCCACGAAGGCGTCGTACCAGACCGACACGTCGACCGATTTGATCGTCATGTCGACGCCGATCTGCTTGAGCTCGTCGCGGATGACCTGTCCGGTCTTCAGCAGTTCGGGATATTGGGGCAGGCCGAGATATTCGAAGCTCAGCCCGTTGGGGAAGCCGGCCTCGGCCAGCAGCTGCTTGGCCTTGGCGATGTCGGGCGTGGCACCGAAGATGCCGGACGGATCGTACCAGCCCGAGCCGGTCGGCACTTCCTCCAGGCCGGGTTCGCCGGTGCCGAGATAGGCGACGTCGCGGATGTCGGACCGGTTGATCGTCAGCGCGATCGCCTGGCGCACCTTCGGATTGTCGAAGGGCGGCTTCCTGGTGTTCAGCGCCAGATAGTCGGGAATGCCGGCCACCGCACTGGTGACATAGGTGAAGCGGGGATCGGTCTTCAGCGTCGGAACCTGCTGCAGCGGGACGGCATCCGCCCAGTCGATCTCACCGGCGGACAGGGCATCGATGCGGCTCTGGTCGACGGGGAGGAAGCGGAAGGTGACGGAGTCCAGATGCGGCAGGCCCGCCTTGAAGTAGGTCGGGTTCTTCTTGACCTTGATATGGTCGCCCTGCACCCATTCCACGAATTGGAAGGGGCCGGTGCCGACGGGGTTGCGCGCGGGGTCGCCGCTCTCGATCGCCTTCTTGTTCACGATCTCGCCATTGGTGGCGAGGTTGGTGAGGAAGGGGCCGAAGGGGGATTTCAGGTGGAAGACGGCGACGGCCGGATCGGTGGCGTCGACCGAATCGATCTGCGCGTAGAGCCCGGCATAGGCGCTGGCGGTCTTGGGGTTGAGGATGCGCTCGAAGGTGTATTTCACGTCGGCGGAGGTGAACTTCTCGCCATTGTGGAAGGTGGCGTTGGTCACCAGGTTGAACGTCCAGGTCGTGGCGTCGGTCTGGGTCCATTTGGTGGCGAGGTCGGGGACGAACTTGCCGGACGCGTCCATGTCGATCAGCTTGCTGAAGATGCCTTCATACACCTGCGCGCCGGTGTAGATGGACGAGGTCGCGGGATCGAGGACGTCCGGCTCGCCGGTGAGGGCGGCGCGCAGGTCGCCGCCCTCCTTGATGCTGGCGGCCATGGCGGCGGTGCCGGCGGCGGCAAGGAGCAGGCCGATCGACATCGCGGCGGCAAGGGTGATCCGCCTGGCGGCGGAACGGCGCTGGGGGCTGGGCTGGATGGGATGCATAGAACTCTTTTCCTTGGACAAGGTGGATCTAGCGGGAGGCGGTGCGGACAAAATCGAGGAAGGCGGCGTTGAAGGGCTCGGGGCTTTCCCACAGGCAGGCGTGCCCGCCGGCGACGGTGGCCCAGCGCGAGCCGGGAATCGCGGCATGCAGGTCGCGCGACAGCCGCACGGGAATGAGGATGTCCTCCTCGCCCGCGAGCACCAGCGTCGGGACGGAGACCTGCGCGAGCCGGCCGAACGTGTCGTGGTCCTGGATGACGGCGAGCTGCGCGAGATAGGCCTCGAGCGACATGTCGAGAGCCGCCATCGCCTGGTTGAACTCGGCCGCCTCCTGCGGGCGCTCGTTGAAGAAGGGGCCGGTGAACGCCCACAGCGCGACATCCCGCATGACGAAGGGCACGCCGAGCCCCCTGGCGAGATCGGCCCACATGGCGAACATCTGCTGGCAGAAGGCATCGGCCTTGCCATAGGTGCAGGCGAGCGTCAGCGATTTCAGGTCGTCGCCATAGGCGATCGCGTATTCCTGCGCGATCATGCCGCCCATGGAGACCCCCATGAGGTGAAAGCCGCTGATGCCGAGGGAATCGACCAGCGCCTTCGCGTCGTCGGCGAGGAGCTTCGACGTGTAGGGCCCCGCCGGCTTGTCGCTGAGGCCGATGCCGCGATTGTCGAAGCGCAGCACGCGGTAGCCGGCTTCCACCAGCGCCGGTACCTGGAAGCCCCAGGAGAGCAGATCGTCGGCGAGGCCGTTGACGAGCACGATGGTGCCCTTGCCGGTGTCCTCGCCGTCGAGCAGGTAGTTGACGTCGATTCCGTTGACATGTGCGTATGGCAAGAGACTCTCCTTGGCGCTTAGCGAGGGCGGGGAATGGCGGCGAGAAGACTGCGGGTGTAGTCGTGCCGGGGCCGGTTCATGACCTGGTCGGTGTCGCCGATCTCGACCATCGAGCCGCGGAACATCACCGCGACGTCGTGGCTGACATGCTCCACCACCCCGAGATCATGGGTGATGAAGATGCAGGCGACGCCGAGATCCTGCTGCAGGTCGAGGAAAAGGTTCAGGATCTGCGCCTGCACGCTCATGTCGAGGGCGCTGACCGGCTCGTCGGCGATGATGAGCTCGGGCTCGCTGGCGAGAGCCGCCGCGATGCCGACGCGCTGGCGCTGCCCGCCGGACAGATGGGTCGGCAGCCGGCCGGCCAGCGCGGGGTTGAGGCCGACGCGGTCGAAGAGGTCCAACACGCGCCGGTCGCGGTCGGCCGGCGTGCCGATACGGTAGCAATCGAGGGATTCGCGCACGCTGCGGCCGACGGGCCAGCGCGGATCCAGGCTGCCATAGGGATCCTGGAACACCGGCTGCACGCGGCGGCGAAAGGCCGACAAGGCCTTGCCCGACAGTGCCTGCACCTCGGCGCCGTCGAAGACGACGTGGCCGCTTTCCGGCTTTGCCAGTCCGAGGATGCAGCGCCCGAGCGTGCTCTTGCCGCTGCCCGATTCGCCGACGAGCCCGAGGGTGCGGCCGCGCTGAACGCTGAGAGAGACATCGTCGAGAGCCGGGATCCGGCGGCGATTCCAGGGCGGCCCACCCGCCGGGAAGCTCTTGCGGAGATGCTCGACGCGCAGCAGGTCACCCATGGCGCGTCTCCGCGGCGGACAGGCCGGCGCGCATCCGTTCGGCTTCCCGCAGGCTCTCGACGCTCCACTCCGGCGGGATGACCGGCAGGCGCGTGCCCCGCCGGGCGCCGGCCGGATTGGCGGCGAGCAAAGCGCGCGTATAGGGATGGGAGGGCCGGGCGAACAGGTCGCGGGTGGCCGCCACTTCGAGCAGCTTGCCGCCATACATCACGCCCACCCGGTCGCAGACCTGCCCGACCACGCCGAGATCATGGGTGATGAGCAGCACCGTCGTGCCGTGATCGCGCCGCAGGGTGTCGATCAGCTGCAGCACCTGGGCCTGGATGGTGACGTCCAGGGCCGTGGTCGGCTCGTCGGCGATGAGGAGCTGCGGGTTGTTGGCGAGAGCGGCCGCGATGACGATGCGCTGGCGCATGCCGCCGGAAAAGCGATGCGGGACATCGCCGTAGCGCGAGGCCGCGTCGGGGATGCCGACCTCTCCCATCAGGCCGATGGCGCGCGCCTTGGCCGCGCGCCGGCCGATCGGGCGGTGGGCACGCAGGGTCTCCGCGATCTGGTCGCCGACGGACCAGGTGGGATCGAGGCTCGCCGACGCGTCCTGGAAGATCATCGACACCTCGTCGCCGCGAATCCGGCGAAAGGCGTCCTCGCTCAGGCCGACGACCTCGCGGCCGTTGACGCGGATGCTGCCGGTGACGGAGGCGGTGGGGGGCAGCAGGCCCATGATGGCGTTCGCCAGCGTGCTCTTGCCGCTGCCGCTCTCCCCGACGATGCCGAAGATCTCGCCGCGGCTGACCTCCATCGACACCCCGTCGACCGCCGGGGCCGGCGGCACGGCGTCGTCCGTGGCGAACCGCACGCCGACACCGCCGAAGGACAGCACCGCGCTCATTCGGCGACTCCCCGCGGATCGAAGGCCCGGCGAAGTCCCTCGCCGAGAAGCGTGAAGGCCAGCACGGCGATGACGATCGCCAGGCCGGGAAAGATCTCCACCCAGGGGGCCTGGATCAGCACCTCGCGGCCGTCGGCGAGCATGCCGCCGAGCGACGGCGTCGGCGGCTGCGTGCCGAGGCCGAGGAAGCTGAGGCCCGCCTCGAGCTGCAGGGCGAAGGCGCTCAGCACCGAGGCCTGCACGATGACCGGCCCGAGCGCGTTGGGGCCGACATGGCTCACCAGCACGCGCAGATGGCTCGCACCCCGTGCCCGGGCTCCCGCGACATAGTCGTTGCGGGTGACGACGAGCGTGCTGGTGCGCATCACCCTGGCCAGGATGGGCAGGTAGATCACCGCGATGGCGATCGCCGCGATGACGCTGCCCGGGCCGAGGATGGCGATGAACGTCACAGCCAGCAGCATCGCCGGCAGCACGAGGATCATGTCGAGCGTGCGGGAGATCGACGTGTCGACCCAGCGCCCGAAATAGCCGGCAAGCAGTCCCAGCGGCACGGCAAGCACCATGGAGGCGGCGACGGCCGACAGCGACACGAGCAGGCTCACCCGCAGCCCGTAGAGCACCCGGCTGAGCACGTCGCGGCCGAGCACGTCGGATCCGAAGGGATGCTGGAAATTCGGGGCGCCGAGCACCCGGTGCACTTCAACGGCTTCAGGGTCGTGCGGCGCGACGAGCGGCGCCGCGATCGCGATGATGGCGAGCGCCGCCAGGATCAGCCCGCCCGCGATCGTCAACCGCGCCGTTCGCCGGCGCGGGGCGCTCGTACCTTTCTTCGCGGCGAATACGGCCCCTGGCGCGCTCATGTCCCCGCCCCATCCGCGACGCGGGGATCGAGCCACCCGACGATGAGATCGGTCACCAGCGAGACGATGATGAAGATGGTGGCGATGGCGAGCACCCCCACCTGCACGGTGGGATAGTTGCGCTGGTTGACCCCCGTCACCACCAGGCGCCCGACGCCGGGCAGGGCGAACAAGGTTTCGACGATGATCGCGCCGCCGAGCAGCACGCCGACCTGGATGCCGATCACGGTGACGATCGGCGGTCCCGCATTGCGCAGCACATGGCCGAACACGATGCGGCGCGGGCTGATGCCCTTGGCGCGCAGGAAGGTCACGAAGGGCCGGCCCATGACCGAGGTGACCGCGCTTCGGGTCGTGCGAAGAATATAGGCCGCCTCGCCGATCGCCAGAGTGAGCACCGGCAGGCTCATATAGCGCAGGTTCGCCAGCGGATCCCTGGCGAACGGCACGTAGCCGGACGGCGGCAGGATCATGAGCGTGCCCGCGAAGACCAGCACCAGCATGATCCCGAGCCAGAAATCGGGGATGCTGATGCCGAACACCACGAAGCCCTCGGTCAGGCGCTTGATCCAGCGCCCGCCGGTTGCCGCCCACACGCCCAGCGGCACGCCGATGAGCACCGCGAGAAGCATCGACAGGCCGGTGAGCTCGAAGGTGACCGGCAGGCGCTGCATCAGAAGGTCGGCCAGGGAGGCGTGGCTGACGATATCGGTGCCGAGATTGCCGTGCAGGAGGTCGCCGAGCCAGCGCGCATACTGGCTGAACAGGCTCTGGTCGAGGCCGAGCTGGTGGCGCAGCTCGGCCACATTCGCGTCGGTGGCGCGGAAGCCGAGCATCGTGCGCACGGGATCGCCGGGCACCAGCCGGATGATCAGGAAGACGACGATGCTCATCACGAACAGCATGGGGATGGTGAGGAGCACGCGGCGCAGGACGAACATCAGCTGCCGGCTCATCGCGGCCCTCCGGCTTGCTGGTCTTCGTGCGCGGCCCGTTCCACCAGGTCGCGCATGAGGTTTTCCGACAGGGTGAAATGCCGGGCGGCGATATCGGCCGCATCGTCGGCGCGGCCCTCCGCCACCGCCGCGACAAGCTGCTGGTGTTGCCGGATGGCGATGCGCCGCGCCTCGTCGGTATAGGGCTCGGCGCCGAGATTCAGGCTGATCCTGGTGCGCAGGTCGACCGACATCGTCACCAGGATCGGATTGTGCGTCGCCTCGGCGATCGCCAGATGCAGGCTCGCATCGGCCCTTCGCGAGGCATCGTGGTCCGGGGCGTCGAGATAGGCCTGCAGCGCCGCCCGTATCGCCTGCATGTCGCCGGCCGTGCGGCGAGCCGCGGCTGTGCGGGCGATCAGCGGCTCGATCAAGGTCCGCGCATCGAAGATCTGCTCGAACTCGGACCAGTGGGCCACGAGATGGCGGCGCACATGCTCGGCGGAGGTCGGGCCCCAATCCGCGAGGACGAAATAGCCCCCCTTGCGTCCGCGGCGGACCTCCAGATAGCCGGTATCGGTGAGCTGCTTGAGCGCCTCGCGTACCGATGTGCGGGAGACGCCGAGCATCGCGGCAAGCTCGCGCTCGGTGGGAAGCTGCTGCGAGGGCACGTAGAGCCCCAGGGCGACGGCGGTGACGAGGCGGTCGACGACGTCATCGGCGACATGGCGGCTCACGATCGGGGCGGCCCAGCTCTGTGCGGTCGCGACACGCGAGGAGCCGGGATCGGACGCTGCCGCCGCACCGCCCGCCGGCTTGTCGACCGCCGTCATGGCGATACCTCGCCGGTGGTGAAACGCATCAGCAGGAAGCGAGCCAGCGTGCGGGCGGCGTCGACGATGCTCCGGAGCTCGACGGACTCGTCGATGCCGTGCAGGTTGTGGCCGACCGCTCCGAAGCAGATCGCGGGAATGGCGAAGTCGTTCAGGTAAAGGCGGGCATCCGTGGTACTGCCGAGCGTGAAGATGGCCGGGGCGGCGCCATGCGCGTCGGCATGCGCGGCGCCCAGGTCGCGAACGAGAGGGGAATGCGCATCGAGCAGATAGCCTTGGGCGCGAAGCCCGGTGAGGGTCACGGCAGGCTGGATCGGGAAGTCGCGATCGGCGGCCGCGAAGGCCGCGATCGTCTCGCGCACCTTCTCCTCGGCGAGGGCCGGGGTCCATGCTCGCGGAAACCCGACTCGGACGCTGAAGGTGGCGCTGGTGGGCACGGTGGAGGTCCAGTCGCCCGAATGCACCTTGCCGAGGTTGATGGCGTACGGGCTCCGATGGGCCGCCATGCTCGGCTCCGGCTCGGAACGCTGGAGCGTCGCCGACCACCGCCTGAGTTCCGCGACCAGTTTCATGCCGAGGTCGATGGCGTTGGCGCTGGTGTCGGCTGCCAGGGCATGTCCCGACGAAGTGACGACATCGATGTCGATCCAGAGCACGCCGACGCCGCCGACCAGGAGGCCGAGATCGGTCGGCTCGAGCAGCACCACTTCGGAGGCGACCACGCCCTCATCGGCGAGCGAGCGCAGCGTGCCGTTGCCGGTGCACTCCTCTTCGACGACGGCGAGGAATCCGAGGCGCCGCGCCGCGAACAGATCGGGCGCCACGTCGCCGAGCGCCCGGAGGGCGAGCATGCCGATGGCGAAGCCGCTCTTCATGTCGGCCGCGCCGCGGCCATAGAGCCGCCCGTCGCGCCGGTCAGGCTGGAAGGGCGGGGTTGTCCAGAGCGCCGGCGAGTCGGCGGGGACGACATCCATGTGACCGTTCAGCAGGACGAGCAGCTCTCCGTCGCCGGGCGTGGTCGCGAGCAGCTGGTATCGGCCGGCGCTGAGCAGCGCGGCGGGCGGCGTGATGCCGGCGCGCTCGTCCGTCATGCGCTCGTTCGAAAACGGCAGGCGTTCGACGGCGAATCCCAAAGCCTGCGCTTCGCGGGCGAAGACGTCCAGAGCGGCCTGTTCGGAGCCGACGGTGCTGGGGGCACGCACAAGCGCTTCCAGAAAGGCAAACGCCTTCTCGGCATGCGCATCGATCGCGCGGTCCAGCTCGCTCTGCATGATCAGCCTTTTTTGGTCTATGGTTCAGACCATATTCCAATAAGCCGATGATGCAACCGGTTTTCGAAGCCTTTTCGGCGCGCCAGGTCGCATCCGGCGGCCGCAGCGGGGGGGGGCGATCGAAAGTCGAATCGCGTCGGGCCGGCTTCAGGCAAAGCTCCGAAGCCGGCTGCGAAGCGCTGCCGCAGAGAGCCATACCGGCATGGACAGGAGAAAGCCGGGGCGCGGTGCTGCTCGGGCCTTCAGGTCAGGCCTGCGGTCTGACGGTGCCGCTCGCGTTGAGCAAGCTCTCGATCGACGCATTGTCGGAGGCGTGCGCCCGGTAGGAAATCGACAGGATATGGGCGTCTCCGGGGCTGGTCGAGACGTAAATATGCTTCATTCCACTGTCGAAATAGGTGCTTTCGCCCTCCTTCAACGAAAAGGGGGCGTATTGGTCGGTGTAGACGTCGATCGAGCCCTCGATCACGTAAACGAATTCCTCGCCGTCGTGCTGGCTCCACTTTTCGAAATCGTCGGGAGAACGGGCCTTGATCCACATTTCCAGGGGGATCATGTTCTTGTGATAGATCTCGATGGAATGGGCTTCGTAGAGATATTGCGGGCTGGAGAAGGTGACTCCCATGCCGCTCAAGGTCACCGTCTTGCGGCCGCTGACGCTCGCCTTCGGGCCCGGCTTGACGAACTGCTCGATGGCGACGCCGAGGCCGTGGCAGATCTTCATCACGACGTCGAAGGACGGCGACACGTCTCCGCGCTCGATCTTCGAGAGGTTGGACGTCGAGACCGACGTCAGCTCTGCGACTTCCGTCAGCGTGAGGCTCTTTTCCAGCCGGATTGCCTTGAGACGTTCTCCCACGGGGGCGGCCATCTGGTCGGGGAGCGCATAGGTTTGAGGCTTGATCATCGTCGACCCTGTCGTTGCGCGTATCCACCTAACGCGATCATCTGTGCGTCCGGCATTCGTGCGCCGGCGTTCTCGTGATGTTATTGTCCCATACGATATCATTCTCCTAAACGAAAACAGCGGCCGCGGTCAATTGCGACGGTTCGGCGCGTTCCGTGACGCCGGCTTGCGGCGGGAAGCGCCGTTCCGCCACTACGGAGCCGGAAATCCCAGCGAAATCTGCCACCAGCGCCCGTCAGAAAAATGCCTTTCATAACCCGTAATTCTCTGATTTAATAATTATCTCTTATGAGACAATTTCGGTAATTTCTGGAAAATGCCCCGGTGCCGGAGCCGGAAATCACCGCGTCTCAGCAAAACAGAAGTTCCATCGATGGAACCGGACAGTCACCTCAACCATCACCAGACGAAGGGAAACCGATCGTGACGCATATGAAGAATTGGGTTGTCGCGGCCCTCGCATTCTCGGCCATGGCGCTGATGTCCTGCGAGGGCAGGGCGTGCGAGCCCGACAAGCTCGCCACGAAATATCCGGGGCTCGCCGGACGGACCATCAAGATGGGCCTCGATCCGGAAACGCCGCCCTATGCGGTCCGCGACGCCGCCGATTTCGAGAAATTCGCCGGCTCCGATGTCGAATTGTCGAAGGCCGTCTTCGAATGCATGGGCATCAAATATGAGTACATGCCCGGCGCCTGGGCGGGCCTCCTACCGGCCGTGAACGCCGGCCAGATCGACCTCATGTATTATCTCTACTACAATCCCGAACGTGCCAAGCAGGTCGACTTCATCGTCTACATGAAGGCCGGCGACGGCGCGCTGACCCAGGCCGGCAATCCCAAGAACATCCATGCGGAAGGCGATCTGTGCGGCAAGCGCGTCGCCGTGGGCCTCGGCACGGTGGAGGAGGCGCAGATGCGTGCCCTGACCAAGACCTGCGAGGCCGAAGGCAAGGGCGCGGTGGAGATCATGACGGCCAGCGACAGCGCTGCCGGCATGCGCCTCGTCTCGACCGGGCGGGCGGATGTCGATCTCGACGATCTCGTGCTGGTGGATACGCTCGTCGCGCAGCAGCCCAAGGTGCTCTATCGGGCCTATAGCGTCATCGCGGACACCAAGATCGGCATCGCCCTGAAGAAGGGCAATGACGAGTTGAGAAATGCCCTGCTGGAGGGCCTGAAGGACGTGCAGGCGTCGGGCGGGCAGGAAGCGATCTTCAAGAAGCTCGGCGTGGCGACGGACCTGATCATTCCGGCCAAGGCCCTGACGGAATAGGCCAGGCGCGCGGGGACGGCCGCTCGGCCGGCCCCGCGGCCCTCAGTCGCCGGAGGCGGTCGGTGGCGGCGGGGTCTGCCCGGCATAGCCGAGGGCTGCGCGGACACGCGGATCCATGTAATAGGCGCCCGCCACCACCAGCATCAGGATGCCGAAGGCGGGCCTGTCATCCGCCTCGAGGCGCCTGATCTCTTCGGACGGATCGGCGGTATCGAGGCGGTCCAGGAGGGCCGCCAGCGGCGGCTGCAGATCGGGCCTCGCCGCCAAGGCGAGATCGACCGGCGCGCCGGCGAGGTCGATGTCGGCGGCCGATGGCTGGCGCGCCGTTCCCGGGGCGATCACGTCGGCGAAAGCGCGCAGCGCCGCGCGCTGCGGCTCGGTCAGGAGGGGAGGGGTGTCGTCAGTCGTCGGCTGGGTCATCGGCTGGCGCGTCCTCGGGCGGCCACGAGGTGGTCTGCGGTGCGCAGCGCCAGCGCGGCGATGGTGGCGGCAGGATTGGCGCAGGACCCGGTCACCAGCACGCTGCCGTCGATGATGTAGAGGTTGGGGACGTCATGGGCCTGCCCGAACGGGTCGGTCACCGACGAAGCCGGATCGCCGCCCATCCGGCAGGTCCCCAGCGGGTGCCAGCCGAAGTCCGGCAGCAGGTCGACCGTCAGGCTGCGGGCGGCGCCGGCCGCCTCGAGCGATTCCCTGGCGCGTGCCAGGTTGAACGCCATCATCGCCTTCGAATTGTCGGAGAGGCGATAGGTGAGGCGCGGCACCGGATTGCCGTCGCCGTCGAGCGCATCGGGATGCAGCTCGACGCGGTTGACCTCCTCGGGCAGATCCTCGCAGATGATGCCCCAGACGGCGGCCCGCCCCAGCCATGTCTCGACATGCTCATGCATGGCGACGCCCCATAGCGGCTCGCCGGGCCAGGGGAAAAGAGCGGCGCCGAGCGGGCCGCCGGAGGGGCCGAGATTCCACTTGGCGCCCCGCACGAAGCCGGTGCCGGGCCGGGTGCCGGCGAATTCGAGCGAATAGAGCGCCTGGCCCCAATGGCCCCGCCATGTCTCCAGGGGGTCGTCGAAGAAGCCGACGGCGCGGCTGAACGGATGCATCATCAGCCGCTTGCCGACCAGGCCCGATCCGTTCGCCAGCCCGTCGGGAAACCGGCTGGAGGTCGACGACAACAGGATGCGCGGCGTCCCCACCGCATTGGCGGCGAGGAGGGTCACCTCGGCGCGCACGCGGCGCTCCACGCCGTCCCGATCCCGGAAGATCGCCCCGTCCGCCCGGCCCTGGGCGTCATGGGTGATGCGGCTGACGCGGGCGCCGGTGACGAGGCGCGCACCTTTCGACTCGGCGATCGGCCAATGAGTGATGTCGGTGCTCGCCTTGGCGCCGACCGGGCAGCCATTGCCGCAGACGCCGAGCTGGATGCAGGGGCGCAGGCCGGCATAGGGCTCGCTGGCGATGGCGTTCGAACCGGGCCAGGCATGCCAGCCGAGCCGGGCATGGGCCTCGCTTATCCGCCGGCCCGCTTCGGACATCGGCAAAGCGGGGAGGGGATAATCCGGCTGCGGCGGCATGGCCGGGTCGCCATTGACGCCGGATACGCCGAAATCGCGGTCGATCCGGTCGTAATAGGGGGCAAGCTCGTCATAGTCGATCGGCCAGTCGTCGCCGACGCCGTCGATCGAGCGGGTGCGGAAATCCGACGGCATGAACCGCATCCATTGCGCGCCGTAGAGGATGGTGCTGCCGCCGACGCCGTTGAACATCATCGGCTTCATGTCGGACCGGCTGTCGTCGATCGGATAGTCGGCGCGCCCCTTGCGGATGTTCGGATTGGGATGCCACGGGCCGAGGGCGGTGAGCTCCCAGTCGGGATGCTCGCCGCGATAGGCGGTGCGGTCGGCACGATCGCCCTGCTCCAGGCACAGCACGTCGACGCCGGCCTCGGCGAGGCGTCGCGCGGCGACGCCCCCGGACAGGCCGGCTCCGATGATCAGGACTTCCGCCGTCAGGTCCGCATGCGATTCCGGGGGCAAGGTCGTTCTCCTGCTGGGCTCAGACCGGCTCGGCCGGGACGTCCTCGTTCTGGGCGATGCGGCTGAGGAAACGCCGCGTGCGCTCCTTGCGCGGATTGTCCAGCACCTGCGCGGGCGGGCCTTCCTCGACGACGACGCCTTCGTCGAAGAAGACGATGCGGTCCGCCACTTCGCCGGCGAAGCGGATCTCGTGCGTGACGATGATCATGGTCATGCCGGCCTCGGCGAGACTGCGCATGACGCTCAGGACCTCGCCGACGAGTTCGGGATCGAGCGCCGAGGTCGGTTCGTCGAACAGCATCAGGCGGGGCTTGACGGCCAGGGCCCGGGCGATGGCGACGCGCTGCTGCTGGCCGCCGGACAGATGCTGGGGCAGATGGTCGGCATGGCCGGACAGGCCGACGATGGCGAGCAGCCGCCGCGCCAGCGCTTCGGCCTCCTCGCGCGGCACGCCATGGACCCGCATCGGCGCCTCGGTGATGTTTTCGAGCGCAGTGAGATTGCTGAAGAGGTTGAAGTTCTGGAACACCATGCTGACGCCCACTTCGGCGCGGGCCTTGGCGCGTCCGGAGGTCGGCTTCATCAGGCCGTTGACCTTGGTGTAGCCGACATAGCGGCCGCCGACGGTGATCTCCCCCCGATCCACCGATTCCAGATGGTTGATCAGGCGCAGCAGCGTGCTTTTGCCCGAACCGCTGGGTCCGATCACCGCCACCACCTCGCCCGGCTTGACCGAAAAGCTCACGCCCTGCAGCACGTCCCGATTGCCGTAGCTCTTCCAGACATTGAGGCATGACAGGAAATCGCCGGCGGGCGAGACGCTCACCTCGCGGGCCGCCGGGATGAGCGAGCGCACGGCCTCGACGCGCGAGGCCGGCAGGGAGACGGCGACGCCGGGACCGGGCGCGCCGGCTTGCGGCTTGCGCCAGCGAAAGATCATGGGCCGTCCGCCGGCGCGGGCGCGCAGGTCGGGATCCATGCCCCGCTCCAGCACGGTCTGGACGCCCGAGATCACGCTGGTCAGCAGGAGGTAGATCAAGGCCGCGCCGGCGAACACGGTGAAGAACTTGAAGTTCTGGCCGACGATCTGCTGGGCCCGGAAGGTCAGCTCGTTGACGAAGATCACCGAGGCGACCGACGTCATCTTGAGCATGCTGATCGTCTCGTTGGCGAGCGAGGGCAGGATGGCGCGCATGGCTTGGGGCAGGACGATGCGGCGCAGGGTGAGCACCGGCCCCATGCCGAGCGACGAGGCCGCGACCGCCTGCTGCGGATTGACCGAGAGGATGCCGCCGCGGATGATCTCGGCTGCGAACGCTGCCTGATTCATCGAAAAGCCGATGACCGCGGTGGTGAAGCTGTCGAATGTCAGGCCGATGAGCGGCAGCGCGTCGAAGATGAAGACGAGCTGCAGCAGCAGCGGCGTGCCGCGCATGAACCAGATGTAGAACCAGGCGAGCATCCGCACGGGCCGCAGCGCGGACATGCGCATCAGCGCCAGGCCGAGCCCCATCGCCAGGCCGATCACGAGGGCGAGCGCGCTGATTTGGATCGCGAGCCAGGCACCGGTCCACAGATAGGTGGAGGTGAAATAGCTCAAGGCTTCGGCTAGTGAGGTCACCAGGGCACTCCGGCTGGAAATCGGAACGGCGGATAGGAGGGGGCCGCTCTTTGTCTGTGGCCCATGCGGCCGCCGGAAGAGGCGGGCAGCCGGGGGAGGCCGGTCAATTCGTCTTCAGTTCGGCGGGCAGGGCAAGCGCCGGATCGACGCCGTACCGGGCGAAGATGGCGTTCTGGACACCGGCGGCCTGCACGGCCTTCAACCCGTCCAGAAGGGCCGAGGACAGCGCCGCATTGCCCTTCTTCACGGCGATGCCGATCTGGAAGCTGCCGATCACGCCATAGGCCCGCTCATACAGGCTTGGATTGTCGGCGACCGTGCGGTCGACCAGCGCAAGGTCGGTCAGCATGACGTCGGCCCGCCTGCTGGCGACGAGACGAAAGCCGGATGCGTGATCCGGATAGGTCATGACCTCGACGGCCGGCTTGCCGCCGGCGACGCAGGCCTCTCCCAGTTTCCTCATCTGGGCTTCCTCGACGGTGCCGAGGCCGGTGGCGACCGTCTTGCCGCAGAGATCGTCGCCGGACTTGACGGCCTTCGGATTGCCCTTCTGGGTGATCGCGCCCGTGCCGGCCTTCATGTAGACGATGAAGTCGCCCTGCTGCACCCGTGTCTTGTTGTAGTAGAGATAGAACATCAGGTCGATCTGCCCCGAGACCACCGCGGGGAAAAGGCCAGACCATGCCGCCGGCTTGATCTCGTATTTCGCGCCGATGCAGTCGAAGACGGCCTTGGCGAGATCGATGTCCGAGCCCACCAGCGTCTCGGTGTTCGGATCGAGGCTCGCATAGGGCGGCGTCTGCCCGTCGGCGCCCATGATCAGCACCTTGCCGGCCAGTGCCGGATATTTCTCGGCGAGCTTGCCGGGTTCGCAGCCCGGCGTCCCGGCGAGGGCGGATGCCGTCAGGCAGAGGCTCGACGACATGAAGGCAACGGCGGCGAGAGGCATACGCATGGTTCAGTCCCGTTCCCGCTGGATGTTCTTGATCCAATTCCCACTGAAGACTCTTCCGCAACGAAGAATGTCGGGACAATGCGGACCGATGGATCGTCTTCGGCTCCCCGCGCCCCTTCTGCGTGGCGGATCGTCTCGCGCTGCAACGAAGATAATTTCACTTTCGATAAAAAATCAACTTGATTCTCACGAGAGAAAGATTTCTCATTTGTGAGAAATGACGGACATCGCCGACGGACGGCAGGGAGAATCGGGTGAAGATTACCAGTGTGGATGCGGTGCCTTTCGCCTTGCCGCTCAGGCGCAGCTTCAGTTGGAACGGCCTCGACCAGGAGCTCGGGGAATTCGTGCTGATCCGCCTCAACACGGATGCGGGCCTCGTCGGCTATGGCGAGGCGACGCCGCTGGCGACCTGGGGCGGCGAGCATGGCCGCCACGGCGGCGAGACGCTCGACACCGTCGTCTCCATGGTCGACCGGGTGCTCGGCGCCTATCTCCGGGGGCGGGACCCGACGGCCGTTTCCGCCATCGTCGAGGCGATGGACGGGCTGGTCGTCGGCCACACCTATGCCAAGGCCGCCATCGAGATGGCGCTGCACGACCTGTGGGGCAAATCGCTCGGGGTGCCGGTCTATCGCCTCCTGGGCGGCGCGACGCGGCCCGGCGTCGTCGTCGCGCACATGGTCGGCCTGATGGGCATGGCCGAGGCGGTCGAGGAGGCCGAGATGGCCGCGGCCGACGGCATCCGCGCCTTGCAGATCAAAGGCGGACAGGATCCGGAGCGCGATGTCGCGCTCGTGCGCGAGCTGCGCCGCCGCCTGCCGGCGGAGATGCGTCTGCGTCTCGACGTCAACCAGGGATACAAGCAGGTCAAGACCGCGTTTCGCGTGGCCGAGGAACTGGAGGCGTCGGGCATCGACTATATCGAGCAGCCGGTCGCCGGCCTGCGGGACCTGATGCGCGTGACCGCCGCCACCAAGGCCAGGATCATCGCCGACGAAAGCTGCTGGTCGCCGCGCGATGCGCTCGACCTCGTGGAGGCGCGGGGCGCCGATGCGGTGTCGGTCTATCTGGCCAAGGCCGGCGGTATCCAGAGGGCGCGGGAGGTGGCCGCCATTGCGGAGGCCGCCGGGTTGCCATGCGACGTGAACGGATCGATCGAATCGGCTGTCGGCAATGCCGCCAACCTGGCCTTCGCCCTGGCGACGCGGGCGGTGTCGCTGCCGGCGGTCATCCCCATATCGGCCCCGGCGGGGCGCCATCCCTGCAGGATCGGCGGCCACTATTTCGAGGACGATATCGCCACCGAGCCTTTCGGTTATGCCGAGGGGGCGCTTCTTCCCCTGGAGAAGCCCGGCTTGGGCATCGAGGTCGACGAGGGCAAGGTGCGGAAATACGCACTTTGATCGGGGTCGCCGGGGAGATCGGAATGTCCGCTTTTCGCATCGCCGCCGATATCGGCGGCACCTTTACCGACGTGGCGCTGCTTGCGCCCGATGGGACGCTGTCCACCGCCAAGGTTCCCTCGACCCCGCACGACTATGCGCAGGGCGTGATCGAGGGCTGCCTCGGCATCCTCGCCCGCTGGGGGGCCTCGCCCGCCGAGGTCGCGGAGGTGATGCACGCCTCCACGGTGGCGACGAATGCCATCCTGGAGGGCAAGGGCGCACGTACCGCCCTGGTGACGACCGAGGGGTTTCGCGACGTGCTGGAACTGCGGCGCATCCGCGTGCCGCGTCTCTACGAACCGCTCTACCGCAAACCCGCCCCGCTGGTGCCGCGGCGGTTCCGCTACGAGGTGCGGGAGAGGACCGGCCCGCGCGGGGACATCCTGACCCCGCTCGACGCCGCCGGCATCGAGGCCATCGCCGATGCCATCGCGGCGGCCGGGATCGAGGCGGTCGCGGTGTGCTTCCTGCACTCCTATGCCAATCCCGCGCATGAGCGCCTGGCCGGCGACATCCTGCGCCGGAGGCTGCCCGATTGCTTCATCACCCTCTCGGTCGACGTCCTGCCCGAGATCCGGGAGTATGAGCGCACCAGCACCACGGTCATCAACGCCTATGTGGCGCCGCCCGTCGGCTCCTATCTGCGCTCGCTGCGCAAGCGGCTCGACGATGGCGGCATGACGGCGCCGCTGTTCATGATGCAGTCCAGCGGCGGCATCCTCGATCTCGAATCGGTGCTGGAGCGGCCGGCCCAGGTGGTCGAGAGCGGTCCGGCGGCAGGCGTGGTCGGCGCGGGGCTGGTCGGCCGGCGGGCCGGCTACCACAACATCATCTCGCTCGACGTGGGCGGCACCACGGCCAAGGCGTCGGTGATCGAGAACGGCCGGCATCTGACGACCGACGAATATGAGGTGGGCGGCGGCATCTCGCTCAGCAGCCGGCTGGTCAAGGGCGGCGGCTACGCGCTGCGCCTGCCCGTCATCGACGTGTGCGAGGTCGGCACAGGCGGCGGCAGCATCGTCAGCCTCGACCCGGCAGGCCAGATCTCCGTCGGGCCCCACAGCGCCGGCGCCCTGCCGGGGCCCGTGAGCTATGGGCGCGGCGGCGACCGGACGACGGTGACGGATGCCAATGTCGTGCTCGGTTATCTCAATCCGCATGCGATCGCCGACGGCACGGTGCCCATCCACGCCGATGCGGCGCATGACGCCGTGCGCCGGCAACTGGCCGAGCCCCTCGGCCGCAAGGTGGAGGAGGTCGCCCATGGCGTCGTCGCCATCGCCAATGCCCGCATGGCGCGGGCGGTACGCTCCGTCACCACGTCGCGGGGGCGGGACCCGCGCGAGTTCGTCCTTCTCGGCTTCGGCGGCGGCGGCGGGCTCCATGCGGTCGCGCTGGCCGAATCGCTCGGCATCACGCGCGTGGTGATCCCGCCGGCGGCCGGCGTGTTCAGCGCCTTCGGCCTGCTGTTCTCCGATATCGAGTTCGCGCAGTCGCAGGGCATGCTGGTCCCGCTCGACGCCGCGGAGCCTTCGCGCCTGACGGCCGCGTTCGAGACGATCGAGAACGAGGTCGTCCGGCGTCTCGGACGGGCGGCCGAGGTCGTCCGCCTGCAGCGCCGCGCCGACATGCGCTATGCCGGGCAGGCCTTCGAGCTGACGATCGACCTGCCGGACGGGGCGATCGACGCCGCTCTGCTGGACCGCCTTTCCGATCTTTTCGACGCTGCCCATGCCCGCACCTACGGCCACAGCCTGCCCAGGACCCACAGGCGCGAGATCGTCGCGCTGAGGGTGGTCGGCACGGTTCAGGTGGAGCGGCCGGAGGCCAGGATGGCCGATGCGGCGAAGACCCTGTCCATGCCGTCCCGGCAAGCCTATTTCGGCGATCATGGCTGGCTGGAGACGAGGATCGTGAACCGCGCCGCCCTCGCGGACGGGGAGGCCGGCCCGCTCGTCGTCGAGGAGGCCGACGCCACCACCGTCGTGCCTCCCGGCTGGAGAGCGACGCTGGATGCGCAGCACAATATCGTCATCGACCGCCAGAGGGAGCAACAGCCATGACGGACGACGCGGCCGCCACCGACCCGCTGCTGCTGGAGATCATCCGCAACGGCCTCGACACCGTCGCCGACGACATGGCGCTGATCCTGATGCGGACCGCCTATTCGGCGATCATCCGCGATTCGATGGATTATTCGACCGCGGTGTGCGACGCGCAGGGCCAGATCGTCGGGCAGGGCCTCACCACGCCCATGCATCTGGGCAGCTTCTACGATGCGATGCGCCACCTCATCACCCAATATGGCGACGACATCCACGAGGGCGATCTGTTCATCGGCAACGATCCCTATCTCGCCAGCGGCCAGCATCTGCCGGACATCTATATCATCCGCCCCTTCTTCCATGACGGCGTGCTGGAGGGCTGGGCCACGACCATCGCCCATCACGTCGACGTCGGCGGCCTGGTGCCGGGCTCGAACTCGATCGGCGCCACCGAGATCTTCCAGGAGGGGCTGCGGCTGCCCTTCCTCAAGCTGGCCGAGCGCGGCATCGACAACGAGGCGATCTGGCGCATCGTCGAGGCGAATGTGCGCGTGCCCCACCTCGTGCTGGGCGACATCCGGGCCCAGGTCTCGGCGACGGAAGCCGGGCTGCGCGGCTGGGCCGAGCTCTTCGGCCGCTATGGCGCGGCCCGCATGCGCCGGGCGCTGGACGATCTGCACGACCTCGCGGAACGTATCGCCCGCTTCCACATCGCCGCGATCCCCGATGGGGTCTACAGCTTCACCGACCATATAGACGGCCTCGGCGAGGATCCCGAACCGATCGTCCTGCACGTCGCCCTGACCGTTGCCGGCGACGAGATCACCGCCGACTGGGCGGGCACGGCGGCACAGGTGCGCGGCGGCATCAACGCGCCGCTCTCCTTCACCAAATCCAACGTCTATGCCGCGCTGCGCTCGATCATGCCGGCTGGCATGCCGAACTGCCACGGCTATACGCGTCCGATCACGGTGCGGGCGCCGGAGGGCACGCTGGTCAACTGCACCTCTCCGGCGCCGTGCGGCGCGCGCGGCATCACGGGCTATCGCATCGTCGACTGCATGTTCGGCGCGCTGGCGCCGGCCCTGCCCGACAGGCTGACGGCCGACGGCGCGGGAGGCTCGACGCTGCCGACCTTCGCCGGCCGGCATGAGGGGAGCCCCTTCGTGTTTTCCGAATGCATCATGGGAACCTGGGGGGCGAGCCTCGAGGCCGATGGCCAGGACGGCGTGCCGCACATGGCGTCGAACCAGTCGAACGTGCCGATCGAGATGATCGAGGTGGACTACCCGCTGCTCATCGAGAACTACGGCCTGGTCATCGATTCCGGCGGGGTCGGCCGCAAGCGCGGGGGATTGGCGCTGCGGCGCGAATACCGCATCCTCACCGACGACTGCTTCCTCGGCGTGCGCTCCGACAAGCGCCGCTATCGGCCGCACGGGCTGTTCGGCGGCGGGGAGGGCGCACCCTCCACCAATGTGATCGAGGAGGCCGGCGTGGCGACGACGGTGCCGACACTGCCGACCAAGCCGATTCGCCTCGGCAGGGGCGCGCTTTTCCGCCATGTGATGGCGGGCGGCGGCGGATATGGCGACCCCTTCGAGCGCGATCCCGCCGAGGTGCTGGAGGACGTGCTCGACGGGCGCGTCTCCGTCGCGGCGGCCAGGGCCGATTACGGTGTCGTTGTGAGCGCCGATGCGGGCAGCGTCGACCGGGCCTCGACCGAGAGCCTGCGCCGTGCGCGTGTCTCGAGCGGGGAGGGACGGCCATCGGCACGGTCCTGATCGCGGGCGGGGCCACCGGCATCGGGCTGGCGGCGATGCGCCTTTTCCGCGCCCAGGGCGACGACGTCCTGCTGGCCGATATCGACGCGGCGGCGGCGGACGCGGCCTGCGCGGAGCCGGGACGGGGAGCGGCGCAGGCCTTCGCCTGCGACCTCGCCGACCCGGACGCCCCGGCCCGTGCCGTGGAGGCGGCGGCGGCCCGGTTCGGAGGCATCGACACGGTCTTCGCCAATGCCGGGATCCTGGTGTCGCGGCCGCTGGGCGAATGGACCGTTGCGGACTGGCAGCGATCGCTCGCCGTCAACCTGACGGCGCCTTTCCTCCTCGCGCAGGCGGCGGCGCCGCATCTCAGGCGCTCCGCCGGCGCCAGCGTCATCTTCACGGCGTCGACCGGCGCCCTGCGCGGGCATGCCGGCATGCCCGCCTATCATGCCACCAAGACCGGCCTCGTCGGGCTTTGCCGCAGCCTCGCCGACGAACTCGCGCCCGACGGCGTCCGCGTGAACTGCCTGCTGCCGGGCTGGGTCGACACGCCGTTCAACGCGCCGTTCTGGTCGTTTCAGGCCGACCGCGCCCAGGCCGAGCGCGATGTCGTCGGACGGATCCCGATGCGGCGGCAGGGCACGCCCGAGGAGGTGGCCGCCACGGTCCTGTTCCTCGCCTCGAAGGCCGCGGCCTACATCACCGGTACGACGCTGGTGGTCGACGGCGGCTACTGCGCTATCTGATGCCATCAACGCTCCGGAAGGACACCATGCTGATCGCCGATCCCTTCGCTTCCATGCACCGGCCCGTCCTGTCCGGCCAGGGCGGTGCGGTGTCCGCCGCCCATCCCCTCGCCGTGGCGGCGGGACAGGAGATGCTGACGGACGGCGGCTCCGCCGTCGACGCCCTCGTCGCGGCACAGGCGGTGCTCTGCGTGCTGGCTCCCGATGCCTGCGGCCTCGGCGGCGATGCGCTCTGCCTCGTGCGGTCGGCCGACGGCGTCGTGACGGCCGTCAACGGCACCGGCGCCGCGCCGCTGGCGATGACGCAGGCGGACAATGACGGCGGCAACAGCGTGACCGTGCCCGGCATCGTCGATGCCTGGGTCACGATGAACGGCCGCTGGGGCAAGCTTCCGCTGGAGCGCCTGCTTCGGCCCGCCGTCCGGCTTGCGCGCGAGGGCATCGTCATCGGCGCCGGCCTGACGGCGGTGTTTGCCGATCATGCGGCGCGGCTGGCGAAAGGCGGGGCCGAAGCCTGGCCGATGGCCAAGGCCGCCGCGGGCACGCGGGTGAAGCAGGAGGCGCTGGCCGGCCTGCTCGAGGCGATCGGGGCCTCGGGCCGCGCCGCCTTCTATGACGGCGCCATGGCCGACCATATCGCCGCCGCCGCGGCGCGGACCGGCGGAACGCTGCACGGCGACGACCTGCGGCGCCACCACACGATGGTCCTCCCGCCGCTGACGACGCTGTGGCGCGGGCGCACCCTGCATGTCCAGCCGCCGGTGTCGCAGGGGGTGCTGCTGTCGATGGCGCTGGCCGGCGAGGAGCGGCTCGGCACGCTCGGCACCGGGCGGCAGGACCCGGCTGCCCAACGGGACCATATCGGCGTCGAACTCACGGAGAGCAGCTTCGCCTATCGCGACCGGGCGGGCGAGGGCCGCGCCCTGCTCGACATGCCGCTCCCGGTCGATGTCGACAAGGCGAGCCGCAAGGGCGGGCCGCGTGCCTATCTCCATACCGCGGGTGTCGCCGTGTCCGATGCCGCGGGCATGACCGTCTCCTCGCTGGTCAGCGTCTTCGACAGTTTCGGCTCGGCGGTGTTCGTCCCCGAAGGCGGCTTCACCCTCAACAACCGGGCCGCGGGCTTCACCGCGGCTCCCAATGACGGCGCTGGCGGCAAACGGCCGATCCACACGCTGGCGCCCATGCTGATCGAAAGCGCGGACGCCTGCGTGGCGATGGCGACGCCGGGAGCCGACGGGCAGGTCCAGACCTTGTTGCAGGTCCTGTCCGCGATCTTCGTCGAGGGCGTGGACATTGCGGCGGCGATCGCCAGGCCGCGCTGGCGCAGCGAGAATTCGCGGTTGCTGGTCGAGAGGTCCCACCCCCATCTCGCCGGCCTGGAGGCGTTCGGCCACGATGTCGTGCCGATCGACGACGGCGACCTGCGCTTCGGTGCGATCGTCTGCGCCGGCATCGAGGGCGGGCGGCCCTTCTGCTGCTCGGACTGGCGGCGCGACACATGGTCCGGCGTGGTGTGAGGGCGGCGTCCGCTCTCAGCGCGGAAGAATTCCCCGGGTGAACATGCCCAGGCAGTTGCGCAGGTAGCGGATGCGTTCCTGACGCTCGGGCCAGCCGAAGTCGGCCTGGGGTTTCAGGACGAGCGCACCGAACACCAGGTCCATCAAAGCCTTGGCCGCATCATGGGCATCGGGCAGGTCGATGCGGCCCCTGGCCTTCTGCCGTTCCAGCCACCCGGCCAGTTCCTGGCGCGACCGGTCCGCTCCCCGCTCGCGCAGGAGAGCGCCCAACTCGGGAAACTCTCGCCCCTCGACGACCACGAAGCGGATCAGCGCCATGCGCTCGCGATCGGCTTCGGCCTCGATGTCGATGCGGAATATGCGGGCGAGCGCCTCGTCGACCGGGAGGTCGTCATAGTCCCCCGGCAGGGCCAGCATGTCATGGCGATGATCTTCTATGACTGCGCCGAAGACCTCGGTCTTGCCGGGGAAGAGACGGTAGAGGGTGGCCTTCGAGATGCGGCAACGGGCGACGATGTCCTCCATCGTCGTGCGGGCGTAGCCCTTCTCGAGGAACAATTCGCGCGCCCGGCGTGCGATGGCCACCGCCCGCTCCGCGTCGGACATCCGCTTGGGCCGGCCGCGTCGCGCGCCCGCTCGGGCGGATGCGGAAAAGGCCTGCTCTTCCTGCTTCTCCAGGTGCTCGGCGGCGGGCTCGTCACGATCCCCTGCGATTGACACCAGCATGCCTCCCCATATATTGGTACGGCACCGTACTATAAGTCGGAGGCCGAGGTGATCCTGTCAGTTGCGTACACCTCCGGCAGACGCCTCCGTCGCAGGCAATCCCCGGGTTCTCCTTATCGGACGGGGACCGGCGGCTGGTCCGCCGCCACCCTCCTCATAGCCGGAATGCCATCCCGCCGCGATCCCCCAAACATCCTCGGGCGCTTCGAAGCCGCCGCGATCGTGACGACAGAGCCGAGCGGTGCCCCGGCATGGCGCCCGCGGCCGTGCCGCCGCCTGGCAGGGATCGGCATTCTCATCATGAGCACAGCTCTCGCCGGCTGTGCCGTCGGGCCCGATTATCGGCAGCCTTCGCTGGCTGTCCCCGCCACATGGGGGAATGCGAAGCAGGCCAAGCCGTCCCGGCCGCCCGAACTCGCCGAATGGTGGCGGCGGCTGAACGATCCGCTTCTGAATGCGCTGATCCGCGACGCCGTGGCGGGCAATCTGGATGTCGCCACGACAAAGGCCAAGATCCGCGAGGCCCGCGCGAGCTACCGGGAGGCCGTCGGCGCGCTGCAGCCGTCGCTCGACGGCTCGGGCTCCGCGACGCGCAACAAGACGGCTGCTTCGCAGACGGGTGTGGGAAGCACCTATAATCAGTTCCAGGCGGGCTTCGATGCCAGCTGGGAACTCGACCTGTTCGGCGCCAACCACCGTGCCGCCGAGGCGGCCCGTTACGGCGTGGATGCGGCAGAGCAAGATCTGCGCTCCACGCTGCTCACGGCGATCGGCGACGTCGCCTCCAATTATGTCCAGGCGCGTGGCTATCAGGCCCGCATCGCGCTCGCCCGCCGCACCGCCGCGTCGCAACGCGAGACAGAGGCGCTCACCCGCACCAAGTTCGAGATCGGGGCGTCCTCGGCCGTCGACGCCGCCAACGCGGCCGGCCAGGCGGCGAGCACGGAAGCCGACATCCCCACGCTGGAGACCTCCTTTGCCGAGGCGGTGCACCGGCTGTCGGTGCTGACCGGCCGGCCCCCGGCGGCGCTGGCCGAGCGGCTGCGCAAGTCCGTTCCCATTCCACGGCCGAAATGGCCGATGCCGGTCGGCGTTCCCGCCGACATTCTACTCTCCCGCCCCGATGTGCGGCTCGCCGAGCGCCAATATGCGCAGTACACCGCCAAGATCGGCGAAGCGGAGGCGGCGCGCTATCCCAGCGTCAGCCTCACAGGCAGCATCGCCACGACGGGCCTGAAGCTCGGCGATGTCGGCAAGAGCTCGTCGATCAGCTGGTCGTTCGGGCCGACGCTCACGGTTCCCATCTTCAACGGCGGCCAGCTCCAGGCTGCCGTCGACGTGGCACGCGCCCAGCGGGACCAGTATTTTATCGCCTATCGCTCCGCCGTGCTGAGTGCGCTCGAAGATGTCGAGAACGCCATCGTCGCGCTCGCGCAGGAGCGCATCAGGGTCGGCAAGCTGGATGTGTCGGCACAGAACTATCGCAAGGCCGCCTCGCTCGGCCGGTCGCTCTATCAATCCGGCTCGCAGAGTTTTCTGGATCTGCTGGAGGCGGAGCGCTCCCTCTATTCGGCCGAGGACTCCCTGATCCAGAGCCAGGTTGCCATCGCCACCGACTATATCGCGCTCAACAAGGCGCTGGGCGGGGGATGGAGCGGCGCTATCGACGCCTCGAAGCCGGAAGTCATCGACGTCAATACGGGCCCGCATCAGGCGCCTTCCATTGCTTCCTCCACCCAAGCCGCCATAGAGAACTGAGCCCGCTAGGCACCGCCGAGATTGTCCGTCCCCGCAGTGCCGGCGTCCTGCGCCGTCGACAGCGATGCGGCCGGCCCTGGGGGCAACGAGGCGTGCCGATGAGGCGGGCGCCGGACGCGTGACGGCCCGTCCGGAGCAAGGTTGATCGAGATCAACGCCGCCGGGAAAACTTTCAATAATTCTCAGCCGCCGTGATGCAAATGGCGAGGCCTCTCCAGCGTGCTGGAGGGGCCGCGACGGTCACGGCGTGAAGGCAAGCCGCTGCGGATGCAATTGTTCGCTCCTGTGACCAACCAATCCTGCCGATACGGACTTTTACTGCTACTGTGCGGGCAGCAGCTTTTCCTCTCGGGCGTGCGACTCCCCTTCGTGGTTTGATCCGCATCTCATTATGCCCGAGGAGGGCTTGTGATGGTTGTTTCCAATCTCGCATACGCCGTAATCGCGACAGCCGATACGCCGTTTCACCGGACGGACAAGGGCGCCGGCCCGATACGTCCCGCGATTGCGCTCTGCGAACACGAACCAGCCATGCGCGGGGTGACGGGCGACAGGCTCGAAGCATCCATCGGCCGTGACAGCGCCGTGTTGCTTCAGAAGACGGACCCGGCCGAGCGGAACGACATCCTGGCGAGAGAAGCCGAGCATCGCCTGCTGAACGGGCTGCAACTGATGACCAGCCTGCTTTCGATGCAGAGCCGCACGACCGAAAGCGCCGAAGCGGCGAGCGAACTGGTCATCGCCGCCAACCGCGTCAACACCCTGGTTCGCATCCATCGGCATCTTCACACGCTGGATCATACCGAAACTGTCGAGTTCAAGCCATTCCTCGAAAAGCTCTGCCAGGATCTGTTCGGCTTGGTGTCTGCTCAGTTTCCGGAGCGGTCACTCGCGCTCGATGCGGCAGAACTGAGAATTCCGACTGCCAAGGCCATCCCGCTCGCCTTCGTCGCCAGCGAATTGATCACCAATTCGATCAAGCATGCGAAGGGCAGGATCGCGGTCAGCCTGCAGGCCAGTGCGGGCAAGGGGTGTGCGCTCTGCGTTTCCGATGACGGTCCGGGCCTGCCCCCGGGCTTCGATCCCGCCACCGCAAGGGGGCTCGGGATGAAGCTGATTTCCGCGTTCACCAGACAGCTCGGCGGCGAACTCCAGTTCGGCAGGGGAGATCGCGACCGGGGGGCACGCCTTACCGTGCTGTTCCAGCCGGAAGACGTCCAATCATGAACCGCAACGTTCTCTACATGGCGATCGCCGCGCTCGTCGTCGTCGGCGCGGTGCTGGGCTATCAGCTCTACCGGGAGCGCCAGGCGGCGAACGGCGTCGAAATCAGTGTCGGCAAAGACGGAATATCGATCGAGACGAAGTAGTTCGGGAATTCAGCAACGCACATCGGACAGCCTCGGCAATGGGTCGAGGGCTGCACAGGGAGATCAGTCATGTCGGTCGGCCTCATCCTCGTCATCCTCCTCGTCATCTTCCTGCTGGGCGGCTTCAGCGGCCGTTTCGGCGGCTACGGCTATGGTTTCGGCAATGGCGGCGTCGGGGTGATCGGCACCATCCTGATCATCGTCCTCATTCTGATGCTGCTCGGGCGTATTTGACCACGGGTGCGATGCCGGATGAGCCCCATGCGCCTTCACAAGGAGAACCATCTCGTCGGCCGCATCGGGTGGCTGAGGGCGGCCGTGCTGGGGGCCAATGACGGCATCATCTCGACTGCGAGCCTGATCGTGGGTGTGGCGGCGGCGGCCACGGCGCGGCACGAGGTGCTGATCGCCGGGGTGGCCGGGCTGGTGGCCGGCGCCATGTCGATGGCCGCCGGCGAATATGTGTCGGTCAGCTCGCAATCCGATACGGAACGGGCCGACCTCGCGCGCGAACGCAAGGAACTCAGCGACAATCCCGCGTTCGAACGCGATGAACTCGCCGACATCTATGTCAAACGCGGCCTCGATCCGGCGCTCGCCGGGCAAGTGGCGACGCAGCTCATGGCGAAGGATGCGCTGGAGGCCCATGCCCGCGACGAATTGGGCATCTCCGAAATGACCACTGCCCGCCCGGTCCAGGCGGCGCTGACGTCGGCCGTGATGTTCTCTGTCGGCGCGGCCATGCCGCTGCTCATGGTCGTCGTATCGCCGGCAGGCGCGCTGGTTCCCGTCGTGTCCGGTGCGTCGCTGGCCTTTCTCGCGCTGCTGGGGGCCGTGGGTGCGTGGGCGGGCGGCGCGAACATCCTCCGCGCCATGGTGCGGGTGGCCTTCTGGGGCGCCCTGGCCCTGGCTGTGACGGCCGGGATAGGAAAGATATTCGGCACGGTCATCTGAGCGGCAGCACCGCCTCGGACCTTCGGCCTGCCTCGCCGCGAGGCGGTCGCCGGATGGCTGGCCGGGCCGAGTCGTCCAAAGCCTGTCAGGTTACTGTCGAAGACGAAATCAAAACTCGAACTATGGCGCGGTTGCACAAGAGCGCCAACATTTCGCCATCGGCGGCCGTGCATCTCTTTGTCATCTGAAGGCAAGAGAGCATGAAATGAAGCGAATATATATTGTTGACGCCCAAGATGTTCGAAGAAGTAACGTTGAGTTATTTATAAAAAACGTATATTCACTGAGATATGGTGCTCATATCGACGAATTTCCTTCGAGGCTGATATCCCTCGTCGATGGCCAGGACAACGTCATCTGCGCTGCCGGCATAAGGACGGCGGACGACGGCTTTTTTTCCGAGAAATATCTCGACATGCCGATCGATACGGCGCTGAGCGCCATGTCGGGCGCGCCGATCGCGCGAAGCGAAGTGTTTGAAGTATCCACGCTCGCAAGCCGCTCGCCGAAAAATATACTGGATTTCATAAAGGTCATCATTTCGTTTGGGGAAGATCAGCGATTTCAATGGTCGTTCTTCACGTTGACCGCGCGCCTTCATAACCTTCTCATGAGGATAGGCATCGCGCCCGTCTATCTGGCCGATGCGGACAAGAGCAGGGTCTCGAATTTCGAGAGATGGGGAAGCTATTACGATTTCAAGCCGATGATCTATGCGGTTGCCGGCCCGGTCCGCATGCCGGGGCGTCCGGGAGCGATCCGCCATGCAGCTGTTTGATGCGCTGAACCTCGACGCTTTCGAGGATGGCGGGGCCGTCGCCATGAGCGATTCACAGGGACAGGTTTCGCGGGAAGAACTCCTCGCGCGCCTCGCCGGACTGGCCAGGCATATCGACCCGAAGGCGCGGGTCGTCGGGATTTTCGCCCAGAACGGCATCGATTGGGCGGTTGCCCAGCTTGGCTGTGCCCTCGCCGGCAAGATCGTCGTTCCGCTGCCGACCTTCTTCAGCGCCGCGCAGCTCGGACACATCGTGCGCGACGCCTCGGTCGACCTGATCCTGGCATCCGGGGCGACCCTTCCGCGTGCCCAGTCGGCGGGCGTTGCCACCCGCCTGATCGGCAGCTACGAGCCGCACCGGCGCCTGCCCGACATCAGGGATGGATTCGGCCAGGTCATCTACACCTCCGGCAGCACCGGCCAGCCCAAGGGCGTGCGCCATTTCAGCGGGCAGATCGCATGGTCGACGGCCGCCCTGGCGACGGCGACGGGCGCGACGGCGCGTGACTCATACCTGTCGGTCCTGCCGCTGCCGCTGCTTCTGGAGACGATCTGCGCCGTCTTCGTGCCGGTCCTGCTGGGGGCTCGCGTGCATTTCGAGACGGAACTGGCCGAGGCCGTCGGTCTCGGCAGCGCCGCCGGGCTGACGCGCGCCGTCGCCGTCCATCAGCCGACGATGTGCGTCCTCGTCCCGCAACTGCTGAAGGCCTGGACGGCGGACATGCTGTCTTCCGGCGAACGTCCGCCGGCATCGCTGCGCTATGTCGCGGTCGGCGGCGCGCCCGTCCCGGCGTCGGTCGCGGAGACGGCCTGGACGCTCGGCATCCCCGTGCACGAGGGCTATGGCCTTTCCGAATGCTGCTCCGTCGTCTCGGTCAACAGGCCGGGGATGCGCAGGGCCGGCACCGTCGGCAGGCCCCTGGAGGGGCTGCGGGTTTCCGTCAGCGGGGAGGGAGAAATCATCGTCGACGGCCCCTCGGTCACGGACGGCTATCTCGGCGGCGAGGCGCGGCTGGGTCCCTGGCGCACCGGCGATCTCGGATCGATCGACGACGAAGGCTTCCTCACGGTCCACGGCCGCCGCGACAATCTCATCGTCACCAGCTTCGGCCGCAACATCAGTCCGGAATGGATCGAGACGATGCTGCTGGGGGATGACCGCATCGCGCTCTGCGCGATCCTCGGCCATGCACGCTCAGGCCTGACCGCCCTGATCATTCCGTCCCGGAAGGGCGGCCCCTGGTTCGCGGCGGCCGGCCGGGAGGATGTCCTCGACCTCATCCGGCGATGCTGCCGCAGCGCGCCGGGATACGCGATCCCCGACGACTACCGGCTCGTTTCATTCGAGCAGGGCCTCGCCGCGAACCTCCTTTCCGACAACGGACGGATTCGACGCAAGCAGGCGGCGGCCTACGCCCTCGCCGAAGCCGAAGTCGGCTGACGTCGGCCGCACGATCAAAATTGAAGAAGGAAGACCGACAAATGCCTTTCCATGACCTGTTGTCCGCCGAAACGTCCGGGGATCGGGAAACATTCCTGAATATTCCGCTCGTCAGGAGCGCCATCGAAAAGGGGGCGACGCTCGACCTCTACCTGGCGTTCCTCGCCGAGGCCTATCATCACGTCAGGCATACCTTCCCGCTGCTGGCGCTGGCCGCTTCCAGAACCCGCGACGAGCGCTACCAGGACGCTCTCGTCGAATATATGGAGGAGGAGCGCGGGCACGAGAAATGGATCCTCAACGACATCCGCGACCTGGGCGGGGATGCGGATGCGGTGGTGAGGCGCGGCCCCGGCATGGCGTGCCGGATCATGGTCGGCTATGCCTATTACGCCATCGAGCATGTCAGCCCCTATGCGATGCTCGGCAGCGTGCATGTGCTCGAAGGCATGTCGGTCCTGCTCGCGGACCGCCTCGCCGACGCCATGAAGGCGTCGCTGCGCGTCGACAAGGAGGCGGGGTTCTCCTATCTGCGCTCCCACGGCTCGCTCGACATGGAGCATGTCGCCTTCTTCCGCAAGCTGGTCGACGGCTTCGAGGAGGCGCAAACCCAGCGGATCATCATCGAGAACTCGAAGATCTTCTACCGCCTGTACGGCGATATCTTCCGGGGCCTGGAAGGGAATGCGGAGTTCCGGCATGCCGCGTGATCACAGGCGTGTCCTGATCACAGGCGCCGGCTCGGGCATCGGGCGCGCGCTGGCGATCGAGGCATCCCGGCGCGGCATGTCGGTCGCCCTGTGCGGGCGGCGGGCCGAGGCCCTGGAAGAGACGCTCGGCCTCCTCGTCCCCGCGCCGGGGCATATCGCCATTGCAGCGGACGTCACCGCCGGGGCCGACCGCCGGCGCATCCTCGACGACCTCATGGAGGAATGGGGTGCACTCGACATTCTCGTGAACAATGCGGGGGTTCTCGAAGGAGGCGCGCTGGAGCGGATGGACGACGAGGCGCTGGCCCGCATCTTCGAGACGAACGCGATTGCCCCGATCGCCCTCGCCCGGGAGATGCTTGCGCTGCTCCAGGCGGGGCGGGCCGCGCGCATCGTCAATATCGGCTCGATCTTCGGCGATATCCCCTATCCCTTGCTGGCCGCCTATTCCGCCTCGAAATTCGCGCTGCGGGGCTTTTCCGGCGCGATCCGCCGGGAATGGAAGCCCAAGGGGATCGGGGTGACCTATGTCGCGCCTCGGGCGACCAGGACCGCGGCGCTGACGTCGCTCGGCGGCTTCATGGCCACCGCCGGCATGCGCGTCGATACGCCGGAACGGGTTGCCCGCTACGTCTGGGACTCGATCGAAAGAGGGGCCGACGCGGTCTACGCGCCGGGGCCGGAAAGATTGTTCGTCCTCCTCCAGAGGATCTTTCCGGGCCTGCTCGACCGGGCTCTCGCGCGGCCCGCGAAGCCGGTCGCCGGCTGATCCCCCTCCCATTCCCGCCCTGCATCGGAGCCGCACGCATCACCGCGCAAGCGCTCTTCAACGCCCACTCTTCGTTTCGACGCGTCTTTGCGATTCCGGGCGATTCCGCCGGATCGCAAGACCTCTCAGGGAGCACCCTCATGTCCAAGAAGTACCGCAGGAATCTGGCCGCCGCCGTCTTCCTCCTCTCATCCAGCCTGTTCGCCCTCGATGCGCGGGCATCCGACGATCGCGCCCTCGACGCCGCGGTCCATCACCTGCAGGCGCGGTGGGAGGAGATCAAGTTCGGCGTGCCGGAGGGCGACAAGCAGACCGAACTCATGGATGCCCTCGGCGAGGAGGCCGATGCGGTCGCCGCGCAATATCCGGACAGACCGGAGGCGCTGATCTGGGACGGCATCCTGACGAGCGAGCGGGCCTCGATGGCCGGCCCCTTCTCGGCGCTGGGCCTGGCCAAACGCGCCCGCGAGATCCTCGAGAAGGCCGACAGGCTCGACCCGGTGGCGCTCGATGCGGGCGCCCCGACGAGCCTCGGCGTCCTCTATTACCGGGTGCCGGGCTTTCCCATCGCCTTCGGCGACAAGGGGAAGGCGCAGCGCCTGCTCGAGCAGGCGGTCCGGACCGCGCCGAACGGGCTGGATGCCTGGTATTTCTACGGCGATTTCCTCTACAGCCAGGGAGAATACGTCCAGGCCGCGACGGCGCTGCACCACGCTTTGGCGCTGCCGCCCCATCCCGACCGCCCGCTATGGGACAAGAATCGCCGCCTCGTGATCCAGGAACTTCTCGCCAAGATCCAGGAACGGACATGAACCGGCGGCCGCGATCCTCCGCGGGCGGCCCTGGCGCCGCGGGCGCAGACGGCCCGCGTTCCCGCCTGTGGGGAGGGTTGGGCCGCCAGCTGCAGCGGCCGACGGGCCTGGCCGGCGCGCTGGTCGGCCGGCTCATGGCCGTGGTGAACCGGGAGCCGGCCAGGCTGGCCGTCGAAGCCCTGGCGATCGAACCCGGAGAGAAGGTGCTCGAACTCGGCTTCGGATCGGGCGCGAGCCTGGAGGCGCTTCTCGCCAAGGCCCAGGGTGGATGGGTGGCGGGGGTCGATCATTCCGCCGTCATGCTCGCCCAGGCGGAGCATCGGAACCGGGCGGCGATCGCCGCCCGCAGATTGGAGCTGGTCCGGGCGCCCTTCGCCGCGCTGCCCTGGCCGGAGAGCACCTTCGACAAGGCGCTTCTCGTCAACGTGCTCTATTTCTTCGACGGCGAGGGCCGCGACATGGCGGAAACCTGCCGCGTCCTGCGGCCCGGCGGCGTGGCGGCCATCTACGTCACCCGGAGGCGGACGATGGAAAACTGGCCGTTCTCCGGTGCGGATACCCACACGCTCTACGAGGAAGAGGATCTGTGCCGGCTGCTCCAGGCGGCGGGATTCGACGCCAGCCATATCCGGATGCGAAGGGTCGAGCTGATGTTCGGCATATCCGGCATCGTTGCAACCGCGCGCAAGCCGGATCGGGACGGCTGAGGGAGGCGGCGGCCTCAGCCCGAAGGGGCGGCGTCCGGCATCGATGGAAGCCGCCGCCTTCTACACCACCAGGACCAGCGATCCCGTGGTCTGCCGCGTTTCCAGGAGGCGATGGGCCTCGGCAGCCTCCGACAGGCTGAAGCGGGTGGGGGCGTCGACCCGGACGATACCCTCGCGCAGGGCACGGAAAAAGCGCTCGACATGCGGGCGCAGCCTTTCCGGCGTATCGGTGTAATGGCCGTAATTCGGGCGCGAGACGGTGAGCGATTTCGAGGCGAAGCGCCCGATGTCCCAGTCGCCGACGGGCCCCGATGCCTGGCCGAAGCTGACGAGATGACCGCGGATGGCGAGCGCCGCCAGGGAGGCGCCGAAGGTGTCGTTGCCGACGGCATCGAAGACGACGTCGGCGCCGCGCCCCTCGGTGATCCGCATCACGGCGGCGGCGAAGTCCTCCTGCGAATAGAGGATGACGTGGTGGGCGCCGTGCCGCTCGGCGATCCGGGCCTTGTCGGCGGTGGAGACGGTCGCGATCACCGTCGCGCCCAGATGCCGGGCCCATTGCACCAGCAGCTGACCCACGCCGCCGGCCGCGGCATGGATGAGGACCACGCTGCCGGGGACGAGGCGATGCACGTCGTGCAGGAGCAGGCTCGCGGTCACGCCCTTCAGGAGCCCGGCGGCGGCGATCTCGTCGGGGATGTCGTCCGACAGGTGGACCAGGAGGTCGGGTGCCATGTTGCGCCGCTCGCAATAGGCGCCGACCGGCGGACAGGCATAGGCGACGCGGTCGCCCACGGCAAAGCCCTCGACCCCCGGGCCGACCGCCTCGATGAGGCCGGCGGCCTCCATTCCTGGAATGCCCGGCGGCTTCAGGAGGTCGAAATAGCCGGTGCGGCAATAGATATCGATGAAGTTCACGCCGATGACGGTGTGGCGCAGCCGGACCTCACCAGGCGCCGGCGGCGGCAGGTCGATGGCCTGCAGCCGCAGTACCTCCGGGCCGCCATAACGCTCGACGACGATGGCGCGTGTCGGGACGGAGCCTGTCTGCGCCGGGACGGGGCGGGCGATGGCGGGCTCCGGATCGAAGCGCTGCGGCCGGCCGGCCGGAAGCGCCGGGGCGCGTGGAGCGGGCGCCGTCCGGCCGAACCGACGCTTTATCGCGACAAAGCCCGCCTGGTAGATGTCGCGCGTCACCAGGCCGACGAGTTCCTCGCGCCGGGAAGCCGGCGGATTGAAGCGTGAGGACCATTCCCAGAACGTGCGGCTGCCATCCGTCACCGGTCGCAGGCGCACCGTCGCGACATAGTCCATCAGCGGAATCGGTGCCTCGAGAAGGCAGTAGGTGAAGCTGCGGTCGGCGTCGGACAGGGACAGCAATTGCTCGCGAAGCTCGCTGCCGTCCGCCAGCCAGAAATGCCTGATCGCACCGATCGCATCCACGGGGTCGCCGTGGTCGATCTCGCTGCGCCCCACCGCCGGGTGCCAGCGGTCATGGCCGTTGAAGTCGCGGAGGATGCGCCAGACCTCGTCGACCGGCGCATCGATGATCGTGCTCTGACGGACCTGCACCATGCCGCCTATCGCCTGAAGCGCTGTTTCAGGGCGTCGAAGGCCGCCTGGAACACGCCGGTCCCGATCTGGCGGATCAGCGCGGGCTCACGCTCGGGCGGGCATTCGAACTCGGCCTTCCATTCGGCGAAGGTGCGGTTGCCGTCGGTGACCGGCGTCAGCGACAGGCTGGCGACATAGTCCTCGACGCCCATCGGGCTTTCCAGGATGGCGTAGGTGCAGGAGAGGTCGTAGTCGGACAGCGCCAGCAGCCTCTCCCGGATGCGGCCGCCATCCTTGAGGACGAAGTTGCGGATGCAGCCGACCTGGCTCGAGGACGCATTCTGCTCGATGCGGCTTTCGGCGACGAAGGGCGTCCAGCCCGGCAGGCCGTTGAAATCCCTGACCACTTTCCAGACCTCGGCCGCCGGCGCGTCGATCACCGAGGATATATAGACCTTGGGCATCTCGTCCTCGCCGTGTCTCAGTGATCGTTGTCGTCGTCGCGGTCGTCGTCGTTCCTCGCGCCGGCCGGCTGGCCGCCCTTGTCCGCGCCGCCCTTGCCCTCGCGCGTGAGGTTGGCGATGTCCTTGGCGTCACGCAGCACGTCGGTCATCTTGCCGAGCGACCCGCCCTCGATGCCGATCTCCTTCATGAGGTTGTCGATCATCGGCGCCTGGACGCGATAGCGCAGCGCCGAATCGATCACCTCGTCGGTGACGTTGCGCCTGGAGCCCGGGCCATTGCCGTTCATGCCGTCGACATGCAGGATCTTGATGCCGTCGATCTTCTCCATCGGCCGCACGCTCTCGCGCACGATGCCCTCGATGCGGTCGAGCAGCTTCAGGCGCAGGCGGCCCGAACGCGCATCCTGGGACAGCAGGTTCTCGGCCTCGTTGAGCTGGCGGTGCCCGGCGGCATCGACCTCGTAGCGCGCGGCCGCCGCCAGGGCCTGGATCTTCTCGGATTCGGCCAGCGCCGTCGCCTGGATCTTCTGCGCTTCGGCGCGGCTGCGCGCCGCCTTCATCTCGGCGTCGGCGGCCGACACGACACGCAGGGCGTCGCGCTCGGCCTCGCGCTGCGCCCCGATGAGATCGGTGAGCTTGCGGCGCTCGGCGATTTCCCTTTCCCGCGCGGTGAAGGCCTGTTCCTCGGCCTCGATGGCCTTGGCGCGGACCGCCTCCGACGCGGCGATCGCCGAGGAGCGTTCCTGCGACTTCCGGGCGAGGTCGATCGCCTTCTGGATCTCGGCGGCTTCGACCTTGAAGTCATATTCGACGGCCAGCTGGCGCAATTCGCGGTCCTTGACCAGCCGGGCCTCGGCCACGCCGCGTTCGGTGGCGATGCGGGCCTGCTCGATTTCCTGGGCGGAGGCGATCTCGGCCTGCTCGAAAGCCTGCCGCTTGGCGATCTGCAAGGCTTCGAGCTCGCGTTCCCGCGCCAGCCGCATCTCGTCGAGGATGCGCTCCTGCGCGATGCGCTCGGCCTCGGTCTCCTGGGCCGAGACGATCTCGCCGCGGCGCTTTTCCGTCTCGGCCCGCGTCAGGTCGAGCGCCCTGGCGGCGAGGGCGATCTGCCGGTCGAGTTCGGAGAGCTCCAGGGCCTTCCTGCGCTGGATCTCGAGCTCGCTCTGGCCCTGCTCACGGCCGATGCGGGCCCTGTCGAGCTCGGCTTCGAGGGCGATCTGCTCGCGCGCCGTCAGTTCGCGGGTCTTCAGCTCCGCCTCGTCCAGGCTGCGGCGGCGGGCGATCTCGCGCTGCTGGGCGTCTTCCTCGGTCCGGATGCGTTCCTCGGTGATGCTGCGCTCCTGCGCCAGCCGCGCTTTTTCGACCACCTCGCGGGAGATCAGCTGCGCCTGTTCGGCCTCCTGGTCGCGGACGGCGCGCTCGCGGACGAGCTCCGAACGCTGGGTGGCGCGGCGGATCTCGACCTCGCGCTCCTGCTCAAGGCGCGCATATTCGCTCTCCCTGTCGATTTCGAGCACGCGGCGCTGGGTGTCGAGGTTCTGGTTGCGGATGTCGACGAGCGTGCGCTGCTCGATCTCGTTGCGCATCCGGCGGCGCGTCTCGATGGATTCGGTGAGCTGCGTCAGGCCCTCGGCGTCGAAGGCGTTGGACGGATCGAAGAATTCGAGGCTCGTCTGGTCGAGGTCGACCAGGGCGACGCTCTCCAGTTCGAGCCCGTTGGACGCGAGGGATTCGGATGCGAGCTGACGCACCTGGGAGGCGAAGTCGTTGCGCCGCTCATGCATCTCCTCCAGCGTCATCTGCGCGGCGACGGTGCGCAGGGAGCCGGCGAACTTGCCTTCCAGCAATTCGCGCAGGCCGTCGGGCTGCAGGGTGCGCCGGCCGAGCGTCTGGGCGGCGGCGGCGACCAGTTCGCGGCTGGCGCCGACGCGGACGAAGAATTCGGCGATGATGTCGACGCGCATCCGGTTCTTGGTGATCACCGCCATCTGGTTCTCGCGCCGCACCTCGATGCGCAGCACGTTCATGTTGACGGCGGTGATCTCGTGGAGGACGGGAATGACGAAGGCGCCGCCGTTCACCACCACCTTCTCTCCCATGAAACCGGTGCGCACGAAGGCGGTTTCCTTGGTCGACCGCCGGTAGAGCCATCGCAGCACATAGACCGCGACCACGACGAGGATCGCGAGGATGATGAGCCAGAGTATGAAATTGCCGACTACTTGCGCAGCCATCGCACGATCCTCCCGAAAGTGACGCGATCAGCCGAAGGCGACCGACTTGAATTTCCTGGTCTGTTCCGTCAGCGCCCGCTCCGTGGGCAGGCGCTCCATGGAGGAGGCGCCGTAGAAGCCGTGGCAGTTGCGCGTGTTCTTCAGCATGAACGCCGCGTCCTCGGGCTCGGACACCGGCCCACCATGCACGAGGATGATGGCGTCCTTGTTGACGGCGAGCGCCGCCTCCGCCCATGCCTCGACGAGCGCCGGGCCCTGTTCGAGCTTCAGCGCCGTCTCCGCGCCGATCGAGCCGCCGGTCGTCAGGCCGAGATGGCAGACGATGATGTCGGCGCCGGCCTCGGCCATCGCCTTGGCTTCGCCGGCGTTGAAGACATAGGGCGTCGTCAGCATGTCCTTGGCATGGGCGAGGCGGATCATGTCGATCTCCAGCCCGTAGGACATGCCGGTCTCCTCCAGATTGGCGCGGAAGGTGCCGTCGATCAGCCCGACGGTGGGGAAGTTCTGGACGCCGGCAAAGCCGAGGGCCTTCAGCTGGTCGAGGAACGGATCGAACAGGCAGAAGGGATCGGTGCCGTTGACGCCGGCCAGAACCGGCGTCCGCCTGACGACCGGCAGGATTTCCCGCGCCATCTCCATGACGATGTCGTTGGCATTGCCATAGGCGAGCAGGCCGGACAGCGAGCCGCGGCCCGCCATGCGGTAGCGCCCCGAATTGTAGATGACGATCAGGTCGATGCCGCCGTTCTCCTCGCATTTGGCCGACAGGCCGGTGCCCGCTCCGCCGCCGACGATCGGAATGCGGCGCCGTTTCATGTCCTGGAACTTGTCGAGCAGGTCTTTTCGTTCGAAGCGGGCCATTCAGGCTCTCCTTTGCGGCGGGGATGCGATGGCGCGGAACATGTCGACCGCCGCCTTGGCGAAGCCGGCATCGTTGATGTTGCCGGGCACGCGCTGGATGCGGCGCTGGGCCGTCGGCCGCACGGTCCTTTCGATCGCCTCGAACAGGGCCTCGTCGGCGTCGGGATCGTGGAAGGGCTGGCCGGGCGCGTCGAGCAGGGAGACGCCGCCCTGCGGCAGCAGGAAGCGGACGGGCCCGTTCATCTCGTTGAGGCGGCCGCCGATCCATTCCCCGAAGGCGCGGTTCTCGTCGCGCGTGGTGCGCATCAGCGTGACGTTCGGGTTGTGGATGACGAATTTGCGGCTGCGGAACTTCTCGGGGACGGTGTCGCGCGGCCCGAAATTCACCATGTCCAGCGCGCCGACGGAGCCGATATAGGGAAGCCCGGTGCGGATCGCCGCGCCCAGCCGGTCGCGCCCCGCCGCGAAGACGCCGCCGACGATCATGTCGGCGACCTCCGTCGTGGTGAGATCGAGGAAGGCGGAGAGCAGGCGCGAATCGCCGAGGCTCTCCATGGCGCGGCCGCCGATGCCCGTCGCATGGAAGACGAGGCATTCGTAATCGGCCTCCAGATGCCGCGTCACCGCCTGGACGCAGGGCGTGGTCACCCCGAACATGGTGATGCCGACGGCGGGGCGCGCCTGCCGGCGCCGCGCTTCCCAGGCTTCCCCGCTCGGCAGCTGCGCCACCATGCCGGCCATCGCATGCGCGGCATTGCCGAGGATCTGCTCGCTGATCGAGTTCAGCCCCTGCACGTCGGTCACCGAATGGAACATCATGATGTCGGACCCGCCGACATATTGGCCGACATCGCCGGCGGCGACGGTCGAGACCATGATCTTGGGCAGGCCGATCGGCAGGGACCGCATGCCGGCCGTCGCCAGGGTGGTGCCGCCGGACCCGCCGGCCGAGAGGATGCCGCCGATGCCGGGCTCCCTCTCGACCCAGCGCGCGAACGCCTGGGCCATGGCGGTGACGGACGAACCGCGGTCGCCGGACATCACCTGCGCGGTGCCGGCCGGATGCATGCTCGCCACCTGGAGGGCGCTCACCTGCGCCACCGAGGGCTTGCCCGAGGTCGACAGGTCGACCGTGCGCACGGGGATGCCGAGACGGGCGAGCTTCTCGGCCATGAAGAGCAGTTCCTTGCCCTTGGTGTCGAACGTCCCGGCGAGGAGCACGGTGCGGCCGATCCGCTCGGAAAAGGGCATGGCGAACACCGCCCGAGTCTCCGAGGAGGACGCCGATGTCCCCGGCTGCGGCGATGCCTCGTCCGAAGTCCGGCGTATCGCCGAGACCGGGATGTCCCAGCGGTTCGGCAGGCTCGTCACCGGCCGGTAGACCTGGCTGCCGCCGGACGGGAGCGCCGCCGCCGGATCGCGGACGACGCGATAGACCTCGCCGATATCCGCCTCGGCCTGCGCCATCGCGGCGGGCGTCGCGGCGCTGTCCTCCGAATGCCGGCCGACGCCGAGCAGGCGCTGCTGGAGCTCGCGGTCAGCCGCCAGCGCGCGCGCCTCCATGATGCGGTTGATGCGGCCGTTGACCATGATGGCGACGCGGTCGGAGACCGCCGTCGCCACGCCGATGTTCTGCTCGATGACGAGGATGCTCATCTCGCCTTCCGCGGCGAGGTCGATCAGCATCTTCTCGACCTGGTCGACGATGACGGGGGCGAGCCCCTCCGTCGGCTCGTCCATCACCAGCAGCCTGGGATCGCCGAGCAGGGCGCGCGAGATGGCGAGCATCTGCTGCTCGCCGCCGGACAGCTGCGAGCCGCCATTGCCGCGGCGCTCCGCCAGCCGCGGGAAGGTCTGGTAGATGCGTTCGATGGTCCAGTTCGCGTCCCGCCGGCTGCCGGCGGCGAGCCGCAGATGCTCGTCGACGGTCAGGCTCGGCCAGCAGCGCCGCCCCTGCGGCACATAGCCGACGCCGAGGCGATGGATCTCGTGCGGCTCCAGCGACGTGATCTCGCGGCCCGCGACGCGGATGCTGCCGCCGCGGCTGCGCTTCAGGCCGGTGATCGTGTTGCACAGCGTGGTCTTTCCCATGCCGTTGCGGCCGACGACGGAGAGCACGCCGCTCTCCAGCGTCAGCGATACGCCCTGCAGCGCGTGGCTTTCGCCGTAATAGACCTGCAGGTCGTCGATCCTCAGGGCGGCTTTCGCGCTCCGCTCAGCCATGCCCGCCTCCCAGATAGATTTCCTGCACTTCGGGATCGTTCTCGATCTCCTGCGGCGTGCCTTCCTTGAAGAGCCGGCCGTTGTGCATCATCGAGACGTAGTCGGAGACCCTCAGGGCCACGTCGAGGTCGTGTTCGATGATGATGTAGCCGACATGGCGCGGCAGCGCGTTGAGGATGGCGACGAGGTCGCGCCGCTCGGTCGGCGACAGGCCCGCCGCCGGCTCGTCGAACAGGATGAAGCGCGGCGCGCCGGCCAGCGCCAGCGCGATTTCGAGCTGGCGCTGCTGGCCGTGGCTGAGCGTCGCCACCAGCGTGTCGCGATCCGCCTCCATATGGACGGCGTTGAGGATGGACTCCGCCTGCACCCTGTTGACGTCGGCGGCCTTGGGGCGAAGGAGCGAGAAGCGCCGCCGCGACACGCCGCGGCAGGCGAGGAAGACGCTGTCGAGGACGCTCAGGCCCCGGAACAATTGCGAGATCTGGTAGGTGCGCCGCAGCCCCCGCCGGATGCGCTCATGCGCCGGCAGGTCGGTGATGTCCTCGCCGAAGAAGCGGATGGTGCCGGCGCTCGGCAGGAAGTCGCCGCTGATGGTGTTGAACAGCGTGGTCTTGCCCGCCCCGTTGGAGCCGAGGACCGCGCGCCGTTCGCCGGCCGCGATCCGCATGCTCACGCCCGAGACCGCCGCCAGCGCCCCGAAAAGGCGCGTGACGCCGTCGAGCTCTAGCGCATGCGCGCCGCTGCCCTGCAGGCGCGATGCGACGCGGCTTTCGGTGACGGCGGCGGTCCCGGTCATGGCAGGGCTCACGGGCAGCTCGGATTGTCGCGGCCGACGGCCCCGAGCGCCAGGAAGTCCTTTTCGGGGATGCCGAGCGTCTGGTTGACCTGCGGGATGACCTTCACGAGCTTGTTGTAGAGGTTGCCGTCGCTGCCGGCCGTCACTTCCGTCAGGTAGATGTCGGCGATGGCGTTGCGGTTCTTGTCGAGCGAGACCTTGCCGGTCGGCGTGTCGAAGGAGAGCTTGGAGAGCGCGTCGCGCAGCTTGACCCCGCCGTCGGACACATCGTCCTTGACCTCGCCGAGGGCGAGCAGCGTCGCCTTCATGTCCACGTAATAGCCATGCGCGAACAAGGAGGGCGAGGGGAAGGCGTCCGGCTGCTTCTTGTAGGCCGCGACGAAGGCCTTCCAGGCCGGCGTGTCGTTGGTGTCGGCGACCGGGCCGGCGGAGGGCGTGCCGATCAGCACGTCGCGGGTCTTGCCCTTGGAGGTCAGCACCGTCTGGTCGACGGTGATCGAGCCGCCGATCAGCGGCGCCGAGCCGCCCGCCTGCTGGAACTGCGTCAGGAAGTTGACCGCATCGGCGCCGCCCAGCGCCACATAGATCGCGTCGACGTCATCCGGGATGGCGGCGATCACCGAGGAGAAATCCTTGTTGCCGATCGGCACCCAGGATTTGGAGGGGACCTTGCCGCCCGCCTTGCAGAACTCGGCCATGAAGCCGAAGACCTGGGTATAGGGGAACGAATAGTCCTCGGCGACGACGGCGACCCTCTTGTAGCCCTTCACCTGGTAGGCATAGGTGCCGAGGCCGGCCATCCATTGCGCGCCGTCGGTGGAGAAGCGGAAGAAGTTCGGCGCGGGATTGCGCAGCGTGGTGTCCTGGGCGGCCGAGGTGCCGTTGATGAAGGTGACGTTGGGCTGGGTCTTGGCGTAGTCCTTGACCGCGACGCCTTCGTCGCCGGACAGCGGGCCGACGAGCACCTTGACGCCGTCCTGCTCGACGAGCTTGCGGGCGGCGCGCACGGCGCTGTCCGGCGAGGCGTCGGACGAGCCCTTGACGATCTCGATCTTCTTGCCGCCGACCATGCCGCCGACCTCGTCGACCGCCGTCATCGCGCCGCGCATGCCGTCCTCGCCGAGCACGGTGAACGGGCCTTCGAAGGTGGCGAGGACGCCGATCTTGATCGAGGCGTCGTCCGCCAGCGCCAAATGCGGCGACGACAGCGCGGTCGCCATGGCGAGCAGGAGCAGCGTGCGTTTATGGATGTTCATTGGTTCCTCCCTTGTTTTTGATTGGGTCGTTTCCGGGTGTCCGGTTCTCAGGGGCCGGACCGCAGGGACTCCTGTGCGATATGCGGCTTGATCTTTCCCCACAGGCCGAGCAGGCCGTCCGGCGAGACGAAGACGATCACCAGGAAGACTAGCCCGATCAGCGTGTTGAAGCGCTCGGCGCCGACGATGTCGATGGCGAAGGTCTGCATCATCACCACGACCACGGCGCCGAGGAACGGCCCGATCGGATGCCGGATGCCGCCGATGACGGCGATGATCAGCACATTGATGGCGGCCGATACGCCGATCGTCCCGGGCGAGATGCGGCCGTTGAACCAGACGAGCAGCACGCCCGCCAGGCCGGCGATGACGCCGGCCAGGAACCAGGCGAAGATCTTGTGCGCCGTCACGTCGAAGCCGATCGCCCGCATGCGGCGCGGATTGTCGCGGATCGCCTGCAGCGTCAGCCCGAAGGTGGAGCGGGAGCCGTAGAGCACCGCCGCATAAACGAGGGCCGCCATGCCCAGGCACAGATAATAGAAGGCGACGGGGCTGCGCCAGTCGACCGACCAGAAGACCGGCGCCTTCAAGCCGGCAAAGCCCGGGAAGCCGTTGAAAATCGTGTAGTTCTGCTGGGTGAAGTAGAAGGTGGCGGTGGCGATCGCCAGCGTGATCATGATGGTGTAGATGCCCTCGGTGCGCACCGAGATCGCGCCGATCAGCGCCGAGGCGAGGGCGGCGACCAGCACCGCGAAGGGAACGGCGATCCACCACGGCCAGCCGAAGCCGAGCACGCCCGAGCTGTTCTGCCCGAAGATCGCCACCATGTAGCCGGCGATGCCCGCCACCGTCATCTGCGCGAGGCTGACCATGCCGCCATAGCCGGCGAGCATCATCAGCGACAAAGCCAGCATGCCGAAGATGAGCGAATAGCCGCCGATCTGGGTCAGGAAGAAATCGGATCCGATGGCGGGAAAGATGACGAGGGCGACCGCCAGGGCGACATGCGCCGCGCCGAGCCGTTCGAGCCGGCTGCCCGAGGCGGATCGGTCCGCCGGCGTCGAGAGCAGGGTCATCGCGCCCTCCCCATGATGCCCTGGGGGCGGATGGCGAGCGTCACGACCATGATGAGGAAGGTCACCACCACGCCATAGGTGGGGAAGTAGACGAGGCCGATCTGCTCGGCGAGCCCGATCAGCAGCGCTCCGATGGCGGCGCCGGTGATCGAGCCCATGCCGCCGACGATGACGACGACCAGCGAGGCGAGCAGGTAGCGCACATCCTCGCCGGGCGCCACCGACAGGGCGGAGCCGCCGACGACGCCGGCAAAGCCCGCCAGCCCGGCGCCGACGGCGAAGACGACGGCGAACACGGCATGCACGTTGACGCCGGAGGCCGACAGCATGGCGCGGTCGTCCACGCCGGCGCGGATCATCATCCCCACCCGCGTCCGGTTGAGCATCAGCCACAGCCCGACGCCGATGGCGATGGCGGTGAGGAGCACGACGAGGCGGTAGAAGGGGTAATTGAGGAAGACCGCGGCGCCGTTCGACTTCACGGCGGTGATCACCGGCAGCGTCACCGCGCCGTCCAGCCATGCGGGCGTGGCGATCTGGTAGGTCGAGCCGCCCCAGGCAGCGAGCATGAGGTCGGCGGCGACGATGGAAATGCCGATGGTGACCAGCGTCTGGCGCAGGTCGTCGCCCGCGAGCCGGCGGAAGACCAGCACCTGCATGACGACGCCGAGGGCGGCGAGCACCAGGAAGCCGGCGGCGACGCCGAGCAGCCAGTAGCCGGTGCGGGTGGTCACCTCATAGCCGACATAGGCGCCGAGCAGATAGAGCGATCCATGCGCGAGGTTGACGTTGCGCATCAGCCCGAAGACGAGCGTGAAGCCGCTCGCCACCAGGAAATACAGGCCGGCGAGCGTCAGCCCGTTGAGGATGGCGCTGGCGAAGGCCTTCTTCGAGATGAGGACGGCGTTCAGCCAGGCCGGCCAGATGCCCAGCATCAGCCAGAGCAGGAGCGCGCCGGCGAGCAGGCCCGCCAGCCCCCAGGCCTGCGCCCGGCTGAGGCCGCCGCCGGCCGGCAGGCCCGGTTGCGCCGATGTCCTCTGCGGCATGGTCATGCCGTCAGCCGCCGGCGCTGCTCGGTGAGCCGCGGCGCCTTGTGGAACTTGCCGTCCTTCATGATGGCCTGGATGCGGTTCTTGTCCTGCAGGATGCGCACATCGGCGATCGGGTCGCCGTCGACCAGCAGCAGGTCGGCGAGATAGCCCTCCTTGATCAGGCCGAGCTCGTCGCCCATGCCCATGATCTGGCCGCCATATTTGGTCGCCGCCTGGATCGCCTCCATCGGCGAGAAGCCGAGCATCTCGACGAAGGTCTGGATATCCTTGGCGTTGGTGCCCTGCGGCGTCCAGGCGAAGCCGTAATCGCCGCCGATGCAGATGCGGATGCCGCGGCGATGCATCTTCTTCATCGTCTCCACGCACATCGCGAGCTCGCGCTCATATTCCATCGACAGCCGCGAGCCCGGCTTGATGCCCCACTGCTCGGCATGGCGGGCGGTGTTGATCAGCCAGGCGATGCCGGGCGCCACGAAATGCCTGTCCTTGGCGGCTTCCAGCATGTCCAGCGCTTCCTCGTCGGCGAAGGAGGCGTGATAGATGTTGGTGATGCCGTGGCGGATGCATTGCTTGACCGAGCCGGAGGAGCGGGCATGGGCGGACAGCACCTTGTTGCGGCAGCGCGCCTCCGAGGCCGCCATCGCGACCTCCTCCTCCGACATCGGCGTTTCCTCCGCGCCCATGCCGGTGATGGATTCGCCGGAGAGGTTGAGCTTGATGGAATCGACGCCGTATTTGATCAGCTGGCGCACCGTGCGGCGGACCTCTTCCGGCCCGGAGACGACAAGGCCGAGATTGAGGCCTTCATGGGGGATATGCGAGGGCGCGGCATCGCCGAGGCCGCCGACCGTGGTGATTTCGGGGCCGGCGGCGAGATAGCGGGGGCCGGGAAACCGGCCTTCGTTGATGAAGCGCTTGGCGACGACGTCGAGCCGCGGCTTGGCGGCGGCCGCGCCGCGCCCGCCGGTGAAGCCGGCATCGATCACCAGCTTCGCCATCTCCATGGTGACGAGCATGTGCTCCTCGAGCTCCATCATCTGGATGGGGTCGATGCCCGGGGCGTTGTTCCAGGACAGATGCAGATGCGCGTCGATCATGCCCGGCATCAGCGTCGAGCCCATGCCGTCGATCACGGTGGCGCCGCCATAGGATGCCGGAGACGACCCAAAGCGGGAGGTGCCCCGCGTGACCTGCTTGATCCGGTTGCCCTGGATCAGCACTTCGCCGGTATAGGGATATTCGCCGGTCGCATCGAGAATGCGCACATTCGTCAAAAGCGTGCCGTTGCTGCCGTTGCCGGTCCAGCCGTAACTGTCTTCCGCCATGGTCTCCTCCCGGAGGTTCACGCGGGACCATGTCCCTCGCGACCCCTTTTTTTGAGTTCAGCTCCCGTGTTGCTGGAGAAACGCCGCCAGTCTGCGGTTGCTTTCCTGCGCCCGCTCGATCGTCACCCAATGCCCGCAGCGCTCGACCACGCACAGGCGCGCGCCGGCGATCCTCTCCGACAGGATCTGAGCCATGCTGACGGGGGCGACGGGATCGGCGTCGCCCGTCACCAGCAGCGTCGGCGCCTTGATCCGGGACCACTCGGCGGGCTGCGCCGCCGACAGCGCCTCGCAGGTCTTCGCATAGCCCTCGGCCGGCTGCCGCATCACCGATTCCCGCACGAAGGCGACCGCCTCGGGCTTTTCCGCATGCGTGGACGGCGACAGGGTGTTGGCGATGATCTGGTCGGCGATGGCCTCCATTCCCTCCGACCGGGCCTTCTTCGCCCGTTCGATCAAGCCGTTCCTCGCCGCATCCGGCGGAGCGGTCAGGGCGCCGAACAGCGTCAGCGAGGCCACCCTGTCGGGGGTCTCGGCGGCGATGCGCTGGCAGACCAGCGTGCCGAGCGAGTGGCCGACGACATGCGCCCTGCGGATGCCGAGCGAGTCCAGCCCCGAGATGACCGCTTCGGCCAGCCACTCGATGGACAATCTCTCGAACGGCACCGGCGAGCGGCCGGAGCCCGGCAGGTCCGGGCGAACGACGCGGTAGTTGGCGAGAACCGCCATCTGCGGCTGGTAGGTGTTGGACGTGCCGCCGAGGCCGTGGACCATCACCACGGGAAAGCCGTCGCCCCTGACGTCCGCGACAATGGCGCCGCCGGCGATCGAAGCCATCAGGCAAACTCCGCGAACCGGTTTTCCAGCGTGCCGATGCCGTCGATCTCGACGCGCACGACGTCACCGGATTTGAGATATTTCGGCGGGTCGAAGCCGATGCCGACGCCGGAGGGCGTCCCGGTCGCGATGATGTCGCCGGGGCGCAGGGTGATGCCTTCCGACAGCGTGGCGATGATGGTGGGGATGTCGAAGATCAGCAGCGAGACCTTGGAATTCTGGCGCAGATCGCCATTGACGAAGCAGCGGATGCCGGCGTTCGCCAGGTCGAATTCGTCCTTGGAGACGGCCCAGGGACCCATCGGGCAGAACGTGTCCTGCGATTTGCCGATCAGCCACTGGCTGTATTTGCCCTGCAGGTCGCGGGCCGTCACGTCGTTGACGATGGTGTAGCCCCAGACGTGGTCGAGGGCGTTCTCCTTCGAGATGCCGCGGCCCTCCCGGCCGATGATGACGGCGAGTTCGGCTTCGTAGTCGATCGACGACGACACTTTCGCATCGATCAGGACCTTCGCATGGTTCGGGACTACCGAGTCCGGCAGCTTGGAGAAGATGATCGGATTCTTCGGCACCGCGCCCGCGGCGGCACTCGAATCGAAGCCGCTCCTGGCGAATTCATGCGCGTGCTCGTGGTAGTTCTTGCCGACGCAGAAGATGTTGCGGCGGGGGCGGGGAATCGGCGCCTCGATCTCGACCGCGCTCAGGGGAAGGGGCGAGAGGGTCCGCGGCAGGGGGGCGGCGCCGCGGTCGATGACCGCCAAGATGCCGGATCTCGCCGCCTCGACGGTGAAATCGAACGGCGCCACCGTCTGGCGGTCGAGGTCGACAAGGCCGACACGGCGCTCGCCGGCGATCGAAAAGGTCGCAACCCTCACGGTATCTCTCCCTGATCCTTTTTTGGACCATTTTGTAGTCCTTTGAGAAGCAGGCTAGCTTCGATCGACTCGTCATGCAAGCGTATTCCGAGAGGGATTGCCGTGCCGATCGCCTCGGACGGGCGACGAGGGCACGGCGAAGCCCGGTCGGGCAGGCGGTGGACGCATCCTGAAGATGTTGCTATCAATGGTCCAGTATTGGATCAGTTCGGGATTGAATCGGATGCCGAGGCTCGTCGCGGGCGATATCGCCGCCACGCTCAGGAAGCGCATATCGGCGGGCGAATGGAGCGAGAGCGGCAGGATGCCGGCCGAGCGGGACCTCGCCGACGAATATGGCGTGGCCCGCAACACGATGCGCCGTGCCGTCGGCCTCCTCGAGGAGGAGGGAGCGCTGGTCCGCCATGTCGGCCGCGGCACCTTCCTGGTGACGGCCAACCCCCATTCGCTGGCGGGCGCCGTCGCCCGGATGGAAGGCACGAGCCCGGCGGACATGATGGAGATCCGGCTGCTGCTCGAGCCCGCGGCGGCCTCCTTCGCGGCGACGAACGCCAGCACGGGCGATCTCAACGGCGTAAGGGAGGCGCATGCGAGCGCGTCGGAATCGACCGACATGCCGGTCTTCGAGCATTGGGACGCGGAATTCCACAGCCGCATCTTCGCCTGCTCGCGCAATGATTTCCTGAAGGAAATCCACAATGTCATGCGCATCCTGCGCAACCAGTCGCCATGGTTCGAGATGAAGAAGCGCTCGTTTTCCGAGGAGCGGCGGCAGCTCTATTGCGACGAGCACAAGGCCGTCGTCGAGGCTCTCTTTCGCCGCGACCCGGATGCCGCCCGCGAGGCGATGCATGCGCATCTGCTCACCGTCCAGCGAAACCTGCTCGGCCGATGAGTCTTGCCGGCCGAGGGAGGCGGCGAGGATCGCGCTGGCCGGTCGAAACGGAGAGCCGGAGCGGCACGGACAACCCGCGGCCGGTGGATATGCGGCTCCGCTTTGATCCAGATCAATTCCGGCGGTCCGGGGGAACATTCTAATGGCACGATGACCTCGAACCAGACGGAATGCCAGGCATGGAGAAAGCGGACGACCTGATCGATCGGTGCAATCGGCTGATCGGTGAAGGAATGGATTTTCCGATGATCTGGAATTCCTATCTGAAAGGGCATCGGCTGGTGCTCGGGCCACCGATTCAAAGCTACCGCAACGACCAGCCGGTGTTGCGCGTGCCCTTGTTTTATCGCCAGACATTGATTTTCATGGCGTCGGAGGCTCAATTTGCGATTGAGTGAATTGGGCATATTGCGCGGCTGCCGGTGGCGGGGCGTTTGGGGGCGGAATTCGAGAATGCGGACGCTGGGAGTCTTCGACGGTGTAAACGGCACGATCTCCATCATCGAGGACAAGGCGACCGGCGCCCGGCGCTATTACGAAGGCAATGCGTTCCAGAGCCACGCTCTGCCGACCGGCACGAGCTGCTTCACCTATGTCCACCTGATGGACGGCCTGCTGCGCGAGGCCTCCAATATCCTCCTGCTCGGCTGCGCCGGCGGCACGCTCGCCACGATGCTGCATCGGCAGGGCAAGACGGTGACGGTCGTCGACCGCAACCCGCAAAGCTTCGCCCTGGCGCGGGACTATTTCTGGATGCCGAAGGAGATCCGCTGCCAGACCGCCGACTTCCGCGACTTCGTCGCGCAGACGCCGGACCGCTTCGACGGCATCGGCATCGACGTGGGCGGGCCCGGCTTTTCGCCCGAGGCGGTCTTCGATGGTCCGGCCCTGCTCGCCCTGCGCCGCGTCCTGGCCCGGAACGGCCGTATGGCGATGAACATCCTGGTGGAGGACGGCATGGATCCGTTCACGGCCGGGCTGGCCTGCAGCCTCGCAGGCCCTGACCTGAATGCCTGGATCATCGAGGAGGCGAACGAATCGGAGCGCAACGCCATCATCGCCTGCGCGCCCGAGGATCGCCTGCGCCTGGAGCCGCGCTCGATGCCGGCGGCGATCGCCAGGGATGTTTCGAGCTGGTTCGTGCGGCGTCCGCAGCCGGGCGCGGCCAAGAGCTTTCCGCGGGCACCCCTCGGTCTGTTCGGTCGCTCCGTCTGATGCCGCGGGAGCGCCGCGCGGCTACCGGCGATCCTCCCTGTTCCTGGCGCGCCTGATCTCGTAGTCGGCGTTGCGCTTGAGGAAGTCGATCAGCGAGAGCAGCGTCTGCGAGCGCGCGCGGCTGGCCTTCCAGGCCACCCCGACATCCATGGTGGGGATTTCGTCGCTGAGGTCGCAGGTCTCGATCCTCTGGCCCTCCAGCGACCACGGACGGTAGACCATGTCGGACAGGACGGTGATGCCCATGCCGGCGGCGACCATGGTGCGCACCGCCTCGACGGAACTCGTCTGGAAGACCACGTTCGGATGCACGCCGGCCTTCGTCCAATAGCCTGCCTGCGTCTTCATCGCCTCGTCCACGGTCAGCGCGATATAGGGATGATTGACCACGTCGGCGAGCGAGACCTGCCCCTTGCGCGACAATGCGTGCTCGGCCGGAAGCCACAGGCGCCGCTGCGAGCGCACCAGGGTTTCGTGGCCGATCTCGTCCTGATTGCCGAGATTGGAGGTGAGCATGACAGCCAGATCGATGGTTTCGGCCACCAGAGCGGCCTCGATTTCCGGGCGTTCGGCTTCGCTCAGGATGATGTCGATGCCGGGAAAGAGGCGTTGGACGCGGTGGATCAGCGGCATGACGAAATAGCCAGCCACCGTGTAGGTCACGCCGATGCGCACCGCCCCGACGATGCCGGCGGGCGTGTCGACGGCTATCCGGGTCGCCTCGTTCACGGCGGCGATGATCTGTTCGGCGTGGCGCAGGAAATGGGAGCCGGCCGGCGTCAGCGCGACACCGGTCGGCCGCCTTTCCAGAAGGGGCGCGCCGAGCAGGGCCTCCAATTGCTGGATGGCGGCCGTCACGGCGGATTGGGAGACGTTGAGCTCGACCGCGGCCCGGCTCACCTGGCCCAGACGGGCGGCGGCCACGAAATAGCGCGCATGCTTGAAATTGAAGTCCATGACGAGCCGGCAACTCCCGGGCCGTATCTGTTTTCCCGATACGGCATTGTGGAATTGCCATTTAATGAATGTCTAAAGGATGGGCAAGCCTAGCTATTGGGCAGTCCTGCGTCACTGCCATCGCCCGCACCGCCATCCGTGGGGTCGGCGCTTTCGCGCCGGTCCCGCAGGATCATCAGCGTGTTCGTGCCGCTCTGGACGACCCGCCCGTGCTGGTTCACCACGTGGAATCCCAGTTCGACGATGGCGCGGCCGGGATGGCGCGTTTCCCGCTTGCCCAGGACGCTGATCCTGGCGAAGAGCCGGTCGGCGATGAAGACGGGGGCGTCGAACGACCATCGCCAGCCGAGCGATGCCACCGCATGGAACAGGGCCTCCGACTGGTTCTTCAGCCCGTCGACGATGGCGAGCACCAGGAGGCCATGGGCGATGCGTCCGGGAAAACCGAGGTCCCGCGCCGCCGCCTCGTCCATGTGAACTGCGAAAAAGTCGCCCGACAGCGCCGCGAACCGATCGATGTGGCTCTCGGTGATGGTGGCCGGCGGCGTGGCGTACCAGTCGCCGACCTCGATGTCCTCGTAATGATAGCGGCCGCCGGCGAGCTGCCGGCCCGGCGGGAAGGTTGCGGGCGAACTGCTCATGACATTCTTCCGGATCGTTCCGCGCGCGCCGGCACCATGGCGGGCATGACCTTGCCTATCGGCTCTCGTCGGGCGTCGGCGCATCCTCCCGCAGCAATCCCTGCTTTTTCAGCGTGCGCCAGAAATCCGCGGGAATGGGATGGCTGAACCATTCGAGGTTCTTTTCGAGCTGGTCCACGGTTCGGGTGCCGGCGATGAAGGAGGGGATGGCCGGATGGGCGACGACGAACTGCATGGCCGCGGCCGGCAGGGGAACGTCATGGTCCCGGCAGACCTTCTCGATCCTGCGGACGCGCTCCAGGATGTCGGCGGGAGCGGGAACATAATTGTACTTGGCGCCGTCCACGGCGCCGGTGGCGAGAATGCCCGAGTTGAAGCCGCCGCCGATGACGACGGCGGCGTTTCTCTCGACGCAGAGCGGCAGGAAGGAATCGAGCGATTCCTGTTCCAGCAGCGTGTAGCGGCCGGCAAGGAGGAAGCAGTCGAAATCACGCTGCCGAAGCGCCTCCAGACACACCTGCCATTCGTTGACGCCGACGCCGATCGCCTTGACGACCCCTTCCTCGCGCAGCTTCGCGAGAGCGCGCCAGGCCCCGTCCATTGCCTGCCTGAAGACCTCGGGCTGTTCGGCCCCGCGGGTGAACACGTCGATGTCGTGGATGAAGCAGATGTCGATGCGCTCGAGCGCCAGCCGCTGCAGCGAGTCCTCGAAGGAACGCATGGTGGCGTCGTAGGAATAGTCGAACACCATCTCGTTGGCGGCGGCGTTGTTCCATGGCGAGAACTCGATCTGCGAGCGCTTCTTCGGCTTGAGAAGGCGTCCCACCTTGGAGGACAGCACGAAGTCGTCGCGCTCCTTCCAGCGCAGCGAATGGCCGCAGCGCAGTTCCGACAATCCGTGACCGTACATCGGCGCGGTGTCGTAATAGCGAACCCCCGCGTCCCAGGCATGCTGGACCATGGCGTCCGAGGTGGCCTCGTCGATGGGGCGCGAGAAATTGCCGATGGGCGCCGCGCCGAAGGCGAAGGGCGTGACCTCGAGCTTCACGCGGCCGAATCCTACCTTGTCCGAGGGCCTCACCGTTTTCTCCCTTGTAAAGTAACCATATAGTTATTTACATGGCCTATCCGGCACGGAATGGCAAGCGGGAGGAGGGGGAACGTCATGGAAATCTACGACTATGTGATCGCCGGTGCCGGGCCCGCCGGTTGCGTGCTCGCCAGCCGGCTGTCCGAGGATGCGGGGCTGCGTGTCCTTCTCGTCGAGGCGGGCGCCTGGGACCGGCACCCTCTGTTCCACATGCCGGCGGGCTTCGCCAAGATGACCAAGGGTATCGGCAGCTGGGGCTGGTCCACCGTGCCGCAGCGCCATCTCGCCGGACGCGTGCTCTGGTATACGCAGGGCAAGGTCATTGGCGGCGGATCGACGATCAACGCCCAGATCTACACCCGCGGCAACGCCCTCGACTACGATGCCTGGGCCGGCGAGGCGGGCTGCGAGGGCTGGAGCTATCGCGACGTCCTTCCCTATTTCAAGCGCGCCGAGGGCAATGAGCGCTTCGCCGACGACTATCACGGCCATGAAGGCCCGCTCGGCGTTTCCATGCCCCGGGCCACGCTGCCGATCTGCGACGCCTTCATTCGCGCGGCGCAGGAATATGGCATGCCCTATAATTTCGACTTCAACGGCCGCCGGCAGGCCGGTGTCGGCTATTACCAGCTGACGCAGCGGGCGGCGAGGCGCGCCTCGGCGGCGAGCGCCTATCTCCGGCCGGCGATGACCCGGCCGAACCTCACCGTGCTCGCCTCCGCGGAGATCCGCAGGATCGTGGTGGAGGGTGGGCGTGCAACCGGGATCGAAGTCGCCGGCGCCGGCGGGGCCGGGATCATCCGTGCCGAGCGCGAGGTGCTCGTCACCTGCGGCGGCATCGGCTCGCCCCGCCTCCTGATGCTCTCCGGCATCGGGCCCGCAGACCACCTCGAATCGGTCGGTGTCGCCGTCCGGCACGACCTGCCCGGCGTCGGAAGCAATCTCCAGGACCACCTCGACCTCGGGGTCATCTGCGAATGCAGCGGCGACCACAGCTATGATTCCGTCCAGCGCCTCGACCGTACGCTGGTCGCCGGCCTGCAATATCTGATGTTCAGGACCGGGCCGGTCGCGTCCTCCCTCTTCGAGACCGGCGGGTTCTGGTATGCGGACCCGCAGGCGCGCTCGCCGGACATCCAGTTCCATCTCGGCCAGGGATCGGGCATCGAGAAGGGCATCGTCAAGCTGGACAATCCGGGCGTGACGCTGAACTCGGCCTTCATGCGTCCGCGCTCCCGCGGCACGGTGCGCCTGGCCAGCGCGGACAGCCGCGCCGCTCCCCTGATCGACCCGAACTACTGGGCCGACCCCTACGACCGGGAGATGTCGCTGCGCGGCCTGGAGATGGCGCGCGAGATCATGCGGCAGCCGGCCCTGAAGCCGTTCCTCCGGCGGGAAAGCCTGCCGGGACCGGAGGTCCGCAGCCCGTCCGAGCTGTTCGATTTCGCCTGCCGGATGGCCAAGACGGATCACCATCCCGTCGGCGCCTGCCGGATGGGACGGGACGCCATGGCGGTGGTCGCCCCCGACCTGCGCGTGCATGGGCTGGACGGGCTGCGCGTGTGCGATTCCTCCGTCATGCCGCTGATCAATTCCTCCAACACCAATGCGCCGACGATCATGATCGGCGAGAAGGCCGCGGACATGATCCTGGAGAGGCCGCCGCTCCCGTCCGCGACGCTCGACTCCGCACGCCGCATCAGCGGACGCTACGCCGATGCCTGACGGCGCGGGGGCCGGGAAGATGCGCCCGTATCGAGGGGCCGCGCTCCTCGGCCGCCGCTGAGGGCAGAACCGCCGGCGAGGCTCGCCGACAGCGGTTGACACACCATCCGGATAGTGCGTAAATAACTAACTAGATACATAATAAGTGCCATGCGCGGCCGTGCCGTCCTTCGTCGGGCGGCTTCGGGCGTGGCGGGGAGGGGCGATTGAAGATCTTCGGCATGGAACATATCGGCTTCACCGTACCGGACCTCGAAGAGGCCGTCGGCTTCTTCGAAGCGGTGTTCGGCGCGGTGACCGTGATGACCACGGGGCGGGTCGAGGCCGACGGCGAATTCATGCGGCGGCGCCTCGGCGTGCCCGAGCATTGCCGGATCGAGAACATCAAGGTGCTGCGCTGCGGCAACGGCAGCAATCTCGAGATCTTCCAATATTCGGGCGAGACGCAGGCCGCGGCGCTCAAGCGCAACAGCGAGGTCGGCGGCTTCCATCTCGCCTTCCAGGTCGACGATGCCTTTGCCGCGGCCGAGCGCCTGCGCGAGCGCGGCGTCGACGTCCTCGACGGCCCGACGCTGATCGAATCCGGTCCGATGGAAGGCCTGACCTGGCTCTATCTGCGCACGCCCTGGGGCCAGTTCCTGGAGATCGTCAGCCGCCAGGGGTCGCTCGGCTACGAGGCCGCCGGCGGGCCGAAGCTCTGGTCGCCGGTGGCCTAGGGCCAGACGGCGGCGCAGGCCGGCATGCCGTCCCGGCGGCCGGCGAACGCCTCTCATCCGGCGCAGACCGGGAGCGGGCGGATCTTGTCAAACAAAAGTGGAGGAGGCATTTCGATGGGGTTGTGGCGAAAACTGGCTGCGGCGGGCGGGCTTCTGGCCGTGATGGGCAGCACCGCGCTGGCGCAGCAGAAGCCGTTCGAGGGCGTGCAGCTCAAGATGCTGGGCATCGGCGATACGTCGGTCACCCGGCTGGCGAAGATCACGAAGGAATTCGAGGACCTGACCGGCGCGAAGGTGCAGATCGACCAGCTGCCCTATCCGGGCCTGATCGACAAGATCATCATCGAGGCCTCCTCCGACAAGCCGACCTATCAGCTGCTCTGGGTCGACAGCCCCTGGATCGGCATGCTCGGCGAGGCGGGCGCGCTGCAGGACCTGACCGACTACGCCAAGCGTGACGCCGCCGAGATCGGCCTCGACGATATCGTGCCGGTGCAGCTTCAGGAAAACAGCTGGCAGGGCCGCCTGCTCGCCTTTCCGGCTTCCGGCATGATCTGGCACGTGAACTACCGCCAGGACCTCTTCGACAATGCCGACGAGAAGGCCGCGTTCAAGGCGAAATATGGCTATGACCTGGCCGCTCCGACCACCTTCAAGCAGTTCTACGACATCGCCCAGTTCTTCACCCGCAAGAAGGGCGAGATGCTGGCGGGCAAGGTGCTCGACCACGATTTCTACGGCAACGCCCAGTCCTATAGCCGCGTGCAGGGTGCGATCACCCATGATTTCTTCCCGATCATGCGCGCCTTCGGCGGCGATTACTGGGATCCGAAGACCGGGCTGTGCGGGATGACCGGCGAGCCGCAGGTCAAGGCCGCCGAATTCATGAAGTCGCTGGTGCCCTTCAACCCGCCCGATTATCTCGGCCTGATGTGGGACATCCAGTCCGGCTACATGGAACGCGGCGAGACGGCGATCGCCGGCTATTGGAGCGTGCGCACGGTCCGCCTCACCAATCCGGCCGAGGCCAAGCTGCCGACGCTGGGCAAGGCGGGATTCTCCGCCAGCCCGACGGTCGACGGCAAGCCGCAGCCCACCTATACCGGCTCGCTGTCGTTCGGGATCAACGCCAAGGCGTCCGAGCGCGACAAGGAGGCCGCCTGGGCCTTCATCAAATGGGGCACCAGCGAGAAGATCATGCGCCGCCTCGCCGAAGAGGGCTGGGGCATCAGCCAGTTCCGCAAGTCGCTGCTCTCCGATCCCGCCCTGCAGGCCCGGTATCCCTATTACAAGGTGCTGCTCGACAGCCAGGCCAATGCCCGCCGCCGCATCTTCCATCCCTTCTACGCCGACGTCGAAGAGAATTTCGGCGTCGAGCTGAGCAAGTACATGGCGGGCGAGACGCCGACGGCGCTCGAAGCGCTGACCAAGGCCTGCGACGCGGTCAACGCCCGCCTGTCGATGTTCCCGGTCGAAACGCGCCTGCGCTGGATCGACGACGTGCCGGTCGCCGTCCTCAAGCAATAGCGCGGGACCCGTCGCTCCGGCGCCTCCGGCGCCGGAGCATCGAAGACAAGCAAGGGGAGCGTCCAGATGGGCTACGTCACCAGGCGCAACAGGACGATCGCGACGGCATTCCTGCTGCCGACCGTCGCGGTGCTGTTCCTCACCACCATCTATCCGATGCTCTATGCGCTCTATCTGAGCTTCCGGAACTACGACCTGGCCAAGCCCTTCATTCCCCGCATCTTCGTGGGCCTGGCCAATTACAGCGAGGTGCTGACCTCCGACACCTTCCTGCACAGCCTGCTGATCACCTTCAAGCTGATGGCGATGACGCTGGTGGTCCAGTTCGTCCTCGGCGTGGCGATGGCCCTGCTCGTGACGCAGCGCCTGCCCGGCATGGCGGTCATCCGCACGCTGCTGCTGATCCCGATGATGATCTCGCCGGTGATCGTCGGGCTGGTCTGGCTGTTCCTCTATTTTCCCGAACTGGGCTACCTCAATTATTTCCTCGGCATGGTCGGCATCGATCCGATCCCCTGGATCACCAGCACGCAATGGTCCCTCACGGCCATCGCCATCGCCGATATCTGGCAGTGGACGCCCTTCGTGATGATGGGAACGGCGGCCGCGCTGCAGAGCCTGTCGCCGGAGCCTTACGAAGCGGCGCGGATCGACGGCAATTCCAGCGTCGATGTCTTCCTGTACGTGACGCTGCCGCAGCTCAGGCCGGTGCTGATCAGCCTTCTCTTCCTGCGCGCCATCGACGCCTTCAAGATCTACGACATCATCTATGTGCTGACCAAGGGCGGGCCGGGCGACGCGACGGAGACGATCGCACTCTACATCTACCGCCAGAGCTTCACCTTCTGGCGCATGGGCGTCGGCGCCGCCGCCTCCTTCGTCTCGCTGATCGTCATCTCCGTGCTGATCACCCTGTTCTTCAAGTCGATGCAGAAAAGCGCGGCTGCCCGCTAGGGGCCTGGAAGGGATCCAACCCATGCATAAACCCGGTGCCCGCCAGGCGGTCCTGACCTATATCCTGATCGGGGCGATCCTGATCGTCTTCATGGTCCCCATCTACCTGATCCTGGCTTCCTCGCTGAAGCCGTCGGTGGACATGTTCTCGCGGCCGCCGAGCCTGTTCTTCAAGCCGACGCTGCAGCACTATATCGACCTGTTCACACTGCGGCCGTTCGTCTCCAACATCGCCAACAGCCTGATCGTCACCCTCGGCTCGACGGCGTTCAGCGTATCCGTGGGCTCGCTCGGCGCCTTCGCCCTGTCGCGCATCCGGCACCGGCGCATCGACGATGCCGCGTTCTGGATCCTGTCGATGCGGATGTTCCCGCCGATCGCGGTGGTGGTGCCCTATTACATCATCTTCAAGGCGATCGGCCTGCTCGACACGCCGCTGGCGCTGATCATCGTCTATTCGACGGCGAATATTCCGCTCACCGTCTGGCTGATGAAGGGCTTCTTCGACGAGGTGCCCGAGGCGCTGGAGGAAGCGGCCCAGGTGGACGGCTACGGCATCGTCGAGATCTTCTGGCGCATCTCGCTGCCCCTCGCAGCCCCCGGCCTCGCGGTCTGCGCCGTCTTCTGCTTCATCTTTTCCTGGAACGAGTTCCTCTTCGCCCTGATGCTCACCGGCTCGAGCGCGCAGACGGTCACGGTCGCCGTGATGTCGTTCTGGAGCAGCGACGCGGTGCAGTGGGGCCAGATCATGGCCGGCTCCTTCATCATCCTCATCCCCGGCGTGATCTTCGTGCTGACCTGCCAGAAATGGCTCGTCAAGGGACTGACGCTCGGCTCGGTCAAGTAGGCGCCCCAGCCTCGATCCCCCCTGTTACGGAGAAATACCTTGGCATCCGTCTCTCTTTCGAAGGTCGTCAAATCGTTCGGGGCCATCAAGGTGGTGCACGGCGTGGATCTCGACATCCAGGACGGCGAATTCGTCGTCCTGCTCGGGCCGTCCGGCTGCGGCAAGACCACGACGCTGCGCATGGTCGCCGGCCTGGAGGACGTCAGCGGCGGCGAGATCCGCATCGGCGGCGAGGTGATCAACGACAAGGCGCCGAAGGACAGGAAGATCGCCATGGTCTTCCAGAACTACGCGCTCTACCCGCACATGACCGTGCGCCAGAACATGGAATTCGCGCTCAAGCCGCAGAAGCTGTCCCGGCAGGCGGTGGACGGCAAGATCGCCGACGTCGCCGCCATGCTCGGTCTCGAGGCGCTGCTGCAGCGCAGGCCCGCCCAGCTCTCCGGCGGGCAGCGCCAGCGCGTCGCCATGGGCCGCGCGATGGTGCGTACGCCCGAGGTCTTCCTGTTCGACGAACCGCTGTCGAACCTCGACGCCAAGCTGCGCACCCAGGTTCGCATGGAGATCGCCAAGCTGCACAAGCAGCTCGGCACGACGGTGATCTATGTGACGCACGACCAGGTCGAGGCGATGACGCTCGCCGACAAGATCGTGATCATGAAGGACGGCCATATCGAGCAGGTCGGCTCGCCCGAGGAGGTCTTCGCCCATCCGAAGAACGTCTTCGTCGCCACCTTCATCGGCAGTCCCGCCATGAACCTCTTCCACACCAAGGTGGAGGGTACGGACGCCGGCCCGGTCCTGGTCTCGCCCTCGCTGCGCTTTGCGGTCCCCGCCGAATGGGCGGCGAAGCTCCGGCCGGGGGAGGGCGTCACGCTCGGCATCAGGCCGAGCGACATCCGGCTTGCCCGCCCGGACGAGGCCGGCGCGATCGATGCACGGGTGGAGGTGGTCGAATATCTCGGCGTCGAGGCCCTGGTCGACCTGCGCGTGGGCGCACAGGAGTTCATCGCGCAGATGCCGGCCGGCGTGCGGCCGCATCCCGATCAGACGGTCAGGATCGCCTTCGATCCGGCCGGGCTGCATCTTTTCAATTCGCAGAGCGGCCGGGCGCTCTGACGGGCGGCAGGGGGGGACGACATGATCGGCAGGGAAATCATCTTTCCGGGCAAGGGCGTGTTTGCGCTGGCGGCGAGCGGCGACAGCGGACCGCTCGGCCGCAACGAGGTGCGGGGCAGGACGCTGGCGACGCTCGTCAGCCCTGGCACGGAACTCGCCTGGGCCATGGGCGAGAATTTTCCGATCCGCCCCGGCTACGCCGCCGTGTTCGAGGCGGAGGAATGCGGCGCGGATGTGCGCGACGTTGCGGCGGGCACGCGCCTGTTCTGCATGGGGCCGCATCGGAGCTTCCAGCAGGTGGATGTCCGCTACACCCTGCCGGTGCCGGACGGCATGACCGCGCAGACCGCGGCGATCGCCCGCCTGGTCGGGGTTTCGATGACGACGCTGATGACGACGAGGGCGAGGCCGGGGGACGGCGTGGTCATCTGCGGCGCCGGCCCCGTCGGCTATCTCGCCGCCCATATCTTCGGGCATGCCGGATATGACGTGCATGTCGTCGAGCCTGACGCCACCCGGCGCCGGCAGGCCGAGGCATCCGGTCTTGCCACCCACGCCGCCATGCCGCTCGACGATCCCCTGCTGGCCGGCCGGGTCGCGCTCGTCGCCGATTGTTCCGGTCACGAGCAGGCGGTCCTCGACGGCTGCCGCATCGTGCGTCAGCACGGCGAGGTGGTGATGATCGGCGTTCCCTGGCACCGGCGCACCGAGATCCACGCGCATGAGATCCTGCAGGCCGTCTTCACCAATTTCGTGGTGCTGCGCAGCGGCTGGGAATGGGAACTGCCGCTGCTGTCCCGCGGTTTCAAATGGGAGGAACTGCTGGAGGGATACAACAACAGCGCCCAGAGCATCTTCTCGGGTTTCCGCAGGGCCCTGAAATGGCTGGCCGAAGGCCGCATCCCGCTCGACGGGCTGGTGCGCACCCTGTCTCCCGGCGATCCCCAGGCGCTCTACGGCATGCTGCAGGCCCGCGCGATCGAGGAGCCCTTCGTGGTCCTGGACTGGCGCGAACTCTAGGCAGGCGCATTCGCGCGACGGCCGGGCCGGCGCTTGACCGGGATCGCCGTCGATGTTAGTAAATAACTATATAGTTATATAGAAGATTGAGACCGATGTATGTGACCCCGATACACGAGCAGGTCCGGGACGCGGCGCGCCAGTTCGCCGAGGATGTCATCCGCCCGGTGGCCGGCGACCTCGACCGGGACGAGCGCTTCCCCGCCGAGATCTATGAGCAGATGGGCGATCTCGGCCTCTTCGGCATCGCCGTGCCCGAGGCGATGGGCGGCCCGGGCCTGGACACGCTCGCCTATGCCCTCGTGATGGAGGAATTGTCGCGCGGCTATGCCTCGGTCGCCGACCAGTGCGGGCTCGTCGAGCTGATCTCGACGCTGCTGGTGCGCCACGGCACGGATGACCAGCGCGGGCAATGGCTCGGCCCCGCGATGTCGGGCCGCACGAAGGTCGCCTATTGCATCACCGAGCCCGAGGCGGGCACGGACGTCTCGGGCATCCGCACCACCGCCGAGCGCAACGGTGCCGGCTGGACGCTCAACGGCGGCAAGATCTGGATCCACAACGCCCCCGTCGCCGATGTCGGCTTCGTGCTGGCGCGAACCGACAAGGACAGCGGCCATCGGGGGATGAGCATCTTCATCGTCGACCTCAACGCCGCCGGCGTCGAGCGCGGCCCCAAGGAGCACAAGATGGGGCAGCGGGCGAGCCAGGTCGGCGCCCTCAACTTCGCCGACGTCGTGCTGCCGCCCGAAGCGCTCCTCGGCGAGGAAGGGCGCGGATTCCACATGATGATGAGCGTGCTCGACAAGGGGCGGGTGGGCATCGCCTCGCTCGCGGTCGGCATCGCGCAGGCCGGGCTCGAGGCTGCGCTCGACTATGCCCAGCAGCGCAAGCAGTTCGGCTCGAAGATCGCAGAGTTCCAGGGCGTGCAGTGGCTGCTCGCCGACATGGCGAAGGACATCGAGGCCGCCCGCCTTCTCGTCCACAGCGCCGCCTTCAAGATCGACAGCAACGCCAACGCCACCAAGGCGTGCTCGATCGCCAAATGCTTCGCCGGCGACATGGCGGTCGCCCGCACGGCCGACGCCGTCCAGGTCTTCGGCGGCAGCGGCTATATCCGCGGCTTCGAGGTGGAGCGGCTCTACCGCGATGCCAAGATCACGCAGATCTATGAGGGCACCAACCAGATCCAGCGCATGATCATCGCGCGCGAACTCCTCAAGCACGGAGCGCGCGGATGACGACGGGACGGCAGGCCGCCCTCGTCACCGGCGCGGCCGGCGGCATCGGCCTTTCCATCGCGATCCGGCTCGCATCGGCCGGCTTCGACGTCGCGCTGAACGACCTCGCCGACGGCGAGAGGCTCGATCTGGCGGCGGAGCGGGTGGCGGCGGCCGGCGGGAGGGTGGCCAAGGTTCCCGGCGACGTCGGCAGCCTCGCCGCCCACGCGGCGATGCTGGACGAGGCCGAGGCGGCCATCGGTCCGCTGTCGACCCTCGTCAACAATGCCGGCGTCTCCGTCCTGTCGCGCGGCGACCTGCTCGATGTCACCGAGGAGAGCTACGACCGCTGCATGGCCGTCAACGCCAAGGCGCATTTCTTCCTGTCGCAGGCCTTCGCCCGCCGCATCGTGAAACGGGACCGCGGGGATGGCCGCTTCTACAGCCTGATCGGGGTCACCTCGTCGAACGCCGTCGCAGTCGCGGTCCAGCGCAGCGAATATTGCGCGTCCAAGGCGGCCGCGGCGATGATCGCCAAGGCGTTCGCCGTCCGCCTCGGCCGCGAGAACGTCGCCGTCTACGACGTCCAGCCGGGCCTGATCGAGACGGACATGACCCGCGTGGTGAAGGACGTCTACCAGCGCCGCATCGACGAGGATGGGCTGACGCTCCTGCCGCGCATGGGGCAGCCGGACGATGTCGGGCGCATCGTCGCCGCGCTCGCCAGCGGCGCGCTCCCCTACACCACGGGCCATGTGATCTCGGCCGACGCCGGCATGCTCGTCTCCCGCTACTGAGGTATCGTCATGCAAATTCAGCTTCCGGACCCGGATGGGCGCCTGTCGGGCTACAGCCTCGCCGGCACGCCGTTGGAGGCGCCGAAGGCTCCGGCCGCCTTCAACCGCGTCGTCTTCTCCGCTGCCCATGTCGTGGCGGACGCGCTGACGGCGGGCGATCCCTCCGGCCCGGCAGCGGTCGACTGGGAGGCGACGATGGCGTTCCGCCGCCATCTCGCCGGCCTCGGCCTCGGCATCGCCGAGGCGATGGATACGGCGCAGCGCGGCATGGGGCTGGACTGGCAGGGCGCCCTCGAACTCATCCGCCGCACCCGAGCCGAATTGCCCGACGCCCTCGTCTTCAACGGCGCCGGCACGGACCAGCTGGCGCCCGAGGCGGCGCGCTCGCTCGACGATGTGCGCCGGGCCTATTTCGAGCAGATCGAGGCGATCCAGAGGACGGGAGGCCGCATCATCCTGATGGCGAGCCGGGCTCTCGCCCGCCTGGCGGCGAAGCCCGCCGACTATGCCGCCGTCTATCGCGACGTGCTGGTGCGCTGCGACCAGCCCGTCATCCTGCACTGGCTGGGCGAGATGTTCGATCCGGCCCTGGCGGGCTATTGGGGCTGCGAGACCTTCGCGGAGGCTATGGAGGCCGTCGTCGCGATCATCGGCGAGAATGCCGCCAAGGTCGACGGCATCAAGGTCTCGCTGCTCGACAAGGACAAGGAGATCGTCATGCGCCGCCGCCTGCCGGCGGGCGTGAAGATGTATACCGGTGACGACTTCAACTATCCCGAACTGATCGAAGGCGATGGGGAGGGATACTCCCACGCCCTGCTCGGCATCTTCGACCCGCTGGCGCCGGCCGCCGCCCTCGCCATGTCCCGCCTCGCCGCCGGCGACAAAGCGGGCTTCCGCGCCGTGCTCGACCCCACGGTGCCGCTGGCGCGGCTGATCTTCCGGGCGCCGACGCATTATTACAAGACCGGCGTGGTGTTCCTCGCCTGGCTCAACGGCTTCCAGAGGCATTTCATCATGCTGAACGGGCACCAGGCGATGCGGCCGCTGCCCTATTTCGTCGAGGTCTTCAAGCATGCGGACCGCTGCGGCCTGCTACGCGACCCCGACCTGGCGGTCGTCCGGATGCGGGCGCTGCTCGCCCTCTACGGCGTTTGAGGCAGGGCGGTGCGGGACTTTTCGCATGATCATTCCGCGCTTGCCCTGAACACGGCCACGCTCGGGCACAATGTCGACGGGCATGGCGCGGGCTGGGCGCCCGAGCGGATCATCGATGCCTGTGCCGAGCGCGGCTTCGGCGGGATTGTGTTCTGGCGGCGCGAGATCGGCGGCAGGGCGGTCGAGATCGGCGAACGCGCGCGGGCCGCGGGGCTGGAGGTCTGCGGTCTCTGCCGCTCCCCCTTCCTGGTGGGGCCGCTGGCACTGCCCTCGCGGCAGGCGGTGATGGATGATTTCCGTGCCTCGATCGACATGGCCGCGGCGCTCGGGGCGTCCTGCCTGACGATCTGCGTCGGCGGCGTCATCGAAGGATCGCACAGCATGCGGGAGAGCCTGCGGAGGGTGGCGGACCTCGTCGCCGAGGCGGTTCCCCATGCCGCGCAGGCCGGCGTGAGCCTCGCGCTGGAGCCGCTGCATCCGGTCTATGGCGGCAATCGCTCCTGCCTGGTCACGGTGCGCGACGCCGTCGATATGTGCGAGGCGATCGCCGATCCCGTGCTGAAGGTGGCGGTCGACGTCTACCACGTCTGGTGGGATCTCTCCCTGCCGGAGCAATTGCGCCGCCTCGGCGGGAGCGGCATCGCGGGCTATCACCTGTGCGACTGGCTGGCCGACACCCGCGACGTGCTGCTCGACCGCGGCATGATGGGAGACGGCGTCGCCGATCTCAGAGCCATCCGCCGGGCGGTCGAGGATGCCGGCTATGCCGGCTATTGCGAGGTGGAGATCTTCTCCGCGGCGAACTGGTGGAAGCGCGATCCGGCCGACGTGCTCGACATCTGCGTCGAGCGGTTCCGGACGCATTGCTGACGGGGTCCGCCGGCCCATCCCCATGAAAGGTTCTGCGATGAAAATTCTGGTACCCGTGAAGCGGGTGGCCGACCACAACGCCAAGATCCGCGTGAAGCCGGACGGTTCGGGCGTCGACCTCGCCAACGTCAAGATGTCGATGAACCCCTTCGACGAGATCTCCGTGGAGGAGGCGGTGCGCCTGAAGGAGGCCGGCAAGGCGGGGGAAGTGGTCGTGGTCTCGATCGGCCCGGCGAAGGCCGAGGATGTCCTGCGCGCGGCCCTCGCCATGGACGCCGACCGGGCCATTCTGGTGGAGGCCGACGATGCCGTCGAGCCGCTCGCCGTGGCCAAGATCCTCAAGGGGGTGGCCGATGCCGAGGGGCCTGGCCTCGTCCTCGTCGGCAAGCAGGCGATCGACGACGACTGCAACCAGACCGGACAGATGCTGGCCGCGCTGCTCGGCTGGGCGCAGGCGACCTTCGCCTCCCGCATCGAGCTTCTCGACGGGAAGGCCAGGATCATCCGCGAAGTCGACGGCGGCCTGCAGACCCTCGACATCGCCCTGCCGGCAGTGGTGACCTGCGACCTGCGTCTCAACGAACCGCGCTACGCCTCGCTTCCACAGATCATGAAGGCTCGGAAGAAGCCGCTGGAACGAAGGGCCGCCGCCGATTTCGGGGTTTCGCTCTCGCCGCGCCTGAAGGTGCTGAGGACGGAGGAGCCGAAGGGCCGCAAGGCCGGCGTGACGGTGAACTCGGCCGCCGAACTCGTCGACAGGCTCCGGACCGAAGCCGGCGTGCTTTGAACGCAACAGGAGGGACAGGACCGTGACCATTCTTCTTCTCGCCGACCATGACGACGGGAGCCTGTCGGATCACACGGCCAAGGCGCTGACGGCCGCCCTGCAGATCGGCGGCGAGGTGCATGTGCTCGTCGCCGGCAGGGATGTCGGCGCGGTCGCCGCCGCTGCCGCCCGGCTCGCCGGTGTCGCGAAGGTGCTCGCCGCCGACGGCGATACCCTGGCGCACGGCCTGGCCGAACCGCTGGCGGAACTGGTCCTCTCCCTGTGCGCGCCCTACGACACCCTGGTCGCGGCCGCGACGTCGGCCGGCAAGAGCGTGATGCCCCGGATCGCAGCGCTGCTCGACGTCGCCCAGATTTCCGAAATCGTCGAAGTCGTGTCGCCAGACACGTTCAAGCGGCCGATCTATGCGGGCAGCGCCGTCCAGACGGTGCAGTCCGCCGACGACGTGAAGATCGTCACCGTGCGCACCGCCGCCTTCGCCCCCGCGCCGGCGGGCGGCCCGGCGCCGATCGAGGCCGTGCCGGCCGCCGTCGCTCCCGGCCCCTCCACCTTCGTCGCGCAGGCGGTCGCCGCTTCCGATCGCCCGGAGCTGACCTCCGCCCGCATCGTCATCGCCGGCGGCCGGGCGCTCGGATCGGCCGAGAGCTTCCGGTCGGTCATCCTGCCGGTGGCGGACAAGCTCGGGGCCGCCGTCGGCGCCTCGCGCGCCGCCGTCGATGCGGGCTATGCGCCCAATGACTGGCAGGTGGGGCAGACCGGCAAGGTCGTCGCGCCTCAGCTCTACATCGCCTGCGGAATTTCGGGTGCCATCCAGCATCTGGCCGGCATGAAGGATTCGAAGATCATCGTCGCCATCAACAAGGATGCGGAGGCGCCGATCTTCCAGGTCGCCGATTACGGCCTGGTCGCCGATCTCTTCGAGGTCCTGCCGGCGCTGGACGAGGCGCTCTGAGGCGAACGGCCCGCCAAAGCGGGCATCCCGAAACAGGACCGCAGGTGGCACGATGTCCGACACGATCTCCCTCGACGGGCTTCTCGACCAGGAACGAAGGCTGGTCTTTCCCGTCTTCGACAACGGCACGGCCGTCGATCTCGGCCTGTTCGGCCTCGCCATCGCCCGCGAACGCGCCCTGCCGATCGTCCTCGACATCACGCGCAACCGGCAGCAGCTCTTTCACGCCGCCTTGCCCGGCACCTCGCCGGACAACGACCAGTGGGTCGCGCGCAAGACCGCCGTCGTCTACCGTTTCGGGCATTCGTCCTTCTACATGGGCGTGTCCACCCCCGAGGGCGGGCCGGCCTTCCACGAGCGTTACATGCTCGATCCCAAGGAATATGCCGCCTATGGCGGCAGCTTCCCGATCGTCGTCGACGGCACGGGACCGGTGGGCACGATGACGGTGTCCGGCCTGCCCCAGCAGGCCGATCACGAACTGGTGGTGGAACTCATCGGCCTCTTCCTCGGGCAACGCTTCGGCAGGACGTCCGAGCCGGGCTGAAGCGCCGTCAGTCCCGGCCGTCGTTCTGGATGCAGACCAGCCGCGTGACGGTCTCGATGTTGAAGTCGAGCCGCTGCTGCAGCGCGTCGGGGGCCATGAGGTCGCGCTCGAAGATGATCGAGCCGGTGAAGCGGTTGGTGAGGTAGTAATATCCGATCGCCGCGATGGTAATGTTGAGCTGGGTCGCGTCGATGCCCTCCCGGAAGATGCGGTCGGCCACGCCCCGGGCCAGGAGCTTCTCGGCCATGTTGACGAAGGGCCGGCTGACGGCCTGGATGACCTGCGATTTCTTCAGGTGCTTGGCTTTGTGGAGGTTCTCGCTGTTGACGAGGGTGAGGAACTCCGGATGGGCGAGGTAGTAGTTCCAGGTGAAGCGCACCAGCGTCTCGAGCGCCGTCTTCGGATCGAGATGGTCGAGCTCGAGCTTGGTCTCCGCCGTGCGGATGTCGACATAGGCGTCTTCCAGCACGCGCTGGAACAGCGCCTCCTTGCTCTCGAAGTAATGATAGATCATCCGCTTGTTGGACTTGGCCTGCTCGGCGATGATGTCGACGCGGGCGCCGCCCAATCCGTTCTTGGCGAATTCCTTCTTGGCCGCGGCCAGGATGCGCTTCTGCGTGGCCTCGGCGTCCCTGATGCGGACGGGCGTCGCCTTGCGGATGACTGCCATTCTCTTCCAAGCTCCTGATCTGCCGGTGCCGCCCGGTCGTCGGCAATCCGCTCCGCGTTCGATCCGATCGGCTGCAATATGCCATGTCATATGACAACCGGTGTAGCCTTCACGGGTGAAACTAACAAGATACTTACCTACCGATACTTGTCTGGCCTCACGGCGCGGAGAATCGTGATCTATCCGGGCGGGAGCCGGCGGCCGGTGAATTGACAGCCCGATTTTAATGCAGTAACTAGTTAGTGCAATAAGATCGCTGAAGGCGATGTGTGCATGAAGGATGCGGACGCCGCGCATCGCCCGCGGGGCGGTGCCTGCATCCGCTGCGTGTCGGAACGGGAGGATCGAATGTCGTTCATCAAGAATTTCATCGAGCAGGAAACGCTCAACCGCAGGAATTTCCTGCTCGCATCGGCGCTCGGCCTCGGCGGCGCCGCCGCCGCATCCCTGGCGCGGCCCTCGATCGCGCGGGCGTCCATCGCCGATCCGACGATCGCCTGGAGCTATCGCGACCGCACCAATCCCTATTGGAACGCCATCGCCTCCGGTGGCGAGGCGTTCGTGGAAAGCCTGGGCAAGCCCAAGAGCGCGCTGGTGCAGCTCATCAACGAGGGCAGCAGCGAGAAATCGCTGTCCGACGTGAAGGCTCTCCTCGGCAAGACGGACGGCAGGCTGGCCCTGGCGATCGATGCCAACGATTCCCCCAACGGCCGTCCGGTCGTCGAGGCGGTGGCGGCCAAGGGCGCCTATGTCTCCACCATCTGGAACAAGACCGACGACCTCCACCCCTGGGATTTCGGCGACAACTACGTCTCGCACATGACGTGGTCGGATGTCGGCCCGTCCGAGCAGACCGCGACCATCCTGTTCAAGGCCATGGGCGGCAAGGGCGCCATCGTCGGCCTCGGCGGCATCGCCTCCAACAATCCGGCCATCGAACGCCGCCACGGCCTGGACAATGCCCTCAAGAACTATCCGGACATCAAGCTGCTCGACTACCAGGCCGCCGACTGGGATACCCAGAAGGCCAACGCCATCATGGCGAGCTATCTCACCCGCTTCGGCGACCAGATCACCGGCGTGTTCTGCGCCAACGACACCATGGCCTATGGCGTGATCGAGGCCCTTCGCGCCGAAGGCCTCGCCGGCCAGATCCCGATCGTCGCCTATGACGGCAACGCCCAGGCGGTGGACCTCGTCCTGGCCGGAGACCTGCTCGCGACGGTCTCCACCAATCCCTATTGGGGCGGCGGCGTGACCGCGGCGCTCGCCTATTATGCGGCGATCGGCGCGTTCAAGCCCTCCCAGGAGCCCCGCGAGCATCGCGAATTCTACGGCCCGACCATCCTGATCACCAAAGCCGAGGCCGAGGATTTCAAGAAGAAGTACATCCAGTCGACGCCTTCCTACAATTGGAAGGACTTCTGGGGGCCGTCCAAGGGCCAGATCATGTACTGACGGCCCGTTTGAAGACGACAGCCGTCCGGACCTCCGTCATCCCCGGCTTGCCGTGCAGCGGCGAGGGGAGGGATCCATGGGCCAGGACTCCGTCCTGCGGCATGGATCCTTGCAACATGGATCGGCCCCGCTCGCCGGGGCTGACGGGACGGCTTTCAAACGGCTTCCGAACGCTGCCTCAGGCCGCCCTCGCCGGGCCGTCGCAGCATTTGACCGAGCAAGCGGGGCCTTGTGAACCCGGCGCCGCGGCTCTTCTCCGGCCGCCGGGCCGGGCTTCTTCGATGGAGGATGGCGTGTCGAAATTGTCGGGCCGCGCGGATCTGCAGAAATGGGCGCCACTTCTGGTCTTGGTGGCGCTGGTGGTGTTCTTTGCGGTCCTCAATCCGAACTTCCTGTCGGTGCGGAACTTCGCCCGCATCTCGATCTCCGCCACGGCGCCGCTGATGGTGGCGCTCGGCGTGACGTTCGTGATCATCATGGGATCGATCGACCTGTCGATGGAAGGGGCGGTGGCGGTCTGCGCCGTGGTCTTCGCCTGGGTGTTCCTGGCGCTGGGCGGCTCGCTCGCCGGTCCCGGCTGGCTCGCCGTGCCGCTCTGCCTCCTGGTCGGCGCCGTCTACGGCGCGGTGAACGGCGCGGTGCATGTGGGTCTGCGCATCCCCTCCTTCATGGCGAGCCTGAGCATGGGATTCGTCGGCATCGGCCTGTCGCTGCTGATGACGGGCGGTGACCGCATCCGGGTCGAGGATCCGACCTTCCGCGCCTTGCTGACGGAGCGCTATTTCGGCTTTCCGCTCATGGTCCACGTTGCCCTTCTCGTCCTGCTCGTCGCCTGGTTCATCCAGAGCCAGACCGCGATCGGACGCAATTTCTACGCCGTCGGCGGCGGGGAGGAGCTCGCGCACGCCTCCGGCCTCGATGTGCGCCGCGTCCGCATCGCCGGCTTCACCATCGCCGGGGTGTTCTACGCCTTCGGCGCGCTGTTCGCCGTGGCCCAGATCGGCATCGCCGAGACGGCGACCGGCAACAATTTCATGTTCGCCTCGATCACCTCGGTCGTCGTCGGCGGAACGGCGCTGTGGGGCGGCAGCGGCGGCGTCTGGAACACGCTGATCGGCGTGCTGATCGTCAACGTCATCAACAACGGCATGGTGGTCATGGGCCTGCCCCGCTACATCCAGGACGGGGTGCTGGGGCTGCTGGTCATCATCGCCGTGGTGCTGTCGACCGATCGCCGGTCCCTGAGCCTGGTGAAGTGATCCGGCCATGTTCGAACTGAGAAACGTTGACAAGACCTTCCCGAACGTGCGGGCCCTCAAGGGCATCGACTTCCGCATCGAGCGCGGCGAGATCGTCGGCCTGGTCGGCGAGAACGGCGCCGGCAAATCCACCCTGATGAAGGTGATCTACGGCGCCTACCAGCACAATGGCGGCGACGTCCTCATCGACGGCAAGCCGGTGCGCTTCGACAATCCGCGGCAGGCGATGGACATGGGCATCGGCATGGTGTTCCAGGAGCAGTCGCTCATCGGCAACCTGACCGTGATGGAGAACATCTTCCTCGGCTTCGAGCGGCAGTTCGTCCGGTTCGGGGTGATGAACTGGAGGAGGATGGCCGCCGCGGCCCGCTTCCAGCTTGCCAAGGTCAAGCTCGACATCGACCCGCGGACGGTCACCGCCCGGCTCTCCTTCTCGCAGCGCCAGCTGGTCGAACTCGCCAAGGTCCTCACCTTGGAGGAGAGGGTGAAGGGCGATCTCGTCATCCTGCTCGACGAGCCGACCTCGGTGCTCGCCAAGGAGGAGGTGCAACTGCTGTTCGGCCTGGTGCGGGAACTGCGCAGCCGCGCCGCCTTCATCTTCGTCTCCCACCGGCTGGACGAGATCCTCGAGCTGACCGACCGCATCTATGTGATGAAGGACGGAGAGGTCGTCGATCACGTGCTCTCGGCGCAGGCGAGCGCCGAGAGCATCCAGCGCAAGATGGTCGGGCGCGACATCAACAAGCAGTATTACCGCGAGGAGAAGCAGAAGCCCTACCAGGCAAGGGTTCTGGCCGGGCTCGAACGGGCATCCCTGCCGGGCGAATATTCCGACATCTCCTTCGAGCTCCATGCCGGCGAGGTGCTGGCGCTGGTCGGTACCGAAGGCTCGGGGCGGGAGGCCATCCTGCGCACCCTCTTCGGCCTGCAGAGGCCGCGGGAAGGCTCGCTCGTGCTCAAGCAGAAGCGGATGGCGGCCTCCAATCCGCGCCGGTCGGTCGCCAGCGGCGTCGGCTACATCCCCCGCGAAAGGAAGATCGAGGGCATCGTCGCCGGCATGAACGTCTACGAAAACATCACGCTCCCCCAATTGCAGGGATACAGCCGGTCCGGCTTTCTGAAGGTCGCCAGGGAACGGGCGACGGCGCGCGACTGGATCCGGCGCCTGTCGATCAAGGCCTCCTCGGAACTCGCCGATTGCGGCAACCTGTCGGGCGGCAACCAGCAGAAGGTGGTGCTCGCCAAATGGCGCAGCGCCGGCTCGGACATCATCCTGCTCGACCATCCGACCCGCGGCCTCGACATCGGCGCCAAGGAGGACGTCTACGAGATGGTGAGGGCGATGAACGAGGACGGCGTCGGCATCATCCTGATCGCCGATACGCTCGAGGAGGCGATCGGGCTGTCCCATACCATCCTCGTCATCAAGGATGGCGCGATCCAGAAGCGCTTCGACTGCAGTTCGGGCGAAAAGCCGACGCTTTTCGATCTTGTTCACCACATGATCTGAAGGCCGGTCCCATGAACACCCACAAATTCAGGCGGCATTATCCCTGGATCACGCTCCTGGCGCTGGTCGTGCTGGTCGGCCTCGCCGCGCCGAACTTCCTCAGGCCGGAGAACCTCGTCGAGATCGCCGGCGACGTCTCCACCCTGTTCATCATGGCGCTCGGCATCACCTTCGTCATCTATATCGGCAGCATCGACCTGTCGGCGCAGTCGATCGCCAACATGACGACGGTGCTGGCCACCCTGCTGCTGGCGCGTTTCGGCGTCTTCGCCGCCGTGATCTGCATCGCGGTCGGCGCTCTCTTCGGCGTCGTGTCGGGCTATGTCTCCACCAGCCTCAAGGTACCCTCCTTCATCGCCACCCTCGCCGTCGGCGGCGTGGCGCTGTCGGTCGGCCAGTATGTCTCGGGGCAGCGGGCGCTCTATATGGACGCGGCGCTGCGCGAGCAGGCCTTTGGATGGATGACGGGGACGCTGGGCGGCGTGCCGCGCGAGATGATCATCGCCGCCGTCCTGCTGATCGCCGCCCTCGTCGTCGAAAGGCGGACCGTGCTCGGCCGGGCTCTCAAGGCGATTGGGGCGGGCGAGCCGGCGGCGATCGCCTCCGGCCTGCGCGTCGACCGCTACAAGAAGATCGCCTTCGCGATCTCGGGCGGGCTGGCCGCCGTCGCCGGCCTGATGTTCGCCGTCAAACTGTCGGGCGGGTCTCCCGTCATTGCCAACGGCTTCCTGCTGCCGGCGGTGGTCGCCGTTCTGGTGGGCGGAACGCCGCTGACGGGCGGGGTCGGCGGCGTGCTCAACACTTTCATCGGCACGCTGATCGTCGCCGTGGTGCGGGCGAGCATGCTCTACCTCAACATACCCGCGACGTCGCAGCAGATCGTGTTCGGCCTCGTGCTGATCGTCGCGATCGCGCTCACCATCGACCGAAGCAAGGTCCGGGTCGTCAAGTAAGGACGCGACAATGAACGCCATGATGCAGGCGGCGCTCCTGGTGGAGCCCGGCCGATTCGAAGTCCGCGACGTTGCCGTTCCCGCTCTCGGGCCGGACGACGTCCTCGTCAGGGTCGAGCGCTGCGGCATCTGCGGCACCGACATCCACATGTTCCGGGGCCATTATGCGGCCGACAGGCTGCCGATCATTCCCGGCCACGAATTTTCGGGAACGCTGGCGCGGCTCGGCGCCGGCGTGCGGCATCTCAGGGAAGGCCAGCGCGTCGTCTGCGACATCAATGTGGGCTGCGGCAGCTGCTATTATTGCCGGCGCAACGAGGTCCTCAACTGCCCGCAGATGGAGCAGATCGGCATCGGGCGCGACGGCGCCTTCGCCGACTATGTCGCGGTTCCCGCCAGGCTGGTCATTCCCGCGCCCGACGATGCCGGCTTCGATCTCCTCGCTCTGGTCGAGCCCGTCGCCTGCGTCGTGCGGGCCGCGGCCAAGGCCGGCACGCGGTTCGGGCAGTCGGTCGCCATTCTCGGCGCCGGGCCGATCGGCAATCTCCACGTCCAGATGATGCGCCTCGTCGGCGCCGTCCCGATCATGGTCGTCGAACCTTCGGCGGAGCGGGCCGCTCTGGCGCTGGAGGCGGGCGCCGACGTCGCCGTCACCGACATTTCCGAGGCCCGTGCGATCGTGCACCGGCATACCGGGGGCCGGGGCGCCGACGTCGTGATCGAAAGCGTGGGGCTGGCGTCTTCCTACCGGCTCGCCTTCGACCTCATCCGTCCGGGCGGCCATGTCGCCGCCTTCGGCATCGCCGGCGCCGGGGAGAGCGTGCCGCTGCCTCTCCTCGACACCGTGCTCAGGGAGAATTCCGTCAAGGGCTCCGTCGCCGGCATGGGCCAGGACATGCACGACGCGCTGGCCCTGCTCGTGCACGGGCGGTTCAGGACCGAGGCGTTCCGCGCGAGGGTATACCCGCTCGCGCGCATCGGCCAAGCCTTCGGCGATCTTCCGCGCCATCCCGGCGCCCTCAAGGTCCAGATCGCGATGGGTCCCCCCGGATGATGTGGAACTAAACAGTTATTTATGCAAAGCAGAGCCGGCCGACGCCTCGCCGGGGAGGAGAAAGACATGGACCAGAGCAACGCGCTCCACACCCTGCCCGCGCAGCCGCGCGACTTCGGCTTCTTCATCGACGGGCGATGGGAGGAAGCGGGCCCGCGGGCGATCTTCGAGCGCACGAGCCCGGCGCATGACCGCGTCGTCACCCGCATCACCCGCTGCACCCGCGAGGATGTCGACCGGGCCGTCGGCGTGGCGCGCGCCGCCTTCGAGGATGGCCGCTGGTCTCGCCTTTCCGGCGCGGAACGGGCGGCCGTGCTGCTCCGGGCGGCGGCCGGCATCCGCGGGAGGCTGCACGAATTGGCCCTGCTCGAGACGCTGGAGACGGGCAAGCCGATCGGCCAGTCGCTCGGCGAGGTCGAGGGCGGCGCGGGCATCTACGAATATGCGGCCGGCGCGGCCCGGGCGCTGCATGGCGACGCCTTCAACAATCTCGGCGACAGGATGTTCGGCCTGGTGACGCGCGAGCCCATCGGCGTCGTCGGGCTGATCACGCCGTGGAACTTCCCGTTCTTCATCCTGTCGGAGAGGGTTCCCTTCATCCTCGCGGCGGGCTGCACCATCGTCGCCAAGCCGAGCGAGGTGACCTCGGCGACCACGCTGCTGATGGCGGAGATCCTCGCGGAGGCCGGCCTGCCCGACGGCGTCTTCAACGTCGTGACCGGAAGCGGCGCCGAGATCGGCCAGGCCCTCACCGAGCATCCCGACATCGACATGGTGTCCTTCACCGGCTCGACCGCGGTCGGGCGCAAGGCCCTGCTGGCTTCGGCCGGCAATTTCAAGAAGCTGGGGCTGGAGCTCGGCGGCAAGAATCCGCAGATCGTCTTCGCCGACGCCAATCTGGAGGACGCTGCCGACGGCGTGGTGTTCGGCCTGTGCTTCAATGCCGGGCAGTGCTGCGTCAGCGGCAGCCGGCTCGTGGTCGAGAAGTCGGTGGCGGCGCAATTCGAGGCCCTGGTCGCGGACAGGATCGCGCGCCTGCGGATCGGCGACCCCCTCGATCCGCGCACCCAGATGGGCGCCATCGTGACGGAAGCGCAGAACCGGACGATCCTCGGCTATATCGAGGCGGGCGGCAGGGAAGGGGCCCGGCTCGTCTGCGGCGGCGGCGCGCTGGCGAGCGAGACCGGCCGCTATATCAGGCCCACCGTCTTCGGCGACGTCACGCGTGACATGACGATCTTCCGTGAGGAGATCTTCGGCCCGGTCCTGACCATCTCGACCTTCGAAACGCTCGACGAGGCGATCGAGATCGCCAACGACACCGTCTACGGTCTCGCCGCCAGCATCTGGACGACGAATCTGGAGACATCGACGCAGGCGTTCCGCCGCGTCAGGGCCGGCCGCGTCTGGGTCAACACCACCATCGCCGGCGGCCCGGAACTGCCGATCGGCGGGTTCAAGCAATCCGGCACCGGCCGGGAGACCGGCATTTACGGCGTCGAGGAATATACCCAGGTCAAGACCGTCCACATCGCGCTCGGCCGCCGGGAACCATGGGTGGCGTGATGGCCGAGCAAGGCTTCGACTACATCATCATCGGCGGCGGCTCGGCCGGCTGCGTCCTGGCGAGCCGCCTGAGCGAGGATCCCGATGTCCGGGTCCTGCTGCTGGAGGCGGGCGGCAGGGATCGCAATCCCTATATCCACATGCCCGTCGGCTTCGCCAAGATGACGGCCGGCCCCCTGACATGGGGGCTGGTCACCGCGCCGCAGAAGCATGCCAACGGCCGGGAGATCCCCTACGCCCAGGCGCGGGTGCTCGGCGGCGGCAGTTCGATCAATGCCGAGGTGTTCACGCGCGGCGTCCCGGCGGATTATGACCGCTGGGCCCTTGAGGAGGGCTGCACCGGCTGGTCGTTCAAGGAGGTGCAACCCTATTTCCTGCGTTCGGAGGGCAATGAATTGCTGGCCTCCGCCTATCACGGCACGGACGGGCCGCTCGGCGTTTCCGGCATAAGGGACCCGCAGCCGGTCTCGCGGGCCTTCGTGCAGTCGTGCCAGCAGATGGGCATTCCCTACAATCCGGACTTCAACGGCGCCGTCCAGGAAGGGGCGGGCATCTACCAGACGACGATCCGCAATGCGCGGCGCTGTTCGGCCGCCGTCGCCTATCTGCGGCCGGCCGCGGGGCGGCCGAACCTCGTCGTGCAGACGGGCTGCCTGACCAGCCGCATCCTCCTGTCGGGAAGCCGGGCCAGGGGTGTCGAATATCGCCAGGACGGCGCCCTGAAGCGGGCGATGGCCGATCGCGAGGTGGTGGTGACGGCGGGGGCGATCGGATCGCCCAAGACCATGATGCTGTCCGGCATCGGGCCGGCGGACCATCTGCGCCGGCACGGCATCGAGGTGGTGCATGACCTGCCCGGCGTCGGCCAGAACCTGAACGACCATTTCGGCATCGATATCGTCTATGAGCTGAAGGGCGCTTCCAGCCTCGACAAATACAACAAGCCGCACTGGATGGCGTGGGCGGGGCTGCAATATCTGCTGTTCGGCTCCGGGCCGGTCACCTCCAACGTGGTCGAGGCAGGTGCCTTCTGGTACGCCGACCGCGCCAAGCCGGTGCCCGACCTGCAGTTCCACTTCCTCGCCGGCGCCGGGGTGGAGGCGGGGGTGCCGGCCATCCCGTCGGGGTCGGGCTGTACCCTGAACTCCTACACGCTCAGGCCCAGGAGCCGCGGATCGGTGACGCTGCGCAGCGCCGATCCCGCGGACAGGCCGGTGGTCGACCCCAATTTCATCGCCGAGCCCGAGGATCTCAGGATCTCCGCCGAGGGCATCCGGATCAGCCGCGAGATCATGAACCAGCCCGCTTTGGCCAAATATATCCGCCGGGAGCATTTCCCCGGCGCGCAGGTGCGCACGCAGGCCGATTTCGAGGCCTATGCGCGGCAATATGGCAGGACCTCCTATCATCCGACCGGCACCTGCAAGATGGGGGTCGACGCCATGGCCGTGGTCGACCCCCATTTGCGGGTGCGCGGGCTCGAGGGGCTGCGCATCTGCGATTCCTCGGTGATGCCGAGCCTGATCGGCTCCAACACCAACGCGCCAACGATCATGATCGGCGAGAAGGCGAGCGACCTGATCCGCGGAAACAGGTGAGCCGCCGGGGGCCTGTCTCGCTTCCTCATTTCGGATCGGCGGCGGCCCTCAGCGGGCCGCCTCCTTGCGCCTGCGTCAGTCCCAGTCCGGCGCCCAGGGAACCTTGCTGCTGTCGACGCAGCGGTGATTGGTCGCCGCGAGGGCGTCGATCCGGGCCATGTCGATGCTGGAGAGCACGAAGTCCATCACCTCGAAATTGGCGCGGATGTTCTGCGGCTTGGTCGACATCGTGGTGATCGGCACGCCCTTCTGCAGGATCCATCGCAGGACGATCTGGGCCGGCGTCCGGCCGTATTCGGCGGCGATCTCGCCGAAGACGGGATAGCGGAACACCTCGCCGCGGGCGACCGAGCAGAAGGACGACAGGGGCACGCCGGTCTCGGCCGCCGCCCGCAGCAGCACGGACTGGTCGAGCAGGGGGTGGAACTCCACCTGGTTGGCGACCAGCGGCTCGTCGAGGCGCGCCACGGCCTCGCGCATCATGCCGGCCGTGAAGTTGGACACGCCGATATGGGCCGCGAGGCCCCGGCGCCTCGCCTGCTGCAGGAGCTCGAGGGGGCCGCGATTGTCGCCCCCGGGCATCGGCCAGTGCAGCAGCAGGGCGTCGACACGGTCGACCCGGAGAGCGTCCAGACTCGCCTCGACCGAGCGCATGAACCGGTCCTCGCCGAAATTGTCGGGATGCACCTTGGTGGTGATGCACAGTTCGTCCCGCCCGACGCCGCTGTCGGCGAGGGCCTCGCCGAGCTCCGCCTCGTTGCCGTACATCTGCGCCGTGTCGAAGGCGCGATAGCCGGTGGCGATCGCGTCGCGGACAGCCGTCCGCAGTTCTTCCCCGCGCAGCGGGAACGTGCCGAAGGCACGCTGATAGGACCTCTCGAAATACAGGCTCATTGCCGTCTCCTCCCGAATCGTCGTGTCTTATTTAACTATCTAGTTACTTATAATTTTTTCAAGATGCTTCCCATCGTGCTCGGGGAGGCGATCCCTATCATGCTGGCGGAACTGCATGAATCCCGAGCATCGCCCGTTCGGGTCGAGCGCGGCGATTGCCCCTTGTGATCCCGCCATACATTTCCTATGATATAACCATCCAGTTACTTAATAAAGTTCTTTCGGGCTGAGAAGAGGCGATCATGTCGAAGATCAGGAGCGCGGCGGAAGCGGCGGCGCTTGTGCGCAGCGAAGCAATCGTGGCCGTCAATGCGTCGAGCGGCCTGTGCTGTCCGGACGCGGTGCTGGAGGCCATCGGGGCGCGCTACCGCGCGGAGGGGGCGCCGCACGGGCTGACGACGATCCATCCCATCGCGGCCGGCGACATGTTCGGCACCAAGGGCGTCGACCATCTCGCCCAGCCGGGCCTGATCACCACCATCATCGGCGGGTCCTACCCGTCCGGCCCCTCGTCGGCCGAGCCGCCCGCGATCTGGCAGATGCTGGGCCGCAACGAGATCGCCGCCTACAACGTGCCGAGCGGCATCGTCTTCGACGTCCTCAGGGAGGGCGCCGCCAAGCGGCCGGGCGTGCTGACGAAGGTCGGGCTCGACACGTTCGTCGATCCCGACCGGGAGGGCTGCGCCATGAACGAGGCCGCCCGCCGCAAGCCGATCGTGAAGAAGATCGAGTTCGCGGGGGAGGAATGGCTGTTCTTTCCGGCGATCCAACCCGACGTCGCCATCATCCGGGCGAGTACCGCCGACGAGCGGGGCAATCTCACCTTCGAGCATGAAGGCGCTTATCTCGGCGCGATGGAACTGGCCCTGGCCGGCCGCAACGCCGGCGGCATCGTCATCGCGCAGGTCAAGCAGGTGGCGCAGGCCGGTACCTTGCGGCCGCACGACGTGCGCGTGCCGGGCATCCTCGTCGACTACATCGTCGAGGCCCCGGACCAGTTGCAGACCACGGCGACGTCCTACGATCCCGCGATCTCGGGCGAGCTGTTCCGTCCGCTCGACAGTTTCGGGTTGCCCGCCTTCGACGTCGCCAAGGTCATCGCGCGCCGCGTCGCCGCGGAACTCGAGGCCGGCTGGGCGGTGAATATCGGCTTCGGCATCTCCGCCAACGTGCCGCGCATCTTCATCGAGGAGGGCCGGCACGGCGAGGTCACCTGGGTGATCGAGCAGGGTGCGGTGGGCGGCATCCCGCTGCTGGACTTCAAGTTCGGATGTTCGGCCAATGCCGAGGCGTTCGTCGCCTCGCCGCATCAGTTCGCCTATTTCCAGGCCGGCGGCTTCGACGCTTCTCTGCTGTCCTTCCTGCAGATCGACCGCCACGGCTCCGTCAACGTGTCCAAGCTCTCGGCGCGCCCGCACGTCACCGCCGGCGCGGGCGGCTTCGTCGACATCACCGCGCGGGCCCGCAAGATCGTCTTCTCCGGCTATTTCAACGCCGGGGCGAAGCTGCGCATCGCCGACGGCCGCCTGGTGATCGAGAAGGAGGGCCGGGTCGCCAAGATCGTCGACGAGGTGGAGCACGTCTCCTTCTCGGGCAGGCGGGGCGTCATGCAGGGCCAGGACGTGACCTATGTCACCGAGCGCTGCGTGCTCAAGCTCACGCCCGAGGGGCTCGTCGTCACCGAGATCGCGCCGGGCGTCGACCTGCAGAAGGACGTGCTCGACCGGGCGGAGACGCCGCTGCGGATATCGCCCGACCTGCGCCCGATGGACGAGGCGCTGTTCTGGCCGGGGAAGGTCCCGCTCGACGCCGGCAGGGCCGCCGCATGAGCGCGCCCTCGCCCGGAGCGGTGAGGCTCGTCTTCGAAGGGGAGGTCGCGACCCTCACCCTCGACCGCCCCGCCAAGCACAATGCGCTCGATGCTGAAGCCGTCGAGGCATTGCGGGACGCCTGCAGGCTGCTCGATCGCGACCGCGGGGTCAGGGTGGTGATCCTGACCGGAAGCGCCGACAAGGCTTTCTCGGCCGGTGGCGACATCGAGGCCTGGAGCCGGTCGACGCCGCTCGATTTCGGCGCGTTCTGGGTGCGGGAGGGCCATGAGGTCTTCGACGCCCTGGCGCGACTGCGCCAGCCGCTGATCGCGGTGCTCAACGGCCACGCCTTCGGCGGCGGGCTGGAACTGGCGATGGTCGCCGATCTGCGCATCGCCGAGGAGCATGTGAAGTTCGGCCTGCCGGAGGCGGGTCTCGGCATCATCCCCGGCTGGTCGGGAACCCAGCGCGCCGTCCGCCGCGTGGGGGCGCCGCTCATCCGCCGCATGGCCCTCTTCGGCGAAGTGCTCGAGGCGGACGAGGCCCGCCGGGAGGGGCTCGTCGACCTCGTGGTGCCCCGCCATGCGGGCCTCGAACACGCGCGCCTCGCCGCGGCGCGGGTGTGCCGGCGCGCGCCGGTGGCGACCGAACTCGCCAAGATGCTGATCAACGCCGCCGAGGGCGAGGAGCAAGAACGCGTGCTGGAGGCGCTCGCGGGCACGGTGGCGATGTCGACGGAGGACCTGAAGGAAGGTGTCGCGGCGTTCCGCGAAAAGCGACAGCCGCATTTCGGCGGCCGGTAGAGCGTCGGCGCCGCAGCCGGCCTCACCGTCATGCCCGCAGCGGCGGGAGCGCGTTCCCTCGTGGCGTGCCCGCGGAAGAACACCCGTGCTTTCGTGCCCAAACGGCGGGCATGGCGCGAGAAGTGTCAGCAATGGAATCGTGGAGCGGCAGGCATCAGGCGCCGGCCGCATCTGGTCTAGAGTTTTGCCATCCATCGAGACAGGTGGGATGGCTCGGCAAGCTGCGCTTGGACCGGAATGGCGAGCCCAAACAATCTTCCGCGCACCCATTCAAAGGAACGACAATGATCAACCGCAGAGATCTCATGCTGGGGGCGTTGGCCGGAGCCGGCGCCTTCGGCTTCGGCCGAGTCAATCCCGATTTCCTGATGAGCTCCGCCTTCGCCGCCGAAGGCAAGGCGCTGCGCTTCCTCGGCGCCGAGGCCTTGACCGGCAACTGGGACCCGACCACCCATACCAATCTCGGCCAGCTCATCGTCGAGGGTTTCGTGTTCGGCTATCTGACCCGCGCGCCGATGAAGCCGGAAAATCCGGGCGAGCTGGTGTTCGAGCTCGCCGAATCCCTCAAGCCCCTCGACACCTATACGCTCGAGGTCAAGCTGCGGCAGGGCATCAAGTTCCACGACGGCACCCCCTTCACCGCCGCCGACGTCAAGGCGACCTATGAATATGGCTCGCTGCCCGACCGGCCGGCGCAATGGTATCCGGGCAGGGTTACCGTCGACGTCATCGACGACCATACCTGCCATATCAACACCAAGGAATTCGGCTATCCGGCCAGCCTCTATTACTATCTGTCGTCGTTCCTGCCGATCATGGCCGCCAAGGACGTCGCCAACAAGGCCCAGCTCTCGGCGCGCATGAACGGCACCGGCCCGTTCAAATATGTCGACCAGAAGGGCGATACCACCATCCTCGCCGCGAATGCCGATTTCTTCCTCGGCGCACCCAAGATCCCCGGCGTCGAATATCATTTCGTCGGCGACACCACGACGCGCACGCTCTCGCTGCTCAACGGCGAGGCCGACATCATCGAGCGCCTGGAGCAGGAGCAGGTCGACACCATCGCCAAGGACGATCGCTTCGCCATCCACAAGGCGGTCTCGGTCGAGAACAAATACCTGTTCTTCCGCTGCTCCAAGAAGCCCTTCGACGATCCGCGCATCCGCCTCGCCGCCTGCCATTCCATCGACCGCCAGCAGGTGCTCGAAATCCTCGGCGTCTCCGGCACCTTTTCCAAGGCGCATATCTCGCCGGTGAAGTTCGGCTATACGGAGGTGGCCGACTATCCCGAGTTCGATCCCGACAAGGCCCAGGCGCTCCTCGCCGAGGCCGGCTTTCCCAAGGGCGAGGGGCTGCCGGAGCTGACCTATTACAGCTCGGTCGGCTTCTATCCCAAGACCAAGGAATATGCCGAGCTGATCACGGGCATGCTGCAGGAGCAGGGCTTCAAGGTGAATCTGCAGACCCTCGAAGTCGCGGCCTGGGGCAATCTGCTCTATGACAAGCCCGGCGGCGGCGAGGGCAACATGATCGATTGCGGTTGGTGCACCGGCTCGCCGGAGCCCGACCTCGTCATCCGCACGCATTTCCATTCCTCGTCCAAGCGCATCACCGGCATCGTCGATCCCGAGATCGACGCCGTGCTGGACAAGGAGCGCAATGCCGCCTCGATCGACGAGCGCAAGAAGATCCTGCAGGAGGAAACCCTGCCGACCATCGCCCGCAAGGCGCCGGCCCTGGCGCTGTTCACCTCGGTGTTCATCCACGCCTACACCAAGAAGCTCGACGGCCTCTACATCTACCCCAACGGCATGCAGGACATGAGCAAGGCGACGCTCGCCTGATCTGCGACGCTTGAGGAGCCGGCCGCCGGCCGGCTCCTTCCTTCCGAGAGCGCACGGGACAGGTGCCGATGTTGATCCTCGAATTCCTGGTGAAGCGGATCGCCCAGGGCGTCCTCATCGTCGTCCTGACCTCGCTGATCATCTTCACCCTGCTGCGGGTGGTCCCCGGCGATCCGGTCCGCCTCATCGTCGGGGGCATGGCGCCCGACAATGTCGTGGAGGAAGTCGCCACCAAGATGGGCCTTCGCGATCCGATCGTCGTGCAATATGCGCGCTACATGGCCGGCCTGGCGCGCGGCGATCTCGGCCAGTCCTATATCCGGCCCCGCAGCGGCGGGGTTTCGGCCGGCGGGCAATATGTCGACCCGACCAAGGCGGAAATGGCGCCGGTGACCAGCCTCATCCTGGAGCGGCTGCCGCTCACCCTGCAGCTCGGCGGCGTGGCGCTCGTCTTCGCGCTGCTGATGTCGTTCCCCATCGGCATAGCGGGCGGCCTCCACCAGAACGGCTGGCAGAACTCGCTGGCCTTCGGCGTGCAGTCGCTGTTCGTCTCGATCCCGAATTTCTGGCTGGCGATCGTGCTGATCCTGTTCCTGTCGGTCAAGCTCGATTGGCTGCCGGCCTTGGGCTATCAGGGGTTCAGCTACGTGCTGCTGCCCGCCTTCGTGCTGGCGGTCGAGATCTCGCCCTTCATCATCCGCACGCTGACGACGGCGCTCGGCGAGGTGATGCAGGCCCCCTTCATCGACGAGGGGCGCGTGCGCGGCCTGTCGCGGCGGCGCATCGTCTATTCCCACGCCCTGCGCAACGCCTCGGTCCCCCTGATCAACCTGCTCGGCATCCAGCTTTCCACCCTGATCGGCGGCGTGCTCGTGATCGAATACATCTTCGACTATCCCGGCCTCGGCAACCTCACCGTGGTCTCGGTGCTCGGCCGCGATTTCCCGGTGATCCAGGGCATCGCCATCACCACCAGCGCGGTCTTCGTCTTCATCAACATTCTCGTCGACCTCGTCGCCTACCTCGTCGACCCCCGCGTGGAGATCTGAGCATGAGCACGATCACCACCGACGCCGCCCCTGCCGAAGCGGCCAGGGCCCTGTCGATCAACCGCCGCATCCTCGCCGCTGCCTGGGGCATGCGCAGCTTTCGCATCGGCCTCTTCGTCTTCGCGGCGCTGCTGCTGTTCTCCGCGATCTATCCCGAGCTCTCCTCGATCACCGCGACCAAGATGGTGGTGCGGGACAAGTTCATCCCGCCTTTGTTCCTCGGCGAGAAATGGACGGCGATCCACCCGCTCGGCACCGACCAGCTCGGCCGCGACATGCTGATGCGGTGCCTGATCGGCCTGCGCTTCTCGCTGCTGATCGGCGTCGTCACCGTCGTGCTCGTCTTCCTGATCGGCTGCGGCCTCGGCCTCCTTGCCGGCTTCCGGGGTGGCTGGTGGGACACCATCATCATGCGCATCACCGATGCCCAGCTTTCGGTGCCGATGATCATCCTGGCCATCACCATCCTCGGCGTGACGAAGCCGGAGGTCGTCACCATCATCATCGTGCTCGCGCTGTCGGGCTGGCCGCTCTATGCGCGCGTCGCCCGCAGCGCCGCCGTCACCGAACGCGGCAAGGAATATGTGCGCGGGCTGCGCGTGCTCGGCGCGGGCGACTGGCGCATCCTCCTGCTCTACGCCGCCCCGAACATCCTGCCGCCGATCGCCTTCGTCGCGGTTCTCGACGTGGCCCGCATGATGATCTTCGAAGCGATCCTCGGCTTCCTCGGCCTCGGCATCCAGCCGCCGACGCCGAGCTTCGGCAGCATCATCTCCGACAGCCGCAAATATCTCATCAACGCCTGGTGGATCGCCACCAGCCCGGGCGTGTTCCTGGCGGTGGCGCTGACCTCGATCAACCTCATGGGGTCGGCGCTCGAAAAGGCACGCAACAAGATCTACGGAGGCGGCTGACATGGACACGTCCCCCACCGCGGACAGTTCCCTGATCCTGGAGACGCGCGGCCTCACGGTCAGCACCCGAAGCGGCGACATGCCGGTGCTGCAGGACATCGACATCCGCCTGCATTCCTCCGAGATCCTCGGCATCTACGGCGAGAGCGGGGCGGGCAAGACGGTGCTGAGCCGCGCCTTGGCGGACTGGCTGCCGGAAAGCCTCACCTACCGCCAGGGTTCGGTCCTGTTCGCCGGCAAGGACATCGTCGCCCGCGGCGCCGACAGCAGCTTCCGCATCGGGCGCGACATCGCCTATATCGGCTCCAAGCCGCAGAGCTCGCTCGATCCGACCCAGCCGGTCGGCGTGCAGATCTCGGAAAAGCTGCGCAGCGTGCGCACCGAATGGAACCGGAAGGAGTGCTTCGAGCGCGTCGTCCAGCTGCTGGGCGAGGTTCGCATCCCCTCGCCGAGGGAGCGCTACTGGGAATATCCTTCGAAATTCTCCGGCGGCATGATGCAGCGCGCCATGATCGTCGACGCGATCTGCGCCGAGCCCGCCGTGCTGATCGCCGACAACATCACCCAGCCGCTGGACGTCACCATCGCCGCCCAGATCGTGGCGCTGCTGCACGATCTGTGCCTGCGCCACAAGATGGCGACGATCTATCTTTCCGCCTCGCTCGCGACGCTCGGCCAGTTCGGCGGCCGCACCGCCGTGCTCCACGAGGGCCGTCTGGTGGAGGAGCAGCCTTTCGCCGACCTGATGCGCGCGCCGCGGAGCGACTATACCAGCCGCGCCATCGAGAGCGTGCCCCGCATCTGGTCGACGCAGGAACGGCCGCTGTCCCGGCGCAATGCCGCCGACGAGCCGCTGATGCGCATCCAGGATGCGCACCGGACCTATCTCGCCCGCAAGCGCGGCACCTTCAACACCTATCGCAACATCCAGGCGGTGCGCGGGGTCAGCTTCGACATCCTGCCGCGCGAGAATTTCGGCATCGTCGGCGAATCAGGCTGCGGAAAATCGACCCTGACCCGTCTGCTCGCCTGGCTGGAGGCCCCGGACAAGGGCGACATCGTGCTCGGCGGCGTGTCGCTGCGCACGCTCTCCGCCCAGCAGCTGATCGACAAGCGCGGCGAGTTCCAGCTCCTCCTGCAGGACCCCTACAACGCCCTGCCGCCCCGCACCACCGTCGGCCGCATGATCGAGGAAAGCCTGCTCATCCGCGGCCGCGTTCCGGCCAGGATCCTGCGCGAGCGCGTCACCGCCGCCATGCGGGAGGTCGGCCTGCCGGCCCGGCTCTACGACGAATTGCCGAACGCCCTGTCCACCGGCGAGCGCCAGCGCATCTCGATCGCCCGCGCGCTCATCCTCTCGCCCCGGCTGCTCATCCTCGACGAGACGCTGTCGGCCCTCGACCAGCGCGAGCAGGCCAAGCTGATCGAGCTGTTCTCGGTGCTGCAGGAGAAGAACGATCTCACCTATGTCTTCATCTCGCACGACCTCGCCATGGTGCGGAAAGTCTGCACGCGCATCGCGGTGATGTATCTGGGCGAGATGGTGGAGATCGCCGACAACCACGATCTCTTCTTCAAGCCGCAGCATCCCTACACCAAGGCCCTGCTGTCGGCCGCGCCGACGCTGGAGGACAAGCCTTTCAAGCCGGCCGATTACCTGCTGGAGGGCGAGCCGCCGAGCCCGATCGACATTCCGCCCGGCTGCAGCTTCGCCTCGCGCTGCCCGAGCGCCTTCGGCCGCTGCCGCATGGAGACGCCGCGGTTGCGCGAGCACCGGCCGGGCAGTCTCGCCGCCTGCCATCTGCTCGATGCGCCGGCGAACGGCGCCTCCGCGGCGGCCTGACCGCGAGCCCCGCTATCGGGCCTCGGTCACCATCCGCCACAGCAGCTCGACGAGCACCGCCAGGCCCTTGTCGAGGGCGGCCTCGTCGGTGAACTCGGCGGCGTTGTGGCTGAGGCCGCCACGGCTCGGCACGAACATCAGCGAGGACGGCACGCGTCTTTGCAGGGCGAGCGCGTCATGGCCGGCCACGGTCTTCATCGAGACGGCGGAGAAGCCGAGGTCCCGGGCGGTGGCGAGCGCCAGCGCCGCGCCGTGCGGGTCGAGCGCCGCCGCGCCGCGCCGTTCGTCGGCGGCGATCTCGATGCCGACGCCGAGGGGCTCGACGGCCGATTTCGCCCCGGCCAGGAAGCGGTCGCCGAGGGTGCAGGCGATCGCCTCGTCCTCGTGGCGGAACTCGAACCAGACCTGAACGCGGCTGGGCGTGACATTGGGCGAATTGGGAAACACCGTGATGCGGGCCGCCGAGGCATGGGCGCCGGTGCCGCTCGTCTCGATCTCCCGATAATGCAGATCGATGGCCCGGGCGGCCGCCCGCAGGGCGTCCCGCCGGCGCTCCATCGGCATCGGGCCGGTATGGGAAGGCTCGCCATGGAACACCAGCGACGTCTTGCGCGCCGCCCAGGCACCGGTCACCACGCCGATATCGATGCCGCCGGCCTCCAGCCGGCTGCCCTGCTCGACATGCAGTTCCACATAGCGCGCCGGTTCGAAGGAGGGCGGGGCCTCGCCGCGATAGCCGATGGCGTCGAGCGCCGCCGCGAGCCGGACACCCTCGCCGTCGACGAGGTCGCCGGCCGCCGGGCCGGGCAGCGTGCCGGCATAGACCGAACTGCCGGTGAGGCTCGGCTGGAAGCGCGCGCCTTCCTCGTTGGTCCAGTTGGCGAGCACCAGGTTGCGCCTGGCCGCATGGGGCGCGGCGGCGGCCCGGGCCGCGACGGCCTCCACCGCGAGCAGCCCCGCCAGCACGCCGTAGGTGCCGTCATAGCGCCCGCCGGTCGGCTGGCTGTCGAGATGCGAGCCGACGATCACCGCCTCGCGCACGGAGGGGACCAGCCCGGCCATGGCGAACATGTTGCCGATCGGATCGACGGCGAGGCCCAGTCCCCTGCGGCGGATTTCGGCTGCCAGCAGGTCGCGCGCAGCGCCGTCCTCGGCCGAAGCCGCCAGCCGCCGCACGCCGCCGTCCGGCGTGCCGCCATGGCGGGCGAAGGCCGCGAGGAGATCGTGAAGCGTCCGGGCCATGATCGGCCTCAGGCGCGCGGCGACAGCGGCCAGTCCATGGCGACGTCCCGCAGGTCCTCCAGCGCCTTGGCGACCTGCAGCACGCCGAGGTCGTCGCAGCGATGGCCGACGACCTGGATGCCGATCGGCAGATGCCGATCGTCGAAGGCGGTGCAGACGGTGGCGGCCGGCTGCCCGGTCTGGTTGAACAGGGCGGTGAAAGTGGTATGCGCCAGGGGGACTTCCCGCGAGACGCCCGGCTCCTCGGCCGGGAAATTCACCACCGGCAGCGTCGGCGCGATGACGTAGTCCCAGCCCTCGAAGGCGGCCAGCAGCGTCGCCTTCATCCGGGCGATCTCGGCGAGGGTGCGATAGAGGTCGACGCCCGAATGCTCGGCGCCCTGCATCGCCCAGTCGCGGACATAGGCATTGATGCCGTTGCCGCCATGCGGAGGGAGGTCGCTGTACTCGACGAAGCCGCGCACCTGCAGATAGAGGTCGATCGGGGCATAGGCATCCTGATCGAGCGGGGAGACGAAAGGCTCGACGACGGCGCCGGCTCCTTCCAGAAGGCGGCCCGCCGCCTCGACGGCCTCGCGCACCGCCGGCTCGGGCCGGGGGCCGAAGCCCATGTCGGTGAGGATGCCGATCCTGACGTTCCTGAGATCCCGGGCGAGGTGCTCGTGATAGCGCACCCCGTCGGCGGGAAAGCTCCAGGTGTCGCGTTCGTCGGGGCGGGCCAGCACCGTCAGCATGCGGGCGATGTCGTCGACGCGCCGGCCCATCGGCCCGGCCATGCGCATGGTATCGGGCGGCAGATGGGGGATCCGGCCATGGGTCGGCTTCAGGGACGCCAGGCCGCAATGGGACGAGGGCAGCCGCACCGAACCGGCGATATCCGTGCCGACCGAGAGGAAGCCCATGCCGGCGGCGACCGAGGCGCCCGCGCCGGAGGAGGAGCCGCCGGTGTTCCACGACAGGCCCCACGGGTTGCGGGTGATGCCGTGCAGCGAACTGATGCCGGACGCCAGCAGCCCGCAATCGGGCATCGTCGTCTTGGCGAAGATCGGTGCGCCGGACTCCATCAGCGCCAGCGCCGGCGGCGCATTGTAGGTGGAAGGCGGCTGGTCGCGGTTGGCGGCGATGCCGTGGGTGTGAGGCCAGCCGACGATGGCGATGCTGTCCTTGACGGTGACGGGGATGCCGTCGAGCAGGCCCGCCGGCGCCCCGGCCCGGTAGCGCGCCTCGGAGGCCCTGGCCGTGGCGAGAGCTTCGTCCGGGTGGAAGCTGAACAGCGCGTTGACGGCGCCGTTGGTCGCCTCGGAATGCGCGATTACGGTCTGCGTGACCTCCACCGGCGAGAGATTGCCCGCTGCATAGGCATCGACGATCTCACCGACGCTCATGGCAACGAGGCTTGCGATGGACATTAGGCGCTCCAGGGGATTCCGGCAGGATGAACGGACGCCGGCCATGCCTGTCGACGTAGCGGATTTCGGAGCGGCTTCGGTAGGGGCATAGTCTGCCGGGCAAGAAATGATGGAGCATCAGGCATCCCCAGCGCCGGCATTCCCGGCCAGGATAAAATCGGGCGGACAACCGGCTGCGCCACGTCCCCGCGGCTGTCATCGAGACGGGAACACGACGGGAATGAGCATGTTCGAGGAGCAGCGGCGGCTGGTCGAAGCGGGCGTTCGCCGCGTGCCGGGGTGGGAAGAGAGGCGCGTCCTGGCCGAGCCGGCCATCCCCGTTCTCGCTTCCCCGAGCTGGCGCGGCGTCGACGGTTCGCCCTGGCGCGTGCGCGATGCGGCGGGCGGCGAGAGCCTGTTCGTCAAGCTGATGGATGCCGACGCCGCCTTCTACATCGACGTTCCCTGCGCCTTCGAGGCAGCTCGGCGCGCCTCGGCGCTCGGCATCGGCCCGACCGTGTTCCTGGCCGACGCCGAGGCCGGCCTGCTGGTGATGGAGGATCTCGACCTCGGGTGGACCACCGGCACCCTCGACCGCCTGCTCGATCCCGGCATCGTCGACGGCGTGGTCGCCGCCCGCAGGCGATTCCAGGAAGGGCCGCCTCTGCCGCGTTCGGCCGGCGTGTTCGAGGAGATCGCACGCTTCCATGCCGATGCCGAGGCGGCCGGGGCGCAGCTGCCGGCCGATGCCGGCTGGCTGGTGGAGGAGCTGCGCCTGGCGGCCGAGGCGGTACGGCCGGCGGCGGAGCGCGCCGTGCCGGTGCATGGCGACGGCAACGTCTCCAACATCCTGATCGGCGAGGCCGGCGAGATCCGGCTGGTCGACTGGGACCGCGCCACCAATGCCGATCCGCTGGAGGATCTCGGCAGCTTCCTGGTCGAGGCTTTCGACGAGGAGCCCGAGGCGCGCGACGCCTTCGCCCGGATGATGGGCGGCTTCGACGAGAAGGCCTTCAACCGGGCCTGGATCTATGGCGTGGCGGACGATCTGCGCTGGGGCCTGATCGGCACGCTGGTCGCGGCCAAGTCGCCGCGCAAGACCTTCGAGTTCCATAAATTCGCCAGCTGGCGCTTCGTGCGCTGCCGCATGGCCGTGCAGGCGCCGCGTTTCGGCCAAGCGCTGCGGAGGATCTGATGTCGATGAAGAAGCGTCTCGGCGGGGCCGCGAGCGAGCCCGAACGCAGGCTGGAGGAGGCCGTCGGCCGTGTCGCGGCGTGGCGGGGGCGCGAGATCGACTACACGCCCCTGGTCGGCGGGCTGATGAACCAGAACTGGGTGGTGGCCGTCGCGGGGGACAGCCGCAAATATTTCGTCAAGGTGCCGGGCGCCGGCTCGGAGATGTTCATCGACCGCGTCGCCGCCAACGAAGCGGCGCGCAACGCCCATGCCATCGGCGTCGCTCCGGAAGTGGTGTTCTTCGATCCCGCCGACGGGCTGGAGATCAGCGAATTCCTGGAGGGATACCGGGCCTGCACCAATGCGGATTTCTCCGCGCCGGCGATCCAGGCCGACGTCCTCGGCATCTATCGCCGCCTGCATGCGAGCAGTTCCCTGTGCCTGACCAAGACCATCTTCGACATGATCGAGGAACATATCGAGCAGGGACGCGAACTCGGCGCCCATTTCCCGCCGGCCATGCCGTGGATCGAGCATCGCTACCGGCAGGCCAAGGCCGCCTTCCTCGCCTCCGGGCTCGACCTGGTGCCCTGTTTCAACGATCCGATGCCCGGCAATTTCCTGATCGGCGAGGACCCGGCCGCGCCCCTGCCGATGAAGCTGATCGACTATGAATTCGCCTCCAACAACGAGCGCGCTTACGAGCTCGGCGTGCTGTTCGCCGAAATGTTCTATGACGAGCAGGTCACGCTGGGGCTGATCGAGCAATATGCCGGCACGGTGAGGCCCGACATGGTCGCCCGGGTCATGCTCAGCCGCGCGCTCGCCGACGTCAAATGGGCGACATGGGCGATCGTCAACCGCAAGCTCAGCAGCTGGGACTTCGACTACCAGAAATACGGCGTGTGGAAATATATGCGCGCCCGGCAGATGATGTACGACCCGCGCTGGGAAAGCTGGCTCAGGGCGATCTGAGCCAGTTCTCCGTTCGAGGCGCTGTCGCCGGCCGCGAAAAGCGTCAGCGCACCGCTTCCAGCGTGCCCGCCTCGAAGCGATGGCCGCCCGTCCTCTCCGGCAGGGCGCCGCCTCCCGCCGGCCGGATATCGGCCGGCGTCGCCGCGATCCTGCGGGCGTCGCGCGGCGCCGTGCCGAAATGCCGGCTGAAGCTGCGCGAGAAATGCGAGACGTTCTTGAAGCCGACCTGATAGGCGATCTCGGCGATGGTGAGGCGTCCCTTGGGATCGGCGACCAGCAGTTCATAGGCCCGCTGCAGGCGCTTGACCTGCATGAACTGGCTGACCGTGGTGTTGTCGTCGTTGAACAGGCTATAGAGATAGCTCAGCGAGATGCGGCTGCTGGCGGCGATCCTGCGCGGGGTGAGATCCTGGTCGCCGAGATTCTTCTCGATGAAGTCGAAGATGCGGCGGCGCAGGTGGTAGCGGGCATTGCGGACGTCGACCGTCGACCCGCGGTCCTCCGAACCGATGGCGAGGGCGATGAAGCTGAAGATCTCGGTGGCCAGCGCCTCGGGGTTGGGCGGAGGGCTCTCGGCGAACACCTCGGCGACGTTGCGCAGCAGGTCGACCAGCAGGCGGGTCATCTGCTCGTTGGCACCGAAGCGGCGGCCGATATGGTCGTCCACCGACGTCAGCCGTCCGCGCAGCTCGACTGCAGGAATGCGCAGCATCAGCAGGAGCGCGCCGGGCTGCGAGGAGAATTCATAGAACTCCATCTGGCTGAGCAGCACATACTCGCCGGCCTTGATCGTGCCGGCGCGCCCGCCCTGGGCGTAGTTCAGCTTTTCGCTGAGCGGGATGAGGAGGATGTAGGCGGCGTCGCCGACATTCTTCACCCGATCGCGGCCGCAGGGAAAGAGCGGGTCGGCCAGCGCGACATCCAGGACCAGCCGGCCGATATGGATCTGCCGATGCGTGGCAAGTCTGGTGTGGATACCAGGATTCTGCATGGGGTCGGTCCAGTCCCGTCTCGGTTGATGATGAGGAAATTCCCTGCTGCGGCCGGCTGTCGTTCCTCGTCGTCCCCGGCTCTCGCCGACAGCCGGCGGCTGCCTTCGGTCCGATGCCGGCCTAGGCGTCGGCGACGACGACTTCCGTCCCGGCCTCCCGCAGGGCCCCGGCCAGGGCTCCTTGCGGCTGCCGGTCGGTGACCAGGCGGTCGATGGCATCCCACCGCGAGCACATCGCCACGGCGAGCTGGTCGAACTTGCTGTGGTCTGCCACCACGATCGCCTCGGCCGCGCGCTGGATCATCGCGGCATAGACGGCGCCCGCCTCTTCATCGACGTCGTAGATGCCGCGCGCGCCGACGCCGGTGGCGCCGACGATGGCGCGGTTCGCCTCATAGCCGTTGATGCTGGCGAGGGTCTGCGCGCCGAGAAGATAGCCTTCGCCCGGATGCAGGCGCCCGGCGCAGAACAGCACGCGGATGGTCGGATTGGTGCCGAGCGCCGTGGCGCTGGCAAAATCATGGGTGATGACGGTGATGTCGCGGTTGCGCGCCGCCAGCAGGCGGGCGACGTGATAGGTGGTGGAGCCGCCGCCCAGCATCAGCACCTCCTTGGGCAGGATCATCGCCGACACGGCGGAGGCGATCGCCTCGCGCTCGGCCACCATCACCTGCCGGCGGTCGCTGCGCGCGGCTTCCAGCGCGAAGGGCCGCGAGGCGCCGCCATAGGTGCGGTTGATCAGGCCGAGTTCGTGCAGCTCGAGCAGGTCGCGGCGGATGGTCTCGCCCGAGACGCTCAGCGCCACCGCGAGTTCGGAAGCCCGCAGCGTCGGCGCGGCGGCGAGCTGGGCGAGGATGCGCTGATGGCGCACCACCTTGGACAGGCGATCGCGCTCCTGGCCCTGCTGGGCGGCGCGCGGAAGGCGATTGTCCTTGGCGGCAGACGGCTCTTCGCTGTCCATCGAGCACCCCCTCTCGCACGCCAGCCGGCGCAGGTGCCTGTAAATCAGGCCTGCCGCTATTCCGTGCACCCCGAATTTGTACTGTCGGCTGTGGGATGTCCACATAAAATGTGGAAACATCCTCACAATCCCGACAAGGCATTTCCAACCGCCGCCGACGATTTTTTGATCGATCGGACAATTTAGTGTCCTGAATGCGAAATACGATACCCGGGCGCCAAGCCAGCCAGGCGGCGCGATGCTGGCATTCCGCAAATTCTGTGCTGTCCTTGCGGGTCCATTGTGGGAATTCGCACAATGCTCGAAATTCGCGCCGACGGTCGCGCAGCTTCGCGCGGGATGCCGGACGACCGAGCCGGCCCGTGCAGGGAAATGCTGCGATGCCCGACGAAAAGGAAATCCTCGCGTTGAACGCGTTCGATCCGGGGGCGGCCGGCAGCATGGCCGCGCCGACGCGGCGCGCCGTGGAGCGGCGGCTGCGCTCCTTCGGCACCGGCGCCGTCCTGTTCTACCGCGAGCCGATCGAGATGGTGCGGGCCGAAGGCGTGTGGATGGAGGCTGCCGACGGGCGGCGCTATCTCGACGTCTACAACAACGTGCCCTCGGTCGGTCATTGCCATCCGCGCGTGGTGGAGGCCATCCGGCGCCAGGTCGGCACGCTGAACGTCCACACCCGCTACCTCAACGATGTCGTCGACACCTATGCCGAACGGCTGCTGGCGACCTTTCCCGACCCGATCGGCAACCTCGTGCTCACCTGCACGGGCAGCGAGGCGAACGACATCGCGCTGCGGGTGGCGCAGGCCGCGACCGGCGGCACCGGCTTCATCGTCACCGAGACCGCCTATCACGGCAATACGGCGGCGGTGACCGACGTTTCTCCCTCCTCGCGCCCGGGCCGGCCGCTGGCCCCCCATGTCCGCACGGTGCCGGCGCCCGACCTCTACCGCGGCGCCGGGGCGGATCCGGGCGAAGGCATGGCCGCCGCGGTGGCGCAGGCGATCGCCGACATGGAGCGGCACGGCGTGCGCTTCGCCGGCATCATGGTCGACACCGTCTTCTCCAGCGACGGCGTCCATACCGATCCGGAAGGGCTCCTGGCGCCGGTGCTCGCCACCGTGCACGCCCATGGCGGCCTCTTCATCGCCGACGAGGTCCAGCCCGGCTTCGGGCGCACCGGCGCGGCGCTGTGGGGCTTCGAGCGCCATGGCATCGTGCCGGACATCGTCACCCTGGGCAAGCCGATGGGCAACGGCTTTCCGATGGGCGGCATGGCCCTGCGGCCCGATTTGCTCGCCGCCTTCAATGCCGGCGACCGCTATTTCAACACCTTCGGCGGCAATCCGGTCGCCGCCGCCGCTGGGCTGGCGGTGCTGGACGTCATCCGCGACGAGGGGCTGGTGGAGAATGCCCGCATCGTCGGCGAGCATTTCCGCGACGGCCTGCGCGAGATCGCCAACCGGCATGTCGTCATCGGCGACGTGCGCGGCGCGGGCCTGTTCATCGGCCTCGAATTCGTCGCCGACCGCGAAGGCAAGGCGCCTGCGCCCGAGGTGGCGAGCGCGGTGATCAACGGCCTGCGCGAGCGCGGCGTCCTCATCGGCGCGGCCGGCGCCTATGGCAACACGCTCAAGATCCGTCCGCCGCTCTGCTTCACCCGGCAGGACGCCGACAGGGTCGTGGAGCTGTGCGACGACGTGCTGACCGAGGTCGCCGCCGGGTAGAGCATTTTCGCCTCGCCTGTCGGCGCGACGCCTCAGCCCGCGCAGACGGCCGGCCGCCGGCCGATCCAGGGCTCGGCCTCCTCGACCTGCTTCGCCAGCCCGAGGATGGCCGCCTCGTCGCCGTAGCGCCCGACGAACTGGATGCCGATCGGCACGTTGCCGCTGCTCATCGCCATCGGCACCGACATGGCGGGCAGCCGGAAATGTTGAAGGTGAACATGAAGGCGGCATCGGACCAGCGGGCGAGATAGCGCTCGCGGTCGCCGTCCTCCATCGACCAATAGCCCGGCGGACGGGGCGTCTGGGTCAAAGTGGGCGTGACGAAGACGTCGAAGGGCGCGAGCTCGAGGGCGATCTGCTGGCCGGCCTTACGGATGGCGGCGATGCTCGCCGAATAGTGGGTCGCCGACAGCGTCGCGGCGTGCCGGAGCATCGACCAGTTGAACGGCGCCAGATCGGCTTCCCCGACAGGGCGGCCGACCGCCTCGGCGAGACGGTCGAATTCCCCGGCCGTCTCGACGGCGATGATGTCGTTGTAGCGCCACCAGGCCGCTTCGAGATCGAGCTTGAAGGCGTATTCCTCGACGTCGTGACCGAGACTTTCGAAGAGCCTCGCCGCATCGAGCACGGCCGCCTTCACGTCCGGCGCGAAAGGCTCGCCCCACGGCGCGGTCAGCGTGAAGCCGATGCGCAGTTTCCGCGGCCGGTCGGCGAGCAGGGCGGACCAGCTGCGCTCGGGGCGCGGTGGGTTGTAGGGATCGCCGGGCACGGTGCCGGCAACCGCGTCGAGAAAGGCCGCGGTGTCGCGCACCGTGCGGGCGTTGCAGAGCGCATAGATGCTGCCGAACCAGATATCGGCATCGTCGGGGCCGTAGGTCACCCGCCCGCGCGAAGGCTTCAACCCGACCACGCCGCAGCACGAAGCCGGCACGCGGATCGACCCGCCGCCGTCCGAGGCCTCGGCGATCGGCACGATGCGCGCCGCCACCGCCGCCGCCGCCCCGCCGCTCGAACCGCCTGCCGTGACGGACGGGTTCCAGGGATTGATCGTCGGTCCGTAGAGACGGGGCTCGGTGGTGATCGACCAGCCATATTCCGGCGTGTTGCTGCGCCCGATCACCGCGAGGCCGGCGGCGCGCATGCGGCGCGACATCTCCGAATCCGTGTCGCAGACGAAATCCTTGGTGTAGGCGAGGCCGAAGGTGAGCGGCGTGCCCTTCCACATCGAGCCGAGATTCTTGAGCAGGAACGGCACGCCGGCGAAGGGGCCCTCGCCCGGCTCGGCCGCCGTGGCGCGGGCGAGATCGAAGGTGCGCAGGACCACGGCATTCAGCTTGGGATCGATCTGCTCGACCAGGTGGATCGCGGTCTCGACCAGTTCGAGCGCGGATACCTCGCCGCGGCGGACGAGATCGGCCTGCGCGAGGGCGTCGCTGTCGGCATAGACCTTGACCAGATCGTCCGTGATGTCGCCCATGCCGTTTCCCCCGCTGTATGGCCGCCGCGCACCGCCCGTCATGCGCGGAACGGCAGGTCCGCCGATCGGCTGCGGGCCTATGTTGGCTGAGATCCGGCAAAAATGGATGCCTGCTCTTCCACAATTCCTTGCTCCGGGGACGGCTGGCCGCCCGGCCGCGATGCCTCGTCGGAGGTGCGGACGGCGCGGAGCAACCGCCCGTAATCCTCCTGCGTGTCGCAGTCCTGCGTGAAGACGGGATCCTCGCATTCGAGGCGCACCACCGCTTCGGGATGGCGTTCGATGAGCTTGCGGCAGCCGATATCGACCGCGCGGCCGGCGACGGCGGCGATATGGCCGGCCGCGAACAGGACGGGATTGCCCCTTCGGCCGCGATGGCAGGGAATGAGGATCGCTCCGTTGGCGAGCGTCCGGTAGTGGGCGATGAGGGACGCGAGGTGGGACGGCGTGACCAGGGGCTGGTCGCCCAGCATGACCATGACGGCATCGCAGGTCGAGCGAAGGGCGCGCAGCCCGGCGACGACCGAGCCCTGCTGCCCCTCCGCATAGTCCGGATTGAAGACCAGGCGCACCGGCAGGCCGGCAAGCGCCGCCGCGACCTCGTCGGCCCGATGTCCGGTCACGACCACCATCTCGGCGGGGCGCATGGCGAGGGCGTTGCGCGCCGTCCGGCGGATCATCGGTTCGCCGCCGACATCGAGCAGCAGCTTCGAAGGCCCGCCCATGCGGGCCGACAACCCCGCCGCCAGCAGGACGATGGCGACGGCGGGCGATCCCGGAACCGGGCCGTCCCCGTCCGATCGAAGGTCGTGCTGCATCCTCGGCTCCACCGGCCGAACCTTGCCGGGCCGGTGCGAGAGAGCTTCGGCGCACTCCTGCCCCTCGCAAGCGCTTTTGCACGAACAGAAGCCCGTCTGCACCAACAGGCGCCGACGCGAAATCGAGTTCTGTCTCCTTCGCGGTGGAAAAGGCGCCCGCCCCGGCATAAGCTCAGGTTGGAAACGCTCAAGACAGGCCGAAACGGCCAGCCCGCCCGACCCTGATGAGGCCAAGGCAGGCGTCGCCCTGGAGAGGGAAACGAGTAGAATGAGACCGACGCACGAGCCGTGGCTCGTCATGCTGTCATTGCTGATGGCTTTTCAGGGCAGCTATGTGGGGCTGCATCTGGCCCGGCAGATCGGCCTGGCGCAGGGATTGCAGCGCCGCGCCTTCATCACGATGTCGGCGCTGTCGATGGCGTCCGCGATCTGGACGATGCATTTCGTCGGCATGCTGGCGGTGCGCCTGCCCATGGCGATCGACTTCCTGGTGCTGCCGACCCTGCTTTCCTTCCTGATCTGCGTGCTGGTGGTGGGATTCGCGGTCTTCGCGGTCGGGACGGGCACGCCGAGCCCGCAGCGGATCGCGTTCGCCGCGATCTTCATGGGGGGCGGCATCGTCACCATGCATTATCTCGGCATGTACGCGCTGCATTCGAGCGTCCATATGATGCATGATCCGCTGTTCGTGGCGGCGAGCATCGTCATCGGCGTCGCGGCCTCGGGGCTGTCGCTGTGGCTCGGATTCGTGCAGGGGACCTGGCGCTCCACCATCGCCTCCGCCACCCTCATGGCGCTGGCGATCTCGGCCATGCACTATACGGCGATGGCGGGGCTGACGCTGATGCCGCACGAGACCGTGCAGACCGATGCGCCCAAGCTGTCGCAGGGGCTGCTCGCTATCATCGTCTCGGTGGTGGCCTTCGTGGTGTCCGGGCTCTTCCTGCTGACCCTCATCCCCGGCGGCCGTGCGGCCGAACCCGCACCCGCGCCGGCTCCCCTGCCTGAAGCCGCGCCGGCATCCGCGCCGGCGGACCGGCCGGGCGAACAGGAGCGGCAGGAAGCGGGGCACGAGACCGCTCCGGCGCGCATGCGGGCCTTGCCGGTCGAGAAGGCAGGCAGGCGGAGCCATCTCGCCGTGGCCCAGCTCGTCGCCGTGCAGGCCCAGGCCCATTACACGCTGCTCTTCGACGGAACGGCGACGTGGTTCTGCCCGCTTTCGATCTCCGACGTCGAAGCGAAGCTGGATCCGGCGATCTTCCTGCGCGTCCATCGCAGCCATATCGTCAATCTCGACCGCCTCGTCTTCAGCCACAAGACCGGCCTGTTCGAGACCCTGTCGGAGACGCCCTACAAGGTACCGGTGAGCCGCGCCCGCCGCGCCTCCCTGCGGCTGCAGCTCGACCGCCGCATGGACATGGCGGGATAGGGCCCTGCCGTTCATGCAGGCGGCCCGCATTTCGTGCGGCGCCGCCGCCTCTCCGTGCATCCGGCATTGCCGGTGCCGCGCACCCTCCCCACGCTCGCCGGCAAGCAACACCGCCTCAAGGCGGACCATCGGGGAGGCTGCATGTGATTCCAGGCCCGTTCACCTATCACCGCCCGTCCAGCCTGGACGAGGCCGTGGCCATCCTCGCGGCCCATGGCGACGAGGCTCGTCCCCTGGCGGGCGGGCACAGCCTGATCCCCATGATGAAGCTGCGCATGGCCGCGCCCGATCATCTGGTCGACCTCGCCGGCGTGGCGAGCCTGAGGGGCATCGATGCCGAGGGCGGCGAGATCGTCGTGGGCGCCACCGTCACCCAGGCCGAGCTGATCGCCTCTTCCCTCCTGGCGCGGGACATCCCGATCATCCGGGAGGCCGCGCTGCAGATCGCCGATCCGCAGATCCGCTCGGTCGGCACGCTCGGCGGCAATGTCGCCAATGGCGATCCCGGTAACGACATGCCGGCCCTGATGCAGGCGCTCGGCGCGAGCTATGTCCTCTACGGGCCCGGTGGCGAGCGCCGCGTCCCGGCGGCCGACTTCTACCACGGCGCCTATGACGTCGCGCTGGAGCCGGGCGAAATCCTCGCCGCCATCCGCATCCCCGTGCCGCCGCCGGGCCATGGCTACGCCTATGAGAAGCTCAAGCGGAAGATCGGCGACTATGCGACCGCCGCCGCGGCGGTGATCCTCACCGCGAAGGACGGCGTCGTCTCCCACTGCGCCATCGCTTTGACCAATCTCGCCTCCACGCCGCTTCTGGCGACGCAGGCCGCGGCGCTGGTGGTCGGCTCGGCCTGCGACGCCGCGATGGTGGTGGGGGCCGCTGAGGCGGCCAAGGCCGTCACCGATCCTGCCGCCGACGGGCGCGGCCCGGCCGAATACCGGCGCGAGATGGCCGGCGTCATGGTCTCGCGCGCCCTCGCCAAGGCCTATTCCCGCACTGCCAGAGGAGCCTGAGCATGGCCGATACACACCAGGCGGCCGAGTCGGTCGCCGTCTCCGTCACCATCAACGGCAAGCGGGCCCAGCGCCTCGTCGATCCCCGTACGCTGCTCGTGCATTTTATCCGCGAGGAGCTGTCCCTGACCGGCACCCATATCGGCTGCGACACCAGCCATTGCGGCGCCTGCACGGTGGAATTGGACGGCCGCTCGGTGAAATCCTGTACGATCTTCGCGGTTCAGGCCAACGGCGCGCAGCTGCGGACCATCGAGGGCATGGCCAATGCCGACGGGACGCTGTCGGCCCTCCAGGAAGGCTTCCGGCAGATGCACGGCCTGCAATGCGGGTTCTGCACGCCCGGCATGATCATGCGCGCCAGTGTCCTGCTGAAGGAGAACCCCGATCCGAGCGAGGAGGAGATCCGCTTCGGCATCGCCGGCAATCTGTGCCGCTGCACCGGCTACCAGAACATCGTCAAGGCCATCCAACACGCCGCCGCCACGCTCAATGGCCGCACATTCCAGGAGGCTGCGGAATGAACGAGATGATCATCACCCGGGAAGCGCGCGAGGCCCGCCTCGAAGGCATGGGCTGCAGGCGCAAGCGCGTCGAGGACATCCGCTTCACCCAGGGCAAAGGCAATTACGTCGACGACATCAAGCTCCCCGGCATGGTGCACGGCGATTTTGTGCGCTCTCCCTATGCCCATGCCCGCATCAAGCGCATCGACACCTCGAAGGCCAAGGCCCTTCCGGGCGTGCTGGCGGTGCTGACCGCCGAAGACCTCAAGCCCCTCGGCCTGCATTGGATGCCGACTCTGGCCGGCGACGTGCAGGCCGTGCTCGCCGACGGCAAGGTGCATTTCCAGAACCAGGAAGTGGCGTTCGTCGTGGCCGAGAACCGCTACATCGCCGACGACGCGCTGCAATTGGTCGAGGTGGAATACGAGGCGCTGCCGGTGCTGATCGATCCCTTCCACGCCATGGACGCGGATGCGCCGATCCTGCGCGAGGACATCGCCGACAAGAAGACCGGCGCGCATGGTCCGCGCAAGCATCCCAACCACATCTTCGAGTGGACCGTGGGCGACGGGGCGGCGACGGACGAGGCCTTCGCCAAGGCCGAAGTGACGGTCAAGGAGCTGATCTCCTATCACCGCACGCATCCCTCGCCGCTCGAGACCTGCCAGTGCCTCGCCTCCTTCGACAAGATCAAGGGCGAACTGACCCTCTACGGCACCTTCCAGGCGCCGCACGTCATCCGCACCGTGGCGTCGCTCCTGTCCAAGATCCCCGAGCACAAGATCCACGTGATCGCCCCGGACATCGGCGGCGGTTTCGGCAACAAGGTCGGGGCCTATGCCGGCTATATCTGCTCGATCGTCGCCTCCATCGTCACCGGCATCCCGGTGAAATGGGTCGAGGACCGCATGGAGAACCTGTCGACGACCTCCTTTGCGCGCGACTACCACATGACGACGGAGATCGCCGCGACCAAGGCCGGACGGGTCACCGGCCTCAGGGTCCACGTGCTCGCCGATCACGGCGCGTTCGACGCCTGCGCCGATCCGTCGAAATGGCCGGCCGGCTTCTTCAACATCGTCACCGGATCCTACGATTTTCCCGCCGCGCATCTGGCGGTGGACGGCGTCTATACCAACAAGGCGTCGGGGGGCGTCGCCTATCGCTGCTCGTTCCGGGTCACCGAGGCGGCCTATTGCATCGAGCGGGCCATGGATATCCTCGCCGGGAAGCTCGGCATGGATCCCGCCGAGCTGCGGATGAAGAACTTCATCCGCCGCGAGCAGTTTCCCTACCAGTCGGCGCTGGGCTGGGAATATGATTCGGGCGACTATCACCTCGCCATGCACAAGGCGATGGACGCGATCGACTATCCGGCCCTGCGGGCCGAGCAGAAGGCGCGGCAGGAGGCGTTCCGGCGCGGCGAGACGCGCAGCATCATGGGCGTCGGCATCAGCTTCTTCACCGAGATCGTCGGGGCCGGGCCGTCCAAGAACTGCGACATCCTCGGCGTCGCCATGTTCGACAGCGCCGAGATCCGCATCCATCCGACCGGCTCGATCATCGCCCGCATGGGCACCAAGAGCCAGGGGCAGGGCCACGAGACCACCTGGGCCCAGATCATCGCGACGGAACTGGGGATTCCCGCCGACGACATCACCATCGAGGAGGGCAATACCGACACCGCCCCCTATGGCCTCGGCACTTACGGGTCACGCTCGACCCCGGTGGCCGGCGCCGCGATCGCCATGGCGGCGCGCAAGATCAGGAACAAGGCGCAGATGATCGCCGCGCATCTGCTCGAAGTGTCGGAATACGATCTGGAATGGGATATCGACGGCTTCCGGGTGAAGGGCAATCCCGAGCGGTCGACGACGATGAAGGAGATCGCCTGGGCCGCCTATCACGCCCCGCCCTCCGGGCTGGAGCCGGGGCTGGAGGCGGTCAATTATTACGATCCGCCCAACATGACCTTTCCGTTCGGCGCCTATTTCTGCGTCATGGACATCGATGTCGACACCGGCGTGGCCTCGACCCGGCGCTTCTACGCCCTCGACGACTGCGGCACGCGCATCAATCCGATGATCATCGAGGGCCAGGTCCATGGCGGCCTCACCGAGGCCTTCGCCATCGCGATGGGGCAGGAGATCACCTATGACGCGACGGGTAATGTGATGGGCGCCTCCTTCATGGACTTCTTCCTGCCGACGGCGGTGGAGACCCCGAAATGGGAGACCGACTTCACCGTCACCCCCAGCCCGCATCACCCGATCGGCGCCAAGGGCGTCGGCGAGAGCCCGAATGTCGGGGGCGTGCCCGCCTTCTCCAATGCGGTGAACGACGCCTTCGGCTTTCTCGGCGCCACCCATCTGCCGATGCCGCATTACCCCTGGCGGCTGTGGCAGACCGCGCGGCAGCTGGGCGTCTAGATCGGGCCGATGCGCCGACCGGGAAGGGCGAATCCGATGATTGCGACATCGCCGACGGGAGGGCGCTGCAAATGACCGCCGCCTTCCCCCGCACCGAGATCGCGGACCGCCTCGCCGCCGTCGGCTATGTCGCCGATCCCGGCCTGGCGACGGCGCTCGCGCTGATGGACATGCTGAAGCGTCCGCTGCTGCTGGAGGGGGAGGCCGGCGTCGGCAAGACGGAGGTGGCCAAGGCGCTGGCCGCCGTGCACCGGACGGAGCTGATCCGGCTGCAATGCTATGAGGGTCTCGACCGCAACGAGGCCCTGTATGAGTGGAATTACCAGGGCCAGCTCCTGGCCATCAAGATCCGCGAGGGTGGCGATGCCCGGCAGATCGAGGAGCATGTCTTCTCCGAGCGCTATCTGCTGGAGCGCCCGCTGCTGGCCGCGATCCGCCGGCCGACGCCGCCGGTGCTGCTGATCGACGAGATCGACCGGGCGGACCAGGAATTCGAGGCGTTCCTGCTCGAAATCCTTTCCGATTTCCAGGTCTCCATTCCGGAGCTCGGAACCGTCCGCGCCGTCAGCATTCCCCGCGTGGTGCTGACCTCGAACGGCACGCGCGAGCTTTCCGACGCCCTGCGCCGCCGCTGCCTCTATCATGCCATCGACTATCCCGACGTCGACCGCGAGGCGCGCATCCTGCTCGCGCGCATCCCCGGCATCGACGCGGCGCTGGCCCTGCAGGTCGCGCGACTGGTCGAGCGGATCCGCAAGGAGGACCTGTCGAAGGTCCCCGGCATTGCCGAGACGCTCGACTGGGCTGCCGCCCTGGTCGGCCTCGGCGTGTCGCGGCTCGACGCGGACCGGGAGGCGGTGTTCGACACGCTGTCCTGCGTGCTCAAGACCCGGGAAGACCGGGCCCGCATCACGCGGGAGGTCAGCGACCGGCTGATCGGCAGGGTGGCCTGAGATGAGGATGCCGGCCGAAAGGATCGTCCTCGATATCGGCGTCGCCATCCGCCGCCGCCTGGCGGGCTTCCTCGTCGTCCTGCGCGACAACGGCTTCAGGCTGGGGGTCGCCGAGAGCCGGGATGCGCTGGCGATCCTGGCCGGCGAGGGCCTCGGCCGTGCCGGCATGGCGAGGGGGGCGCTCAGGGCGCTGCTGTGCGGCCGGCGGACCGACTGGGAACGGTTCGACCAGCTGTTCGACGCCTATTGGCTCGGCCGCGGCGTGAGGCAGCGCTCCCGGCCGGCGGCGTCGCAGGCGGGAGCGGCGGGGCCGATGGGCGGCGGGTCGGCGGGCCCGCTCGCCGGCCTCGCCCTGCAGGCCGGGCGCGACGGCGGGAGCCCGGCGGAGGAGGGCGGAGCGGCCGGGCAGAGCGAGGGCGCCAGCCGCCATGAACGCCTCGCCAGCACGGATTTCCGCAAGATCGCCGATCCGCAGGCGCAGGCCGAGGCCCACGCGATCGCCGGGAGGCTGGCCCGCGCCATGCGCGCGCGGCTCACCCGCCGCGACAGGGCGGCGCGGCGGGGACGCGCCATCGATCTTCGCCGCACCCTCCGGGCGAGCCTGCCGACGGGCGGCATGCCCTTCGATCTCGTCAGGGCGCGCCGCCGCTACACGCCGCTGCGCCTCGTGGTTCTGCTCGACGCCTCGGGGTCGATGAACCTCTACACGGCCACCTTCGTCCGCTTCGTCCACGGCATCCTCGACAATTTCCTGGAGGCCGAGGCCTTCCTGTTCCACACCCGCCTGGTCCACGTCTCGGAGGCCCTGCGCGAGAAGGATGCCGGCCGGGCGCTCGACCGGCTGGGCCTGATGGCGGAAGGCGTCGGCGGCGGCACGAGGATCGGCGAGAGTCTGGCGACCTTCAACCGCTGGCACGCGGCGCGCGTCATCCATTCGCGCACCTGCGTCATGATCCTCTCCGACGGCTACGACACCGGCCCGCCCGAGCGCCTCGGCGCGGAGATGGCCGCCCTGCGCCGGCGCTGCAGGCGCATCGTCTGGCTCAATCCGATGATCGGCTGGGAGGGCTACGAACCCTCGGCGCGCGGCATGGCGGCGGCGCTCCCCCATATCGACCTGTTCGCTCCGGCGCACACGCTCGAAAGCCTCGCCGAGCTCGAACCCTATCTCGCCCGCATCTGAGGAGATGGCCATGCGACCCCGCTCCGACACCCTCGACCTCATCGCCGACCTCAAGGCACGCAACGAACCCTTCGTGCTGGCGACCGTGGTGCGCACCGTCTCGGTCACGGCGGCGAAGGCGGGCGCCAAGGCGGTGATCCGCTCGGACGGCACCATCACCGAAGGCTGGATCGGCGGCGGCTGTGCGCGCGCCGCGGTGCTGAAGGCGGCCCGGGAGGCGATCGCAGACGGCGAGCCGAGGCTGATTTCCATCCAGCCCAAGGACCTGCTCGACGAACAGGGGCTCAAGCCCGGCGAGGTTCGGGAGGGCGTGCGCTTCGCGCGGAACATGTGCCCCAGCCGCGGCACCATGGATGTCTTCGTCGAGCCGATGCTGCCGAGCCCGGCGCTGGCCGTGTTCGGGGCGAGCCCCGTCGCGGTGGCGCTGGCCGAGCTGGCACCGCGCTTCGGCCTGCGCGTCACCGTCTGCGCGCCGGCCGAGGACCAGGGGGTGTTCGCCGAGGCCGCCCAGCGCATCGAAGGCTATGCCCTCGACGTCGAAAGCGAAGGGCAGCGCTTCGTGGTGGTCTCGACGCAGGGGCGCGGCGACGAGGCCGCGCTCAGGGCCGCTCTCTCGGTCCGGGCCGACCACGTCGCCTTCGTCGGCAGCCGGCGCAAGGTCGCGTCCCTGCGGGCGCATCTGATCGAGGGCGGCGTGGCTCCCGAATGCTTCGACCGCCTCAAGGCGCCGGCCGGCCTCGACATCGGCGCCGTCACCCCCGACGAGATCGCCCTATCGATCCTCGCCGAAATCCTGGCGGTCCGCCGCCGCGATCACCGGACCCCGTCCGAAGCCGCCAGCCATTGAGGAGCAAACCATGCAGATGAGCGACAGCCAGCGCATTCCGGCGTCCCGGGACGAGGTCTGGGCGGCGCTGAACGACCCGAAGGTCCTCAAGGACTGCATTCCCGGCTGCCAGAGCCTGGAGATGACCTCGCCGACCGAGATGGTGGCGACCGTGGTGATCAAGATCGGCCCGGTGAAGGCGAGCTTCGGCGGCAAGGTGACGCTGTCGGACCTCGATCCGCCCAACGGCTACCGCATCAGCGGCGAGGGATCGGGCGGCGTGGCGGGCTTCGCCAAGGGCGGCGCCACGGTGCGGCTTGAGGCCGAATCGCCCGACGTCACCGTCCTGACCTATACGGTGGATGCCGAGATCGGCGGCAAGCTGGCGCAGCTCGGCGGGCGGCTGATCGATGCTACGGCGAAGAAGCTGGCAGCCGAGTTCTTTTCCTCCTTCGGCCGGGCGCTCGGCGCATCGGCGGGCGGCGAAGCCGCGCCGGTTCCGCAGAAGGCCGGCTGGCTCAGCCGTCTCGCCGGCACCGCGGGGGCCGTGTCCCTGATGCTGCTGCTCGGCTCGCATTGGTGCTGCCTCGGCGGGCACGCCCACGAGCCGGACCTCGCCGCCCTCGGCCATGTCTGCTCTTCCGGAGCCGCGGCCCGACCCGGCGCCTGAGGCCGGCTTGGCGATGCCTGCTCAAGGCGCCCCTGTCTCGGGGCGGTATCGCGATCAAACCGACATCAGGCGCCGGCCAGGGCGGCGAGGTCCCGCAGGGCTTCCTCGTCGAGCCGGCCGTCCCGGCGCGGCAGGCTCGCGTCGAGTGCGAACGGGCGAACGGCGACGATCATCGCGGCGAGAGAGGCGGGCTGCGCCGGCCGCAGGAAGACCGGCAGGCCGGCGTCGTCGGCGATCCGCCGGCAGAGGCGTGCCTCGTCGGCGGTAGCGGGTGCGAAATGCAGGGCGTCGGCGAAGCCGGCGCAGGCCTTGGCGGCCTCCCCAGCGCCTGCCTCGGCGATCGGTATCGACTGGATGATCCTACGTCCGCGAATGATCCGCCGCAGGCCCGGATATTCGCTCGCCGGCAGCGGCCTGGCGATCTGCACCGCCATCGCCGCGACGGCATCGACCTGCTGGGCGATCGCGCCGGCGGTGAGGGCCGCGGTCACGAGGACGGGCGTGACCGTCGGCGGAAGGGCGAGTGAAATCGCCGACAGCGCGGCATCGTCGGCAAAACCGCCGGCGAGGGGGCCGCCGGCGGGGAAGGCTGCGGGATCGAGGCCGATGGCATCGGCGCCGGCCGAGACCGCCGCTCTCGCTTCCCCGATGGTGGCGATGCCGCAGATCTTGAGGCGCAGGCGCGGCATCGTCCGAAGCTCACTCGATGGTTTCACCGGGATAGGCGCCCCACAGATTGCTCTCCTGGATCCAGCCGTCGAAACCGTCGCCGTTGATACGGCACCAATTGACGTTGCAGCTTCGGATAGTGGCGAGCACGCCCGGCTGCAGCATGGCGGTGGGGGAGGCCTTGAGGTCGGCGCGGCTATGGAGCATCAGCGTCGTCTCCTTGGACCACGGGGCGATCAGGGCGGTGCGCTTGCCGGACAGCAGGCTCTGCAGCACCCAGCCCTCGGCGCCTTCCGAATCGCGGATGCGCCGCCAGTTCTCGAATTCGGCGATCACCTCCACCGGCAAGTTGGCCTTCTGGTAGATGAAGGCGACGGCCTGGTCGCGCGACGGCCCCTGGCGGACGTTCACCTTGTCGGGCTTGAGGCTGACGAAGCGCGGCATCGGCAGGCCGGAAACCGGGCCGAGCTGCTCGGAGGACGTCGAGGCGGCAGTGGGAAGGGAACCTGTCACGTCATTGCCCGGCCCCTTGTCGCTGCCGGCGATGAACTGGGCCACCGTCGGGTCCGCGAGGATGGCGGGATCGACCTGGCTGGCGGCCGACATCTCCGCCTGCTGGTGCTGGCGATGGAGATAATAGACGCCGGCGGCGAGGGCGAAGGCGCAGAAGGCCCCGGCAAAGCCGATCCTGGCAATCGGACTGAGCCGCGGGCTTTCTTCTTCGTAGTAAGACATTCCAGACCTCAACGCACACTCTTCGCCTGCATCCGGGAGCCTCGTTCGACGCTCCCGTCTGTCGCTCCACACCGTGCTCTGTTAGATCTGTTAAACAGGTCACCGGCGGCAGGTTGCAAGCTTGTTCGGACAGTTTGGCCGAGCGCGGTGAACGTGGTCTTAAAGTGGCGGAGAGTCGGCATGTCCTGGAGGAAAAAACCGCTGGTGGTCGTGACGCGCCGACTGCCGGACAGCGTCGAGACGCGTATGCGCGAATTGTTCGACGCCCGCCTCAACCTCACCGACGAGAAGATGTCGCAGGAGGCGCTGATCGAGGCGGTGCGGACCGCCGATGTGCTGGTGCCGACCATCAACGACCGCATCGACGCCGAGGTGATCGCTGCGGCAGGCGAGAATTTCAAGCTGATCGCCAATTTCGGCAATGGCGTCGACAATATCGACGTCGAGGCCGCCACGGCGCGCCGGATCACCGTCACCAACACGCCGCGGGTCCTCACCGAGGACACGGCCGACATGACGATGGGCCTCATCCTGGCGGTGGCACGACGGCTCGTCGAGGGCGCGCAGGTCATCCCGGAAGGCAATAATGCCTGGCCGGGCTGGTCGCCGACCTGGATGCTCGGCCGCCGCATCTGGGGCAAGCGCCTGGGCATCATCGGCATGGGCCGAATCGGCCAGGCCGTGGCGCGCCGCGCCAAGGCGTTCGGCCTGCAGGTGCATTACCACAACCGCCATCACCTCGATGCCGCCATCGAGGCCGAGCTCGAGGCGACCTATTGGGATTCGCTCGACCAGATGCTGGCGCGCATGGACATCATCTCGGTCAACTGCCCGCACACGCCGGCGACCTACCATCTCCTCTCCGCCAGGCGGCTGAAGCTCCTCAAGCGCGAGGCGGTGATCGTCAACACCGCCCGCGGCGAGGTGATCGACGAAACGACGCTCGCCAAGATGCTCGATGCCGGCGAGATCGCCGGCGCCGGCCTCGACGTGTTCGAGCACGAGCCCGCGGTCAACCCGCGCCTGGTCAAGCTCGCCCGCAGCGGCCGCGTCGTCCTCCTGCCGCATATGGGATCGGCGACGATCGAGGGGCGCACGGACATGGGCGAGAAGGTCATCGTCAACATCCGCGCCTTCATGGACAATCACAGCCCGCCGGACCGCGTGCTGCCCAGCATGATCTGAACCCGTCCGGACGGCTTTGCGAAGCGGAACAATGGCAGGCATCACCGAAACCCTGAGGATCCTCCAGCCCCATCCCGGCCTGTTCGCCTATTATGACGGGCGGATCGCGGGGAGGCGCCTCCATTCGCCCGGACCGAACTGGCTCGACGACGGCGCCTATGCGCTGGGCATCGCCTCCTATGCGGTCGTCGACGGCGACGAGGCGCTGGTCTACGACACCCATGTCTCGCTCGACCATGCCCGGGCGATCCGCGCCCATCTCGAAGGCCTCGGCGTCGCCAGCCTGCGCGTCGTGCTCAGCCATTGGCACGACGACCATGTCGCCGGCAATGCGGTGTTCGCCGATTGCGAGATCATCGCGCTGAAGCGCACCGCCGAGGCGTTGTCGGCGCATCGGGACGAACTCGAGAAGGCCGATCCGCCGATCGCGCCGCTGGTGATGCCGAACCGGCTCTTCGAAGGCGGGCTCGACCTCGCGGTCGGGCGGACGCGGGTGGAACTGCGGCCCTTCGACATCCACAGCGCCGACGGCAATGTGCTCTGGCTGCCGGAGAGCGGCGTGCTGCTCGCCGGCGACACGCTGGAGGACACGATCACCTATGTCTCGGAGCCCGAGCATATCGACGCGCATATCCGCGAGCTCGGCCGCCTGCGCGGCTGGCCGATCGCGCGCATCCTTCCCAATCACGGCGATCCCGGCCGCATCGCCAGCGGCGGCTACGAGGCGAGCCTCATCGACGCCAACCGGACCTATCTGGAGCGCCTGCGGGCGGAAAGCGCCCGCCCGCCCGGGGAGGCGCCCGCCCTGAGGGATTTCATCGCCGGCGACATCGCCTCCGGCGCCGTTCTCTATTTCGAGCCTTACGAGGACGTCCACCGCAAGAACATCGCCGCCGTCGGGAATGCCGGCTGACACGGGATCCCGCATGCCGCGTGCGGACGAGCACGGAATTCCGTTCGTAAACGAACGATTTCAACGCCGACAGATCCGGCTGCCAAAGCCGGCTTTCCTGCTTTCCCGGTGTTGCAATGATCCTCGAAATAAGTCGGCTCGGCCTCATCCATGTCGCCGCCCTCATCTCCGTCGCCGCGCTCACCTGCCGGGACCAGATCGTGCTTCGCGCCCTGCTGGTCGCCTCGACGCTGCTCTACATCCTCTATTATTTCGTCGTGCCCGCCGTGCTGCTGTGGGATGCGGTGTTCTGGACGGTGGTCAATCTCGGCGTGAACCTGTTCATGATGGCGCAGCTCGTGCTCGCGCGGACGCCGTTCCGCCTGTCGGACGACGAGCGCCGGCTCCATGCCGCCTTCGGTGCGGTCTCTCCCGGCGAGTTCCGGGCGCTGATGAAGATCGCCGTCTGGCACCGCCCGCAGGCCGCCGAGACGCTGGTCCGGGAGGGCGCGCCGGTCGACCACGTCTATTATATCCTCGGGGGCGAGGCGCTCGTGCTCAAGGGCGGCCGCAGCCTGGCGCTGCCTTCGCCCTCCTTCGTCGGCGAGATCGGCTTCCTGCGCCGGGTTCCCGCCACGGCGACCGTCACGGTCGAAGCCGGCGCGCTCTATGTCGCCTGGCCGGCCGCGGCGCTGGCGGCGCTGCAGGCCCGCCGCCCGTCGATCAAGACCGGCCTGGATTCGCTGCTGGCCTGCGACATGGCGGCGAAGATCGCGGCCGCCTGATGCCGCAACGGGTCAGAGCAGGCCGTTGCTCTGCGCCAGGACCTTCAGGCTGGTCTGCGGCCGGGCGCCCACGTGCTGGATCACCTCGGCCGCGGCCATCGCCCCGAGCTTGAGCGAGGCCAGATGCGGCATGCCGCGGGCGAGGCCGAACAGGAAGCCGGAGGCGAAGAGATCGCCCGCGCCGGTGGTATCCACGAGCTTGTCGATGGGGAAAGCGGGCACCAGCACGCGCATGCCGCCTTCGATCGCCAGCGCGCCTTCCTCCGAGCGAGTGACCACGGCAAGGCGCACGTCCTTGGCGACCAGGCCCAGGGCCGTGTCGAAATCCGAGGTCTGGTAGAGCGATTTGAGCTCGTGGGTGTTGGCGAAGACGATGTCGACGACGCCGGTCCGCATCAGGCTGAGGAATTCGCCGCGGAAACGGTCGACGCAGAAGGAATCCGACAGGGTGATCGCCACGCGCCGGCCGGCCTTGCGCGCGATCGACGCCGCCTTGAGGAAGGCGTCCTTGGCGCCCTGCGGGTCCCACAGATAGCCTTCCATATAGGTGATCGCCGCATCGGCGACGACGTCCTCGGCCATGTCGTCGGGGCCGAGAAGATGGGTGGCGCCGAGATAGGTGTTCATCGTGCGCTCGCCGTCGGGCGTGACGAAGATGAAGCTCCTCGCCGTCGAGGGGCCGTCCGCCAGCGGCACGGTTTCGAAATGCGTGCCCTGGGCGCGCAGGTCGCGGGTGAACACGTGGCCGCCCTCGTCGTCCTTCACCTTGCCGAAATAGGCGGCCTTGCCGCCGAAGGAGGCGATGCCCACTGCCGTGTTGGCGGCCGAGCCGCCGGAAATCTCGATGCTCTGCCCCATCGCGGCATAGAGATGCTGGGCGCGCTCCTCGCTGGTCAGGATCATGGCGCCTTTGGCGAGGCCTTCGCGGACGAGGAAATCATCCTCGGTATGGGCGAACACGTCGACGATCGCGTTGCCGATGGTGAGGACGTCGAAACGGGTGCGGGACATGCAGCTCTCGAAATCAGAGCATTTCCCGTATCGGGCCTGACCGGCCCGCACGAAGAAAATGCGTCAAACAGGACATGGAGGCGTTTTCCAAAACAGGGCGGATCGGCTAACCCTCCAGCGCGCGCGGACTATAGCGGCCAAAACGATGGCGGCAAGGAAGGCCTGCAAAAGAAAGGTGCGAAGATCCGATGAGATTTCTGCGCAATGCCGCCTCGGTCGGCTTCGCCACCCTGTTCTCGCGGATATTGGGCTTCGTCCGGGACACCATGGTGGCGGCGGCGCTCGGTGCCGGGCCGGTGGCCGACGCCTTCGTGGTCGCCTTCCGCCTTCCGAGCCTGATGCGGCGGCTGCTGGCGGAAGGCGCGGTGAACACCGCCTTCGTCCCCCTTTACGGCGAGGCCGAGCAGGCGCGGGAGGGCCAGGCCTTCTCCGACGCCGTCTTCACCCAGGTCGGCCTGCTCTTCCTCGTCGTCACGGCGCTGGCCCTGCCGGCGATGCCGCTCCTCATCCGCGCGATCGCGCCGGGCTTTGCCGAAAGCGGCGGGCGGGTCGCTCTCGCGGTGGTGCTGTCGCGCATCACCTTCGCTTATTGCCTCGCCACGGCGCTGACGGTCGTCGCCTCCGCCGTCCTCAACGTGCATGGCCGGTTCACCGCCTCGGCCTATGCGCCCTCGCTCCTCAACGTCGTCACCATCCTCGCTTTGCTGGCCGCATCATGGCAGGGCTGGCGCGAGGAAGCGCTCGCCCGCCTGCTCGCCTGGAGCCTGTTCGCAGGCGGAATCGCCCAGGGCGCGCTGGTGTTCGCCGCCCTGCGACGGGCCGGCCTCGGGCTGCGATTCGTGAGGCCCCGATGGACGCCGCCCGTGCGGCGCTTCTTCCTCCTCGCCTTGCCGGGCGTCGCCGCCGGCGGGGTGACGCAGGTCAATGCCTTCGTCGGGCTGGTGGTCGCCTCGCCCGAGCCCGGCGCGGTGACCTGGCTCTATTATGCCGACCGCGTCTATCAATTGCCGCTCGGCATCGTCGCCGTCGCCCTCGGCAGCGCGCTCCTGCCCGAACTCGCCCATGCCAGCGCCATGGGCGACGAGGAGGCCGAATGCGGCCTGCTCAGCCGGGCGGCCGAATTCGCCCTGTTCCTGAGCCTGCCGGCGGCCCTGGCGCTGATCGTGCTGGCCCGGCCGATCGTCTCGGTGCTGTTCGAGCGCGGCGCCTTCCAGGCCGCCGATGCCGCCGCGACGGCCCTCGCCCTTGCCGGTTTCGCCGCCGGCCTGCCGGCCTTCGTCGGCGCCAAGGTGCTGCAGCCCCTGTTCTTCGCGCGCACGCGGATGCGCGTGCCCTTCCTCATCGGCGTGGCCGGCGTGGTGACCGACGTCGTCCTGTCCGTCGCCCTGTTTCCCGTCTGGCACCAGACGGGAATCGCCCTCGCCGCGGCGGCGTCCGGCTGGATCAACCTCGTTCTCCTCGCCGTCGCCGCCCGGTGGGAAGGATTGCTGCGGCTCGACGTGATGGCGCGCCGCCGCCTGCCGCGGCTCCTCCTCGCCGCAGGGATCATGGCGATCACCCTGTGGCTGCTCATGCCTTTCGCGCAGGCGTGGACGGATGCCGGCCTTCCCGTGCTCCGGCGCATCGCCGGGCTCGCGGTCCTGTGCGGCGGCGGGCTTGCGGCCTATCTCGCAGCCTGTCTCGTGTTCGGCGGGATCGATCGCCGGTTCGGACGGCAGGCATTGGCTTCGGAAAAGCCGCCGCCGCGATGATACGCGATTCCAATGATCAAGCGGTCCAGCGCTTCAACTGCTCGTCGGGAACGCGAAACACGCCCTTGATGCATTGAGAATTGACGACGGCGATCTGCACATGGGTCTTTTCGTAAAAGCCCGATGATGCGTAGAGCTGCTCACCTTCGATAAAAATGCCTCTTACGCTGTCTACGGCAGGAAGGCTGTTTTCGTTCAGCAGGGAATGGACCCGCCGAATGACGGCGCAGTCCAGGGAACGGCGCATCAGATCGGTGCTGTTCCGCGGAAGCGCCGTGCCGGTCATTCGCGATATGTCGACCAGGGTGGTATGGGCATCCCGGACCATTTGGATGGCGCCGAGGGTCGTCATATCAAGGCATAGTCCCAAGTCGAGGATGGCGCCTATGACTGTGGGGATCTTCACGGACGACCGTTTGCGTTTCGACAGTTCGATTGCAAAATCGAGACCGCGCTGCGGATTGGCCTCCCAGAAATAGATGCCGGGCCCTAACCAATCATAGTCGTTGTTACTGGGTCGAAAAGGCTTTCCGGCCAGAAGGTCTTCGGCAACGGCTTTATCGCACCCATGATAGCCGAGAATAAAACTCGTTGAGAGGCGATGCATTCCAGGCTATTCAGCAGAATAATTCTTGCTCAGTTTGCCCTTGGCATCAAGGATACCTTCGCGCTGCATCAATTCGAGGGCAGCCTCTTTTGTCGAGTACTTGGCAGTAAATTCCTTCGCCATGAGTCGAAAACGCTCGACATAGGCCGGCGTTCCAAATTCAGGCATATGATCAGCGCTCGTTTGGCGAGATGTTCTCTTCATGCCGCATAAGATGCTTGTTTGGGTTGCGGAGTGCAAGGTCGCATCCCAATCTCGCCTCAATAATCCACCCCGGTCAGATAGAGCCCGTGCGGCGGGGCGAGGGCGGCGCAGCGCGTGCGGTCGCGCGCCTCGAGCACGGCGACGAGATCGGCCCTGCTCCAGTCGCCCGCGCCGACCCGCCGGAGCGAGCCGACCATCGAGCGCACCTGGTTGTGCAGGAAGGAACGGGCGGCGGCGACGACGTGGATCTCCTCGCCGACCCGCATCACGTCGAGCCGGTCGAGTGTCTTCATGGCGCTCCGGGCCTGGCAGTCGGCCGAACGGAAGGTGGTGAAATCATGATGGCCGAGCAGGCCCTGGGCCGCCTCGTGCATCGCCTCGGCGTCGAGCCGCCTGCGGATATGCCAGGCACGGCGGCGCTCCAGCGCCAAAGGCGGGCGGCGGTCGATCACGCGGTAGAGATAGCGCCGCCCCCTGGCGGAGAAGCGGGCGTCGAAATCGTCCGGCATCTTCTCGGCTGCGAGGATGGTGACATAATCGTCCGACAAGGTGAGATGGGCGTTGAGCGCGTCGCGGACCCGGTCGCCGGTCCAGTCCTTGCGCAGCATGACGGACGCGACCTGTCCGGTGGCGTGCACGCCGGCATCGGTCCGCCCGGCGCCCTGGATGCGCAGGGTCTCGCCGGAAAAGGCCAGGATCGCTTCCTCGATCGCCTGCTGCACGGAACGGCCATTGGCCTGGGCCTGCCAGCCGACATAGGGCGTGCCGTCATATTCGATCAGGAGCTTGTAGCGCGGCATGCGGCGAACTTGGCTGCGTGGGGTGGTGCCCTCTACGCCAAGAAGGGGCGAGAGTCACGCGGGGCGCCGGCTGTGCGATCCTCGTACCGGCGCGGTGGCGGAGCGCCGGCCGGTCAGGGAACCGGCCCGTCGAGGACCGCGCCCTTGGCCAGCGCGGCGCCTTTCAGAAAATCGGCGGCGTTCATCGGCGTCCTGCCGGCACGCTGGAGCTGCAGCAGCTGGACGGCGCCGTCGCCGCAGGCGATCGTCAGGGCGTCGTCGAGCACGGTGCCGGCTGGGCCATGCCCCTGCGCCCGATGCGAGCGCAGCACCTTCACGCGCTGCGGGCCCTGGCCCCAGTCGGCCTCGAACCAGGCGCCGGGGAAGGGCGACAGGCCGCAGATCTGCCGATGCACCACGTCGGCCGGACGCGTCCAGTCGATGCGGGCCTCGGATTTCTCGATCTTCCTGGCGTAGGTCACGCCTTCCTCGGACTGGGGCGTGAAGGTGAGGGTGCCACGCGACAGCGCCCCGAGCGCCCGGGCCATCAGGTCGGCCCCCAGGATCGACAGGCGGTCGTGCAACTCGCCCGCCGTCATGTCGGGCTCGATCGGCACGGCGTCGGCGAGCGCCACCGGGCCGGTGTCCAGCCCCTCTTCCATGCGCATCACCATCACGCCGGTCCGGCTGTCGCCGGCCATGACGGCGCGCTGGATCGGGGCGGCACCGCGCCAGCGCGGCAGCAGCGAGGCATGGAGGTTGAGGCACCCCTCCGCCGGCGCGTCGAGCGCCGCCTTCGGCAGGATCAGGCCGTAGGCGACGACGACCGCGACATCGGCGGCGAGGCCGCGGAAGGTCGAGAGCGTCTCTTCGTCCCGAAACGTCCGCGGCGTGAACACCGGGATGCCGAACCCCTCGGCGAGCCTGTGCACGGGGGAGGGCATCAGGGCCATGCCGCGGCCGGCGGTGGCCGGCGCCCTCGTATAGGCGGCGACCACGTCGTGGCCCTGGTTGATGATCTCGGTCAGCACGGGCCGGGCGAAGTCGGGCGTGCCCATGAAGACGATGCGCATGAAGCTCAGTCCGCTGCCGGGTGCGGCGCCTGCCGCTCGCGCTTCTCGCGCTTGGGGAAATCCGGCGTCGTGCCCTGCTTGGCGGCCTTGGTGAACTTGCGGATCACCATGTCGCGCTTGAGCTTGGAAATGTGGTCGAGGAAGAGCACGCCGTTGAGATGGTCGATCTCATGCTGGAGGCAGGTCGCCAGCAGCCCCTCGGCCTTGATCTCGTGCTCCTTGCCGTCGCGGCCGACATAGGCGACGCGGACCTGGGCCGGGCGCTCGACCTCGGCGTAATAATCGGGGATCGACAGGCAGCCTTCCTCGTAGACGTTGCGCTCGTCGGAGGACCACAGCACCTGCGGATTGATGAAGATCTGCGGGGCGCGTGCCTCGTCCTCCTTGGCGAGGTCGATGACGAGGAGGCGGCGCGGCACTGCGACCTGGATGGCGGCGAGGCCGATGCCCGGCGCGTCGTACATCGTTTCCAGCATGTCGTCGGCGAGCGAAAGCAATTCCGCGTCGACGCGCTCCACCGGATCGGAGACGAGACGCAGCTTGGGATCGGGAATAAAGATGATCGGTTTGATGGCCATGTCAGGCAGATAGGGTGAGGCGGGCGGGGCGTCAATGCGAAAGCGGGCGGGAGAGCGGACATCCTGCCCGCTCTCGAAGGACAAGGCTGCAGAACCGGGCCTCGCGGACCGGATTCCATCGCCGATTCACCGCTTGCCTCCTCTGCAGGGCTTCATGACGAAGAGCGGACAGGAGGGGTCGCGCTCCCTTTCTCAATCCGTCACCGTCATCACCTGCCCGCGCCGCTCCGGGCTGAAGCGGATGACCGCGATGAGCGCCACCGCCACGATGCCGATCACCACGGCCTGGACGTAGCCGTAATTATAGCCCGGCTGCTCGGCCAGCCAGGACTGGAAGCGGCCGTTATAGGAGGCCAGGAAGTTGCCGGCCTGGTAGACGAAGCCCGGCAGCGTCGCCCGAACCGCCCCCGGCACCAATTCGTTGAGATGCGCCGGCACCACGCCCCAGGCGCCCTGTACGCTGATCTGCATGACGAAGGCGCCGATCGCCAGCATCACCGGCGTCGAGCCGAAGGACCACAGGGGAATGGCCGGCAGCGCGATGAGCGAGGCGATGGTGATGGCGTTGACCCGGCCGATGCGTTCGGAGAGGAAGCCGAAGAACAGGCCCCCGACGATGGCGCCGATATTGGCGACGATGCTGATCCAGCTTACCGTGGCGTGATCGAAGCCGTGCTGCTTCTGCAGGAAGGTCGGATAGAGGTCCTGGCTGCCGTGGCTGAACAGGTTGAACAGCATCATCAGCACCACGGCATAGAGGGTGATGCCCCAATTGGCGCCGATCGTCTTCACGATGCCCGGCTTGGGATGCTTGCGGCCTTCGGTGAAGGCGGGCGATTCCGGTACATGCGAGCGGATGAACAGCACCATGAGGGCGGGAATGATGCTGAGCAGGAACATGAAGCGCCAGTCGACCGTGTAGCCGGCGATCTGCTTGCCGTAGATCAGCCCATAGACGACCGCGGCCAGGAGATAGCCGGCGGGATAGCCGCATTGCAGGATGCCGGAGACGACGCCGCGGGCGCGCGGGGGGATCGACTCCATGGCCAGGGCGCTGCCGAGGCCCCATTCGCCGCCCATGGCGATGCCGAACACGGCGCGCAGGATGAGGAAGGTCGTGAGGTTGGGCGAGAAGGCGGCGAGCGCGCCGATCACCGAATAGCTGACGATGTTCAGCATCAGGATCGGCTTGCGGCCGAAATGGTCGGCGAGGCGCCCGAAGAAGAAGGCTCCCACCCAGCGCATCGCCAGCGTGAGGAACAGGGCGTAGGCGACGTCGGGCACCCCGACCTGGAATTCCTTGGCGATGTCGATGAGGAGAAATGTCAGCAGGAAGAAATCGAAGGCATCCAGGGTCCAGCCGAGAAAGGCGGCGATGACGGTCTTCTTCTGTTCCGTGGTCAAATTCAACGGCGTTTCTCCCCCGGTCCGCGATCCCTTGGCGATGGCGGCGCATGCCTGTGGGCCGGCTCCGAAACGAGCTCGTCGCGACGAGGCGAGTCGGGCGAACCGGCCCCGCCATCAAATATCCGAAAGGCTTGAAGCGCCAGCAAATAATGCGCGCCCGCGGCAGGGCCGGAACGGCGTCCGGCACCCCGATCGAAGACCTCAGACCTCTCCGGTCTTGTGCTCGAACAGGCAGATGTCGCGGATGAGGCAGGTGGGGCAGGCCGGCCTCAGCGCCTTGCAGACATAGCGTCCGTGCAGGATCAGCCAATGATGGGCGTGGCGGGCATAGGCGGCCGGCACCGCCTTCTCCAGCGCGAGCTCCACCTGGAGCGGGTTCTTGCCCGGCGCGAGCCCCGTCCGGTTGGCGACGCGGAAGAGATGGGTGTCGACGGCGATCGTCGGCAGGCCGAAGGCGATGTTGAGCACGACATTGGCCGTCTTGCGGCCGACGCCGGGCAGGGCTTCGAGTTCTTCGCGCGTCTGCGGCACCTCGCCGCCATGATGGTCGATCAGGTCCTGCGACAAAGCGATGACGTTCTTCGCCTTGGCGCGGTAGAGCCCGATCGTCTTGATGAAGTCGCGCAGGCGCTCCTCGCCGAGGGCGACCATCGCGGCGGGCGTGTCGGCGACCCGGAACAAGGGGCGCGTCGCCTTGTTGACCCCCGAATCGGTGGCCTGCGCCGAGAGGACGACGGCGACCAGCAGCGTATAGACGTTGACGTAGTCGAGTTCCCCCTTCGGCTCGGGCAGGGCTTCGGCAAACCGCCTGAACATCTCCTCGATCGAGGCGGGGGGAAGGGCGGGGCGCAGGGCGCCGGCGGACGCCGCGGCGGCGTTGGCCTTGGCCTTGCCGCGCGGCTTTGTCGCTCCGGCAGGGGCGGGAACGGCGGGTTTTGGAGTCTGGCGGCTGGGCATGAAACGGTTATAGTGAGGGACCATGACCAGCGGCAACCCGAAAGCTCCGATGGACGAGCCCGTCTTCGATGCGATCCTCTCGCCGCATCGCTCTCTCGGGCCGCTCGGCTTCCGCAATCTCCTCATCGCCGTCGGCACCGCCTCGACGCTTCTGAGCATCCCCTTCTACATCATGGGCGCCTGGCCGGTGATCGGCTTCTTCGGCGTCGATGTCGGCCTGCTCTATGTCATGTTCAAGATCAACTACCGCGGCGCCAGGCTGCGCGAGCATGTGCTGATGACCCATGCGCTGCTGCGGCTCTCCCGCATGGACCGCGAGGGGCGGACGCGCGAATGGAGCTTCAATCCGCGCTGGGTCCGCCTTCAGCGGGACGAGCACGAGGAGTTCGGCGTGATGCGCCTCGCTTTGGTGCAGCGCGGCCGCGAGGTCGAGGTCGCCCGCTTCCTCGGCCCCCGCGAAAAGGGCGAATTCGCCAGGGCCTTCACGCAGGCGCTGTCGATCGTGCGCCGGGGGTAAGGGCGGGCGGCGCCCGTGAGGCGCCAGCCGGGAACCTACTCCGCGGTGTGCCGGTCTCCCGACCGGCACTTTTCCACCCTCGCCGGCTTCCGGAGTGGTCACGTCCCGGCGAGGGGAAGGGCGGACAGGATGTCCGCGCTCCCGGGGAGGGCGGTCCGGTTCAGCCCTTCAGTTCCTTCACACTCGCGATCGTCGTGTCGGGGTTCAGCGTGTAGACGATCGGCACGCCGGTATCGAGTTCGCGCTTGACGATCTCCGCGCCGCTGAGGCCTTCCAGCGCCATGATGAGCGCCCGGAGCGAATTGCCGTGCGCGGCGACCAGCACGGCCTTGCCCGCCATCACCTGGGGCTGGATGCGATGGATGTAATAGGGCAGCACCCGCGCGGCGGTATCCTTGAGGCTCTCGCCGCCGGGCGGCGGCACGTCGTAGGAGCGGCGCCAGATATGGACCTGCTCCTCGCCGAATTTGGCGCGCGCCTCGTCCTTGTTGAGCCCCGACAGGTCGCCATAGTCGCGTTCGTTCAGCGCCTGGTCGCGGATGGTCTCAAGCCCGCTCTGGCCGAGATCCTCCAGGATGATCGCTGTCGTGTGCTGGGCGCGCGACAGGGCCGAGGTGAAGGCGATGTCGAAGGTGATGCCGAGAGCCTTGAGCCGGCGGGCGGCCTCGTGGGCTTCGGCGATGCCCTTCTCCGTGAGGCCTGGGTCCCGCCAGCCGGTGAAGAGGTTCTTCAGGTTCCAGTCGCTTTGGCCGTGGCGGCAGAGAACGAGCGTGGCAGTCATCGAGGCAATCCCGTTGCAGATCCGATGCTGCGGTTCTAGCCGCGTTCTCCGGCAAATGCACTTGCCGTTTGCAAAACAGCCCGTGCGATCGGTCGCAGGCCGTATTATGGTTGCGCCCCATTGCATGATTGAAACCGAGGCAGGCGATGACCGTTCTCGAAACCGACGATCCCGTGCCGGGAGACGCCTATTCCTGCGACGCCATCGAGATGCAGATCGTGGCGCGGTCGCGCGACCTCGGCGGTTTCTCCGTGCGCCGCGCCTTGCCGAGCTCGCGCCGGCGGCTCGTCGGCCCCTTCGTCTTCCTGGACCATTTCGGCCCGTCCATCTTCCGCCCGGGCGAAGCCTTCGACGTCCGCCCCCATCCCCATATCGGCCTGTCGACGGTGAGCTATCTGTTCGACGGCGCGATCGTGCACCGCGACAGCCTCGGCTATGCCGAGACGACCAAGCCGGGCGAGATCAGCCTGATGACGGCCGGCAAGGGCATCGTGCATTCCGAGCGCACGGGGCTGGAGGATCGCCAGCGCGGCTTTTCGATGCTCGGCCTGCAGGCCTGGGTGGCGCTGCCGAAGAGCCATGAGGAGGGCCTGCCCTCCTTCGAGCATTACGAACAGACGAAGATCCCCGAGCACAGCGCCGAGGGCAAGACCGTGCGCGTTCTCATGGGCTCGGCCTATGGCCTCGTTTCGCCCGTCCGGCAGGACTGGAGCACGCTCTATGTCGACGTGGCGCTGGAGCCGGGCGCGAGGCTTCCGGTCGACGCCGAGACGGAGGAGCGCGCCATCTATGTCGTTTCGGGCGAGATCGACCTGGCCGGCGACCGCTTCGGCGTCGGCTCGCTGCTGGTCCTGCGGCCCGGCGACGCGCTGATGGTCACGGCGGTGACGGCCGCCCGCCTGGTGCTGGTCGGCGGCGCCACCATGGACGGACCGCGCCACATCTGGTGGAATTTCGTGTCCTCCTCCAAGGAGCGCATCGAGCAGGCCAAGGCGGACTGGAAGACGGGCCGGTTCGAGACCGTGCCGGGCGATCCCGAATTCATCCCGCTGCCGGACTTCTGAGGGATGATGAGGGCGGTTGCGGGGAACCGGCGAGATTTCCACAGTCGTGGCGAGAGAAGGGATTGGGGGCAGGCCCACTTTGCTCGACACGGGCCTGCTGTCTCGACCCCCACGCTTCTATTCCCTCCCCGCAACGGGGAGGGATGCGGCCATGTTGCGCTTCAATTCCCTGAACTAGCGCGCATGGGCGAGACGCCTGCTCGTCCTCGCCGCCCGCACGACTTTCCGGACGGCATCGTGTTCCCAGGGGGAGGCGCTTCAATGCCGCCCGTCGCTCCCCGCCATGACTGACGGCAAGCCCGCCGGACCGCTGCGCTATGGCTGGACGACCGGGGCCTGTGCCGCCGCGGCGGCTAAGGCCGCCTATGCGGCGCTGCTGACCGGCGAATTTCCCGACCCCGTCCGCATCACCCTGCCGCGCGGCGAGATGCCGGCCTTCGCCCTCGCCGCGCATGAGCTGCGTCCCGGCGAGGCGAGCGCCGCCATCGTCAAGGATGCGGGCGACGATCCGGACGTCACCCATGGCGCGCTGGTGCGCGCCACCGTCAGGCCGGGCGCGCCCGGTTCGGGCGTGACCTTCCGGGCCGGCGAGGGCGTCGGCACCGTGACCAAGGCGGGCCTGCCGCTGCCCGTGGGGGAACCCGCCATCAATCCCGGGCCGCGCGGCATGATCGCGGCCGCCCTCGCCGAGGTGGCGCAGGCGACGGGCGCCGGCGGCGACGTCGAGGTCACCGTCTCCATTCCGAACGGCGAGGCGATCGCGCGCAAGACCCTGAACGGCCGGCTCGGCATCGTCGGCGGCCTGTCGATCCTCGGCACCACCGGCATCGTCGTGCCCTTCTCCTGCTCGGCCTGGATCCACTCCATCCATCGCGGCATCGACGTCGCGCGGGCCGCCGGCCTCGACCACATCGCGGGCGCGACCGGCGCGGCTTCGGAGGCGGCCGTCGCCAGGCTCTTCGGGCTCGAGGAGGCGGCGCTGATCGACATGGGCGATTTCGTCGGCGGCATGCTCAAATATATCCGCGTCCATCCCGTGGCGCGGGTCACCGTGGCCGGCGGCTTCGCCAAGATCACCAAGCTTGCCCAGGGCCTGCTCGACCTGCATTCGCGCGCCGGGGCGGTGGATTTCCGCTGGCTGGCCGAGCGGGTGCACGAACTCGGCGGCGACGGCGGGACGGTCCATGCCGTCTCGCAGGCCAATACCGCCATCGAGGCGCTGGAGATCGCAGCGCGTGCCGGCCTCGCCTTGCCGCAGCTCGTCGCCCGCCGGGCCCATGACACGGCCGCCGCGGTGCTGCGGGACAGCGGCGTCGCCCTGGATATCGCCGTGTTCGACCGCGACGGCAGGCTGCTCGCCTCGGCGGGCGGCGCGCCGGCCGCCTTTTCGTCTCAATTGCCCATATAGGTGATGATGCAGTTGAGATATTTCACATAGGAGCCGGTGCCGGTCGTGCGGCTGACGACGCCGGCCGTGCTGCATTTGTCCTGGATGCGGTCGGAGGGCGGCGACTGCCAGATGGCGTGCAACTGGCGGTAGGCGAGGACTTCCTGCGCCTCGCAATTGGCCGCCATCACCGGGTGACCGCGCGACAGGTCCCGGCAGAAGCGCTTATAGGCGAGGACGGGGATCGTCGCGGCATGCGCCTTCATCTCGGTGACACCACAGGCCGCGGCTGCGACCAGCATAACGGCGAGACCATGGGCCGCGCATTTCATGGACGGATCCTCCTGTGACAGTAGCGCGATAGCCCGCCTCCGGTTAAGAAACCGTCGCCGGAGGGTGGATGGAGCTTGTGACCGCGGCACTCGCGCTTCGCCGTCCCTCGGCGATGCCTGCGCAATAGGCTTGCCTCGCAGCTAGGCAAACCGATACGCTGTACCACCTCGTTTGCCGGGATACCGCCTTGTCGATTGTCGCCGCTCTCTATCATCGCACGACCTATGATTATGACCGGCCGGTCACGCTGAGCCCGCAGGTCGTCAGGCTTCGCCCGGCGCCGCACGCCCGCACCGGCATCGTCAGCTATGCGCTGAAGGTCGAGCCGGCCAACCATTTCCTCAACTGGCAGCAGGATCCGCACGGCAACTGGCTGGCGCGGCTGGTGTTTCCCGAGCCCGCCACCCGATTCCAGGTCGAGGTCGATCTCGTTGCCGATCTCGCCGTGATCAACCCCTTCGATTTCTTCGTCGAGGACTACGCCAACACGCTGCCCTTCGCCTATCCGGCCTCGCTCGAGCACGAGCTGGCACCCTATCTCGAGGTCGAGCCGGCCGGCGAGAAGCTCTCCGCCTTCATGGCCTCGATCGAAATCGACGGCCAGCCGACCGTCGATTTCCTTGTCGGCCTGAACCAGCGCGTGCAGCAGGAGGTCGGCTATACCGTGCGCCTGGAGCCGGGCGTGTACACGCCGGATGAGACGCTGACGCTTCGCTCCGGCTCCTGCCGCGATTCATCCTGGCTGCTGGTGCAGATCCTGCGCCGGCTCGGCCTCGCGGCCCGCTTCGTCTCGGGCTACCTGATCCAGCTCACCCACGATCTCAAGGCGCTCGACGGGCCGCGCGGCACCGAGCACGACTTCACCGACCTCCACGCCTGGGCCGAGGTCTACCTGCCGGGGGCAGGCTGGGTCGGCTTCGATCCGACCTCGGGCCTGATGACGGGCGAGGGCCATCTGCCGCTCGCGGCGACGCCGCATTACGCGTCGGCGGCGCCCATCACCGGCGCGGTGAGTGCCGTCGGCACCGTGGAATCGACGTTCTCCTTCGACATGAAGATCCGGCGCATCGCCGAATCGCCGCGGGTGACGCTGCCCTTCTCGGACGAATCCTGGCGGGATCTCGATGCTCTCGGCGCCCGGGTCGACGAGGACCTCGCTCGGCAGGACGTGCGGCTCACGCTCGGCGGCGAGCCGACCTTCGTGTCGATCGACGACTACCAGAGCGAGGAATGGAACATCGGCGCGGTCGGCCCCACCAAGCGCGGCCGGGCCGACGAGCTGATCCGCCGCCTGCGCAATTCCTTCGCGCCGGGCGGCTTCCTGCATTACGGCCAGGGCAAGTGGTATCCGGGCGAGTCGCTGCCGCGCTGGGCGTTCGCCCTCTATTGGCGCAAGGACGGCAAGCCGATCTGGCGCAATGCCGACACGATCGCCCGGGAGCCGCGGCCGATCAAGAAGAACGGCCGGCGGTCCTTCGATCCCAAGCCGATGGCGATCCTGGCGGAAGGCGTGGCGGAGCGGCTCGGCATCGAGCCGGACTATGCCGTGCCCGCCTATGAGGATGCGGCGCACTGGATCCTCCAGGAAGCCCAGCTCCCCGACAATGTCGATCCCATGGATTCGAAATTGCGCGATCCGGAGGACCGCGCCCGCATCGCCCGCGTGTTCGACCGCGGGCTGGACCAGCCGGCGAGCTATGTCCTGCCGGTGCAGCGCTGGAACGCGGAGAGCCGCGGCGGCTGGGTCAGCGAGCGCTGGCGCCTGCGCCGGGGCCGGCTCTATCTGGTGCCGGGCGATTCGCCCGCCGGTCTCAGGCTGCCGCTGGCGGCGCTTCCCTACGTGCCGCCGCCGGCCTATCCCCATATCCACGAGGTCGACCCGATGCTGCCGCGCGGCGACCTGCCGGGCCCGGGCGAGTCCGCGCAGCTCTTCCGCCGCGTCGAGGGCACCACCGAGAACCAGGCCCAGCCGGTCCGGCCGGAACAGGAACTCGGCACCGGGGTGGTGCGCACCGCGATGACCTTCGAGATACGGGACGGCATCCTGTGCGTCTTCATGCCGCCCGTCAGCGCCATCGAGGATTATCTCGACCTCCTCATGGCAGTGGAGGAGACCGCGGTCGCCAACAAGCTCGCCGTGCATGTCGAAGGCTATCCGCCGCCGTTCGATCCGCGCATCCAGGTGATCAAGGTCACGCCGGATCCGGGCGTCATCGAGGTCAACGTCCAGCCCGGCGCCTCGTGGCAGGAGACCGTCGCCATCACCTCGATCGTCTATGAGCAGGCGCGGCTCAGCCGGCTCGGCGCCGACAAGTTCATGATCGACGGGCGCCATGTCGGCACCGGCGGCGGCAACCACGTCGTGCTCGGCGGCGTCACGCCGGCCGACAGCCCGTTCCTGCGCCGTCCGGACCTGCTCAAGAGCATCGTGCTCTACTGGCAGCGGCATCCCTCGCTGTCCTATCTGTTCTCCGGCCTGTTCATCGGGCCGACCAGCCAGGCGCCGCGCATCGACGAGGCACGGCACGACAGCCTCTACGAACTCGAAATCGCCATGGAGATGGTCCGCGGCCCGCAGGGCGGCAATCCGCCGCCCTGGCTGGTCGACCGCCTGTTCCGCAACCTCCTCGTCGACGTCTCCGGCAATACCCACCGGGCGGAGATCTGCATCGACAAGCTCTATTCGCCCGACAGCGCGACGGGGCGGCTCGGCCTCATCGAATTCCGCTCTTTCGAAATGCCGCCCGACTATCGCATGAGCCTGGCGCAGCAATTGCTGCTGCGTGCGCTCGTCGCCTGGTTCTGGCGCGAACCCCAGGTCGGGGAATTCGCCCGCTGGGGCACCGCGCTGCACGACCGGTTCATGCTGCCGCATTTCGTCTGGGCCGATTTCCTCGACGTGCTCGACGATCTCGGCCGCGCCGGCTATGTCTTCGATCCCGTCTGGTACGAGGCCCAGCGCGAGTTTCGCTTCCCGTTCTACGGCAAGGTTCGCTATGAGGGCGTCGAGCTCGAACTGCGCCAGGCGCTCGAGCCCTGGCATGTCCTGGGTGAGGAGGGTGCCGCGGGGGGCACGGTGCGCTATGTCGACAGTTCCGTGGAGAAGCTGCAGGTCAAGGTCGACGGCTTCACGCCCGGCCGGCACGTCATCGCATGCAATGGCCGGCGCATGCCGATGACAGCTACCGGCAGGAGCGGCGAGGCGGTCGCCGGCGTGCGCTTCAAGGCCTGGCAGCCGGCTTCCGGCCTGCACCCGACCATCCCGGTGCACGCGCCCCTGACCTTCGACGTCATCGACAGCTGGTCGAACCGTTCGCTGGGCGGCTGCGTCTATCATGTCGCCCATCCGGGCGGGCGCAGTTACGACACGTTCCCCGTCAACGCCTATGAGGCGGAAGCGCGCCGTCTCGCCCGCTTCCAGCCTATGGGCCATACGCCGGGCTGGCCTCCGGTGCCGCCGGCGGAAGGCACGACGGAGTTCCCGCTCACCCTCGACCTGCGCAGGACGGCGCGATGAGGCGGGCTTGCCCCCGAGGCGCGGACATGGCGTCCGCTGCCGACATGCCGCCACCCCCGCGCTTCGCCGGGTGGACGGGATGGCCGCGCTCGGGAACCGCCTGATGCTCGCACCGTCGCGCAAGCCGGATCTGGGGTCCCTGCTCGCCGGCTATCGGCCCCTGCCGGGCTCGGCCGACGAATTGATGACGGCAGCCGGCGAGATCCGCCCGCACTGGCATCCCGTCCTCGCGGAGATCGCGGGCGCCAAGCCGGAGGACGTCTCGCAGCGTTTCGCGGTCGCGGACCGGCAGATCAAGAATTCCGGGGTCTATTACCGCGTCTACGACACGCCCGACGGCCGGGACAGGCCGTGGCCGCTGTCGCATGTGCCGCTGGTGATCCCGGGGGCCGAATGGCGCTCGATCGAGGCCGGCATCATCCAGCGCGCGCAATTGCTGGAACATGTCCTCGCCGACCTGTACGGACCGGCGACGCTGGTGCGGGAGGGCGCGCTGCCGGCGGCGGTGGTCGCCGGCAATCCCGACTTCCTGCGCCCGCTGGTGGGATCCGTGCCGCTGGGCGCGGAGCATCTCGTCGTCTACGCCGCCGACCTCGGCCGCGGCCCGGACGGACGCTGGCGGGTGCTCGGCGACCGTGCCCAGGCCCCCTCCGGCATGGGCTATGCGCTGGAGAACCGCCTCGCCATTTCGGCGGCCCTGCCTTCCCTCTATCGCGACATGCATGTCGAGCGCCTGGCGGGCTTCTTCCAGGCCATGCGCTCCACCCTTGCCGCCAAGGCGGGGCGCGACGGCTCGCGCATCGGCCTGCTCACGCCCGGCCCGGCCAACGAAACCTATTTCGAGCACGCCTATCTCGCCCGCTATCTCGGCCTGCTCCTGGTCGAGGGCGCCGACCTCACCGTGCAGGACGGCATCGTCTATGTCCGCACGATCGAGGGGCTGAAGCGGATCGACGCCATCGTGCGGCGGCTGGATGCCGATTTCGCCGATCCGCTCGAGCTCAACCCGTCCTCCCGCATCGGCGTGGCGGGGCTGGTGCAGGCGCTGCGCCGGCGCACGATCGCCGTCGCCAACAGCCTCGGCGCCGGCCTCGTCGAGGCGCCGGCGATGCTGGCCTTCATGCCGGCGCTCGCGCGCCGTTTCCTCGGCACGGAGCTCGCGCTCCCCAACATCGCCACCTGGTGGTGCGGCGAAGAAGGGGTGCTTGCCGACATCGAGCGCGATCTCGGGCGGCTCGCCATCGTCCCGGCCTTCGGGCGCCGCATCGCCGGCCTGCCCCGGGAAGGGGCGAACGCGGTCGCCGATCTGGACGAGGACGGCCTGGCGCGGCTGCGGGAGATCGTCCGGAACGATCCGCTGGAAGTCGCCGCCCAGGAAATGGTCAGGCTTTCGACCATGCCGGTGTGGACCGGCGAGAAGCTGGAGCCGCGCCCCTTCACGCTGCGCGTCTATGCCGTGTCGACGCCGCAGGGTTGGGAAGTGATGCGCGGCGGATTCTGCCGCGTGGCGGAAAGCGCCGACCCGCGCGCCTTCTCGATGCAGCGTGGCGGCCGGTCGGCCGATGTGTGGGTGACCTCGGAGGGACCGGTCGATCACGTTTCGCTGCTGCCGCTGCCCGGCAAGGTGGCGATCCGCCGACGTCTCGGCCACCTGCCGAGCCGCGCCGCCGACAATCTCTTCTGGTTCGGGCGCTATTTGGAACGGGCCGAGGCGACGCTGCGCGTGGTGCGGGCCGTCAGCGAGATGGCGGCCGAGGCGGATGAGGACGTCGCACAGGCGACCGACCGCCTCACAGATCTCCTCGTCGCGTGGGGCGCCGCGGGAGCGCCGCCGCCGGCGAAGGCGAAGCCGGTCCATGCCGCCGAGGCGACGGAAGCCATCCTGCGCGACGTGCTGGACGGGCGCGAGGATGGCGGCATTCCGGCCCTGATTGGTGCGGCCCGGCGTACGGCATCCTCGATCCGCGAACGCCTGTCGCGCGACGCCACGCAGGCGATCGCCGATCTCGGCGCCATGGTCGAGAGCGACCGCGACCTGCCGGCCGCCGATCGCACGGATCGCTATCTGCGTGTCCTCGCCGCCCTGTCCGGCCTGTCCCACGAGAACATGAACCGCATGGCGGGATGGCGCTTCATGCGGATCGGCCAGCATCTGGAACGGGCGGTGCTGACCTGCCGTCTCGCTCGCCGCCTGGCCGCCGCCGACGCGTCGGCGGACATGCTCGACGCGCTGTTGCGCGTCACCGACAGCCGCATCACCTATCGCGCCCGCTATCTCATGGGCACGCTGCGCCTGCCGGTGCTCGACCTCGTGCTGCTCGACGACGGCAATCCGCGTTCCTCCGCCTTCCAGATCACCCGGCTGGCCGAGCACCAGAACGAGTTGCCGCGGGTGGTGGGCGAAGGCGAGGTCGACCCGCTGACACGCACCTCGCGCCTCCTCAGGGCCGAGATCGAGACGACGGCTGCGGCCGACATCGACGACCGCATGATCCTGTCCCTCGAAAACCGGCTCCTGGCGCTGTCCACTGACATCACCGCCCGCTACTTCAACCAGGACGAGGCCCGTGCCGAGATCACGGAAGGGCTGGGCTGAGGTCGGCGCCACCCTGGGCGGCAGGACGCCCGCGAGCCCGGAACGGCCGCGCCGTCATGGCTGAACAGGGGCCGCTTCCCGCCGCGCGGCTGGCGGCGGCTGTTCCGCGGGCCATTCCCGAGGCTTTCCGGCGGCGGCACGCATAGCGGCTGCCGCGCTCGGCCGGGCTCACGGCTTGTTGAGATTCCGTCATGGCCGCGCGAGCGGATCCGCCGCCCTTTCGCCGCCGTGGCGAACGAGTATCGCCCACGGGCGCCGGGCTGATGGAAGCTGAAACCATACAGACGGGACAGATGGAATGAGCGCAGACGACAGCAGGCCTTTGCGTCTGACACGGCGTCAGGTCCTCGAAGGCGGGGCCGCTCTCGCGGTCCTCGGATATGTGCAGCCCGGCTTCGCCGCCGAGGCGGCTCCGGCCGCACCGCCCGTGCTTCCGAGCGATCCGGGCGTCTCGACCCTGTCGGTCCGGATGACGATCAACGGCGTCGGGCGGAGCCTCGCCCTGGACACGCGCACCACGCTGCTCGACACGCTGCGCGAGCATCTCGGCTTCACGGGCACCAAGAAAGGCTGCGACCATGGCCAGTGCGGCGCCTGCACGGTGCTGGTGAACGGGCGCCGGATCAACGCGTGCCTGACGCTGGCCGTGCTGCACGAGGGCGACGCGGTCACCACGATCGAGGGCCTCGCCCATGGCGATCAACTGCATCCCCTGCAGTCCGCCTTCGTGCATCACGACGGTTTCCAATGCGGCTATTGCACGCCCGGCCAGATCTGCTCGGCGGTGGGCATGCTGGGCGAGCACCAAGCCGGCATGCCGAGCCTGGTGACGGAAGATCTCGAAAGCCGTCCCGAGCTGACCGACACCGAAATCCGCGAGCGGATGAGCGGCAACATCTGCCGCTGTTCCGCCTATCCCAACATCGTCGCCGCCATCAAGGACGCCGCGGGAGAGCCGCTATGAAGACCTTCACCTTCGAGAGACCCGAAAGCGCCGCGGCGGCGGCCAAGGCGGTGGCCGGCACGCCCGGTGCCAAATTCATCGCCGGCGGCACCAACCTTCTCGACCTCATGAAGCTCGAAGTCGAGCAGCCGATGCATCTGGTCGACGTCAACCGCCTGCCGTTCGCCGCCGTGGAGGAAACCGGCGACGGCGGCCTGCGGATCGGCGCGCTCGTCCGCAACAGCGATCTGGCGGCCGATCCGCGGGTCAGAAAGGGCTATGGCGTCCTCAGCCGGGCGCTGCTCGCCGGCGCGTCGGGCCAGTTGCGCAACAAGGCCACCACCGCGGGCAACCTGCTGCAGCGCACGCGATGCTATTATTTCTATGACACCACCAAACCCTGCAACAAGCGCGATCCCGGCTCGGGCTGTTCGGCCCTGGGAGGCTTCAACCGCATCCATGCGATCGTCGGCGGCAGCCAGGCCTGCATCGCCACCCACCCCTCCGACATGGCGGTCGCCATGCGGGCGCTCGACGCCAGGGTCGAGACAATGTTGCCGGACGGCAGGGCCGAGACGATTCCGCTCGCGGACCTGCATCGCCTGCCCGGGACGACGCCGCAGGTCGAGACTGTGCTCAAGCCCGGGCAGATGATCACGGCCGTCACCCTGCCGCCGCCGCCCAAAGGCGTGCAGATCTACCGCAAGGTGCGCGACCGCGCCTCCTATGCCTTCGCGCTCGTCTCCGTCGCGGCCGTCGTCGACGTCGAAGGCGGCAGGATCCGCTCCGCCCGCATGGCGTTCGGCGGGCTGGCTCCGAAACCCTGGCGCGTTGCCGCGGCCGAGGAAGTCCTGATCGGCGCCGCGCCCGGCAAGGCGGCTTTCGCCGAGGCCGGCGAAGAGGTCCTCTCCGGTGCCCGCGGCCATGGCGACAACGACTTCAAGATCCCGCTGGCCCGGCGGACGCTGGGCGCAGTGCTCTCCACCGCCACCCATACCGCGTGAAGGTGCGCCCATGATCGACATGAACCAGCCGGTGGGCCGGACCCCGCTCGACGAAGCGGGCGGACTGCTCGGGCGCCCCCTCGACCGCACGGACGGCCCGGTGAAAGTCACCGGCCGCGCGCCCTACGCCTATGAATACCGGGAGGGCGGCGCTCCCGCCTATGCCTTCCTGGTCGAGGCGGGTATCGCCAAGGGCCGCCTCGCGGCGCTCGATACCGCCGCAGCCGAAAGGGCATCCGGGGTGCTGCTCGTGCTCACCCGCCGGAACGCGCCGAAGCAGGGCGGAAAGGCCGACGGCGCCATTCCGCAACTGGTCGGCGAGACGATCCTCCACCACGGCCAACCCATTGCCCTGGTGGTGGCCGAGACCTTCGAGCAGGCCCGGGCGGCGGCACAACTGGTCAAGCCGACCTATGAGGCCGAACAAGGCAGCTATGACCTGGCCTCGGCGATGCCCAAGGCCGTCGTGCCGAAGGCCAGCAACGGCAATCAGCCCGACAGCCGCATCGGCGATACGGACGAGGCTTTCGCGGCGGCCCCCGTGAAGATCGACGTCACCTATCGGACCCCGCCCCAGAGCCACGCCATGATGGAGCCGCACGCGACCCTGGCGGTCTGGGACGGCGGCGGGCTCACCCTCTACACTGCCAACCAGATGCTGCCGCGGGGGATCGCCACCGTCGCCGCCACCCTGCAGATCCCGAAGGAGAAGGTCCGGCTGATCAGCCGTTACGTGGGCGGCGGATTCGGTTCCAAGCTCCAGGTGCAGCCCGATGCGATCCTGGCGGCGCTCGCGGCCAGGATGGTGAGGCGGCCGGTGAAACTGGCACTGACGCGCCAGCAGGTGTTCCACGTCACCACGCACCGCACCGACACCATCCAGCGCCTGCGGCTCGCGGCGGAACGCGACGGCCGGCTGACTGCCATCGAACATCTCTCCTGGTCGAACAACACGCCGGGGCAGAGCTTCTACGAGACGGCCGCCAATGCGACGCGCAGCATCTACGCAGCGCCGAACCGGCTGACGGAGCACCGCCTCGCGACGCTCGACCTGCCGATCTCCGCTTCCATGCGGGCGCCGGGCGAAGCGGTCGGCCTGCTGGCGCTGGAATGCGCCATGGACGAACTGGCGGTCGCCCTGACCATCGACCCGATCGAATTGCGCATCCGCAACGAACCGGCCGAGGATCCGGAACTGAAGATCCCCTTCTCGTCCCGAGCGCTGGTGCCCTGCATGAGGAAGGGCGCCGAATTGTTCGGCTGGGACAAGCGCCATCCGGAGCCCGGCCGGGTTCGCGATGGTGAATGGCTCGTCGGCATGGGCATGTCCGCTGCGATCCGCGGCAATCCCATGCTGGCGGCGAAGGCGAGCGTCTCGCTGGACGCCGGCGGCGTCGCGACGGTGAAGACCTCGATGACCGATATCGGCACGGGCTCCTACACGATCCTCGGCCAGATCGCCGCCGACATGCTCGGCCTCCCGATCGACGGGGTGAAGGTCGAACTGGGCGACAGCGCCTTGCCGGAAGCGCCGGGCTCGGGCGGCTCCTTCGGCGCCAATTCGGCCGGTTCCGCCGTGTTCGACGCCTGCTCCACCTTGCGTGACGCCATCCTGCGCCGGTCAGGGCTGCCGGTGGAGGGCGCCGAGTTCAAGGACGGCTTCGTCAGGGCCGGCGGCCGGTCCCTGCGCCTGGCCGATCTCGCGCGGCCGGCCGGAATCCAGGCCGACGGCGCGGCCGACCCGGGCAAATCGCGTAGGGAATACAGCCAGCATTCCTACGGTGCGCATTTCGCCGAAGTCGGCGTCGACAGCGTGACGGGCGAGATCCGGCTGCGCCGGATGCTCGGCGTCTTTGCCATCGGCCGGGTCCTCAATGCCAAGACGGCACGCTCGCAGGCCATCGGCGGCATGACGTTCGGCGTCGGAGCCGCACTGATGGAAGACGCCGTCATCGACAAGCGCCATGGCCATTTCGTCAACCACGACCTCGCCGAATATCACGTGGCGGTCCATGCCGATATTCCGGCCATCGACGCCGTCTTCCTGCCGGAACTCGACGCCCGATCGAGCCCGATGAAGAGCAAGGGCGTCGGCGAACTCGGCATCTGCGGTGCCGGCGCAGCGGTGGCGAACGCGGTCTACAATGCCACCGGCATCCGCATTCGCGACTATCCGCTGACGCTCGACAAGGTCCTCGACGCCTGGGCGGCCGATGACCGGCCGGACAGGCGAAGTTCCCTGTCGGTTCGTCAGGCGGGTTGACGGATCCCGCCGGGTCGACGCGACGCTGCCGGGCGCGAGGCGGAGCGCGCCCGTCGACGGATGGCTGTCAGCCGGCCTCTTCTGAGGTAGATCAAGGCGCCGACCCGTCGTCCGGCGGAAAATGAGAGATGGCCGGCGATGGATTCCGGCATATCTCATGGAGACCGTCATGACCGAGGCCCCCGCTTCCGCCCAGTCCCAGCCCGGCGACACCCTGCGCTACCCCACCCGCTACCAGGACGTGATGGTGCATCTGGACGGCGGCGAGGAGGATGAAAACCGTATCGCCCATGCCGAGGCGATCGCCGGCCTTTCGGGCGGTCATCTCACCGGCCTCTACACCAACATGCTTTCCGACATCACCCTCTATGCCGAAGAGGCCGGTGCGGCGGCGATCACGGCATATACCGAGACTTTGCTGGAGGAGGGACGCGCCGTGCAGCACAGGCTCGAAACCCGCTTCCAGCGTCTCGGGGTTTCGAACGAGGTCCGCAAGGTCGAGGAGGTATCCGGCGTGCTGCCGCGCCTGGTCGGCACCGAGGCGCGCTGGGCCGATCTCTTCGTCGCGTCATGCCCCTACCGGGCCGACGGCCACGACGACTGGGACAGGATGATCGAAGCGGTGATGTTCGAGGGCGGGCACGGCCTCTACCTCGTGCCGCGCGGGGTGAAGCCGCGAGCGCGCATCGAGACGGCGATGATCGGCTGGGTCGATACGCGCGAGGCGGCCCGCGCCGTCGCCGAGGCGCTGCCGCTGCTCAGGCTGGCGACGAAGACCGAGCTCGTCGGCGTGCAGGAGCCGGCCAAGGGACGGCTTGGCGGCGGGGAAGCGATGGCGGACATCGCCACCCATCTGGCGCGGCACGGCATCGAGACCACGGTCACCGTGGTGCCGCCCGGCGAGAACGTCGCCGCGGCGCTGCTCGACCGGGCGCATCATATCTCGGCGGACCTGATCGTGGCCGGCGCCTACGGCCATTCGCGCTTCCGGGAATGGATCCTCGGCGGCGCGACGCAGGATCTCATCCGCACCAGCGACCTGCCGCTTCTCATGGCCCATTGAGGCCGCGCCGCACGCTCGGGGCCGGCCGACGGCCCTGGGCGTGCCTCCCTCCTGGCAGGCTGCCGGCGACACCGGGCCATTCCCGGGCCTCAACGCATGAAAGGCCCGGCAGCGTCGCTGCCGGGCCTTGATCGTTCGCTGGAATTGATCGACCGCAGGCTTCAGGCGGTGCCCGGGGTCCTCGACGGCCAGACCCAGTTCTTGATCTCCGGCATGTCGTCGCCGTAGCGGCGGACATAGTCCTCATGCTCGATCAGCTTGTGCTGGAACGCCTGCTTGACATGGGCTGCGGCCGGCAGGAGGCCGGGCACTCGGTCGATCGCGGCGATAGCGAGGTGGAACCGGTCGAGGCCGTTGATCACGGCCATGTCGAAGGGCGTGGTCGTCGTGCCTTCCTCCATGAAGCCGTGGACGTGGAAATTGTCGTGGTTGGCGCGCCGGTAGGTCAGGCGGTGGATGAGATGCGGATAGCCGTGATAGGCGAAGATCACCGGCTTGTCGGTGGTGAAGAGCCCGTCGAACTCGCGGGCGTCGAGGCCGTGCGGGTGTTGGCGGGGATCCTGCAGCGCCATGAGGTCGACGACGTTGATGACGCGGATCTTCAGCGCCGGGCAATGGGTGCGAAGCAGGTCGACGGCCGCCAGCGTCTCGAGCGTCGGGACGTCGCCGGCGCAGGCCATGACGAGGTCGGGCTCGCTGCCCTCGTCGTTCGAGGCGAAGTCCCACAGGCCGATCCCGGCCCGGCAATGCTTGATCGCGCTGTCCATGTCCAGCCATTGCGGCGAGGGCTGCTTGCCCGCCACGATGACGTTGATGCGGTCATAGGTGCGCAGGCAGTGGTCGGCGACCCATAGAAGCGTATTGGCGTCGGGCGGCAGGTAGATGCGGACGATGTCGGCCTTCTTGTTGGCGACGACGTCGATGAAGCCCGGATCCTGATGGCTGAAGCCGTTGTGGTCCTGCCGCCAGACATGGGAGGTCAGCAGGTAGTTGAGGGAGGCGATCGGCTGGCGCCAGCCGATCTTGCGCGAGACCTTCAACCATTTGGCGTGCTGGTTGAACATCGAATCGACGATGTGGATGAAGGCCTCGTAGCAGGAGAAGAAGCCGTGCCGGCCGGTCAGCAGATAGCCCTCGAGCCAGCCCTGGCACAGATGCTCGCTCAGCACCTCCATGACGCGCCCGTCGGGCGAGAGGTGCACGTCCTCGGGGATGGTCGGTTCCATCCAGACGCGGTCGGTGACCTCGAAGACGGCGTCGAGGCGGTTCGAGGCGGTCTCGTCCGGCCCCATGATGCGGAAATTGCGGGCTTCGGCGTTGAGCCGCATGACGTCGCGCAGATAAGTGCCGAGCACGCGGGTGGCTTCGCCCTCATGGGCGCCGGGGGATGTCACCGCCACCGCGAAGTCGCGGAAATCCGGACAGTGCAGATAGCGCCGCACGCTGCCGCCATTGGCGTTGGGATTGGCCCCCATGCGGCGCGGGCCCTGCGGCGCGAGCGCCTGCAGGTCGGGCACGAGCCGGCCCTTGTCGTCGAACAGGTCTTCCGCGCGATAGCCCTTCATCCACGCTTCCAGCTGCGCCAGATGGGCGGGATTGGTGGCGATGCCGCTGAGCGGCACCTGGTGGGACCGCCAGAAGCCCTCGGTCTTGAGGCCGTCGACCTCCTTGGGCCCGGTCCAGCCCTTGGGACTGCGCAGGATGATCATCGGCCAGAGCGGGCGCTCGGCGCCGGCGCCGGAACGCGCCCTGTCCTGGATGGCGCGGATGCGGGCGAAGGTCTCGTCGAAGGTCCGGGCCATGGCCTCGTGCATCGGGCCGGGCTGGTCGCCCTCCACGAAGAAGACCTCGTGGCCATAGCCTTCGAACAGCTTGCGGATTTCCTCGTCGCCGAGACGACCGAGGATCGTCGGCCCGGCGATCTTGTAGCCGTTGAGATGGAGGATGGGCAGCACGGCCCCGTCATGGACGGGATTGAGGAATTTGTTCGAGTGCCAGGAGGCGGCGAGAGGACCGGTCTCGGCTTCGCCGTCGCCGACGACGCAGGCGACGATGAGGTCCGGATTGTCGAAGGCGGCGCCATAGGCATGGACGAGGGCGTAGCCGAGTTCGCCGCCCTCATGGATCGAGCCGGGCGTGTCGGGAGAGGCATGGCTCGGAATGCCGCCGGGGAAGGAGAACTGCCGGAACAGGCGGCGCAGGCCGTCTTCGTCCTGGGTGATCTCCGGATAGAACTCGCTGTAGCTGCCTTCCAGATAGGTGTTGGCGACCACGGCGGGGCCGCCATGTCCGGGACCGCAGACGAAGATGATGTTGAGATCGTCCCGGCGGATGATGCGGTTGAGATGCGCGTAGAGGAAATTGAGGCCGGGGGTGGTGCCCCAGTGGCCGAGGAGGCGCGGCTTGACGTCGCTGACTTTCAGGGATTCCCGCAGGAGCGGGTTGTCCAGGAGGTAGATCTGGCCGACGGAAAGGTAGTTGGCGGCCCGCCAGTAGCGGTCGATCTGGGCGAGTTCGTCCTGGCCCAGCGTCGGCGGGCCCTGCGTCGGATCGTTGGTCATGATCTCTTCTCCGGTAGCCGTTCAGATATTCATGCCGTGGAGGCGCTGGCGGTTGCGCAGGACGATGTGGCGAGCGCCGGAGAGGCCGAGGACGCCTTCCTGCTGGAGCTGGGAGAGGACGCGTGAGACGGTCTCGAGGGTGAGGCCGAGATAATCGCCGATGTCTCGGCGGCACATGGGCAGGTCGAGCATGCCGGCGACGGTGAGGCGGCGGTCCATTTCGAGGAGGAAGGCGGCGACGCGTTCCTTGGCGGTCTTGCGGCCGAGGAGGAGCATGTGGTCCTCGGCGTGGCGCAGGTCGCGGGCGGTGGTGGCCCAGAGGGCATTGGCGATGCGCACATCGCCCTGGGCGGCGGCCTCGAGGCTCCTGCGGCGGACGAGGCGGACGGTGGTGTCGACGATGGCGTCGGCGGTGAGGCGGTGGGCGGGGCCGGATTCGAGGCCGAAGACATCGCCGGGCAGATGGAAGGCGCCGATCTGGCGGCGGCCGTCGTCGAGGAGCTTGCAGGTGCGGACGGCGCCGCTCACCACTTCGTAGACATAGTCGGCGGGCTCGTCGTCACCATAGATCTCCTCGTCCTTGCCGTAGGAGGCGAGGGTGCCGAGCAGGCCGGGATGGGCGGTGGAGAAGAAGCGGCTGTCGGCTTTGGGAGGCAGGGCCGGCAGGAGGCCGGTGCGCATGTCGGGGGCGGGAGCGATCATGGTGCGGGAAAGCATCGGAGCCATCTCCTTGGCGGTGCGGATGGCCAAGTGGTAGAGGCGATCGCCCCGCCGCGAAATTTCGGTCGATGCCTTAAGGGCTCCCCCCTAAGGGATTTCCCGGAGGCCGGCGGGGCGCACGCCCGTCCGCGCTTCCGCGCTCGGCCGCCCAAGCTCAACCGCCCAAGCTCAACCGCCCAAGGCGCCGCTGCGCATGGCGAGCCTGGCGAGATCGGACAGGTCGGCAGCCTGCATCTTGGCCATCACACTGGCGCGATAGACCTCCACGGCGCGCGGGCTGATGTCGCACTCCCTCGCGATCGCCGTGTTGGCTCGCCCGGAGACCAGAGCCTGCATCACCTGCCGTTCCCGCGGGCTGAGCGAGGCGAGGCGCGCATCGAGACCTTCGGCGGCGGAGGGGAGATCCCGCGCATCCGCGCCCCGGTCGAGCGCCGTCCTGAGCGCCCTGAGCAGCCTCTCGTCCTCGAATGGTTTTTCGAGGACGTCGATGGCGCCGAGCTTCATGGCTTCGACCGCGAGCGGCACGTCGCCATGGCCGGTCATGACGATTGCCGGCAGCTTCACGCCGGCGGCGTTCAGGCGCTTGAGAAGCTCGATGCCGTCGATTTGCGGCATGCGGATGTCGGTGACCAGGCAGCCGAAGCCGAGATGCGGAGCGGCCGACAGGAATTGTGCCGCCGCTTCGAACGAGCGCACGGCGAAACCGCTGATGCCGAGCAGGAATTCGAGGGAATCCCGCATCGCCGCATCATCGTCGATGATGAAGACCTGGGCGTCAGACGGCATCGAAACGGTCTCCCGAAGATTTGCGGCCGGCGGCGGAGGGCAGCGAAAACAGGAAGGTGGCGCCGCCCAGATCGTTCGTCTCGGCCCACATCCTTCCGCCATGCGCCTCGACGATGGTGCGGCTGACGGACAGGTCGACACCGATGCCGGTGCCCTTGGTCGTGAAGAAGGGTTGGAACAGGCGCGACCTCGTCTCCTCGCTGAAGCCGCGGCCGGTGTCGGCAACCGACAGGAGCGTCATGCCCTCGTCACCCGGGGCGCTCGAAACGGTCAGCTCCCGGCGGCTGCAGTCCTGCATCGCCTCGAGGGCGTTCCGAAAGAGGATGACGAGCACCTGCTGGATCTGGAGGCGGTCGACGACCACGAGGTCGCACTCTGCCGGCAGATCGATACGCAGGGTGACCCCCTGCTCGCGCGCACCGATGAGGCCGAGCGCCCTCGCATCCTCCACCAGCCTCGACAAGCTCTCGGTCCGCTTTTTCGTCTCGCCTCGCGCGACGAAGCCGCGCAGGTGGCGGATGATCCGCCCGGCGCGGATGGCCTGCTCGGCCGCCTTGTCGAGCGCAACCTCGATCTTGACGGCGTGGGCGAGCTCGTGCGGTTCCAGCAGGCGCCGCGATCCGGTGATGTAGTTGCTGATCGCGGCGAGCGGCTGGTTGAGTTCATGGGCGAGGGCGGATGCCATATCGCCCATGGCGCTCAGGCGGGACACATGAATGAGTTCGGCCTGCAGATCCGCCAGCCGTGCCTCGGTCTGCCGCTGCTCGGTGAGATCGTGCACGAAGCCGGTGAAGTAGCGCCGGCCGCCCGACTGCATTTCGCCTACCGACAGGTACATCGGAAAGGTCGAGCCGTCCTTGCGCTCTCCCATGACGATGCGGCCGATGCCGACGATGTGGCGCTCGCCGGTCTCCCGGTAGCGGGCCATGTAGCTATCGTGGCGGCTGCGGTCGGGCAGCGGTATCACCATGCTGACGTTGCGCCCGATGGCCGCCGTCTCGTCATGGCCGAACAGGTGCTCGGCGGCGCGGCTGAAAAGCTGGATCGTCCCTTCGTCGTCGATGACGATCATCCCGTCCGGGATGGTGTCCAGGATCGATCGCAGATGCTCCTCGCGGATGAGAAGGGTCCGTTCGAGGCGCTTCTCTTCGTCGATGTCGAGCAGGATGCCGGCGAGGCGCGCGTTTCCATCGGCAAGCCCTTGCGATGGCGCGCCGCGCAGGCGCAGCCAACGGCCGCCGCCGCCGGCCAATCGGCAGCGGACATCCAAGGGTGTTCCGATCCGCGACGCGCTTGCCGCAGCCTCGCCGGCTGCGGCGGCATCCTCAGGATCCAGCAGGGACAGGAAGTCGTCGAAATCGTCGGCGGGCCGTCCGGCAGGGACCCCCACCAGGGCCCGCGCGGCCGGGGACAGCACCAGCTTTCGGGTTGCCAGATCGAGGTCCCAGGAGCCGATCCCCGCGCTTTCGAGGCCGATCAGGACCGCATTGTCGTCGACGATGCGCGCCGAATGCGGCCCGAAGCCTTCGCTGTCCGGCTCGTTCGGGTCGATGCGGCCGAACGGGGCCGGCCGCATCTGATTATCCTCCGCGGAGGCGTTCGTCGCAGACGTCTGGGAACGCGGAGCGACAGCAGATGTGCCCCGACGGTCGCCATCATGCGACATGCAGATTGTCCTCGACGCTGGACACGCCGGGGGCCGACCACGCCGCGCGCTCGGCGACCGAGCGTTCGTGCCAGGCCTTGATCTTTCCTTCGAGCACGACCTTGCCGCCGTCCACATTGACGCGGATGGCATCGGCCTCGAACTCGGCGTCACGCTTGAGCGCAGCCATGATCTTCGACTTCACATCGGTGGCCTGCACATGCGGCTTGACCATGACGTGGTTGATGACACCGATGACGCCACTGAGCTTACGCACGGCCGTTTCGGCCGCCTCGCGCTGGAACTGCCAGGTGACCGAGCCGGTGAGGGTGACCCAGCCTTTCTCCACCTTCACCTCGACGACCCCTTCCGGAACCATCGCGTCCCAGGCGATCACCGCGACGGCGCGCTGGGCGATCTGGTCGTCGGCGGTCTTGCGGTCGCTCGGATAGCGCACCTCGATCTCGACCGCGATGGCGCGCACGCCCTTGATGCGGCGGACGACGGTTTCGGCGGCGATCTTCTCCGCATAGCTTCCGACATGGCCGGTGAGCGTCGCGATGCCATTCTCGACGCCGACGCCGATATTGGCGGCGTCGAGGCGGGGGTCGAAGTCGAGCGCATCGATGATCGACTGACGGAGGAGCTTGTCATCCATGGTGATGTCCTTTCCTGTATGAGCCTCTTGCGCGGGCGGCGGCGACGCCTCCCTGGTCACGCGGCGGCCTTGACTTCGATCTTCTTGGCGACGCTCGGCGCGGTCTTGGGGACGGTCACCGTCAGCACGCCGTTCGAGACGCGTGCGTCGATGCGCGAGGAATCGACGCCGGCCGGCAGTTCCATCCGGCGTGAGAACGAGCCGTGTCGCCGCTCGATCAGCCGGTAGTCCTTCTTCGTCTCGTCCTTCTCGGCCTTCTTCTCGCCGCGGATGGTCAGGATGTTGTCGGTCAGCGTGACTTCGACGTCCTTTTCCTGGAGTCCCGGCAGTTCGGCGGTGACTTCGATGGCCTGATCGGTTTCCGAGACGTCCATGCGCGGGACGAGATCCGATGTGGCGGAGGACCCGGTCCAGCCGAGGGAACTCAGCGCGGGAAATCCCCGGCCGAAATCATCGAAAATCCTGTCGATTTCCTGCTGCAGGGACCGGAAGATATTCGCCTGCGACAGCTCGGACCCCGTGCGGTTGAGGGGAGCTAAGGGTTTCAGACTCATTTCTGCCTCCATGTTCTGCCGTTTCCGACATTGGGAACGGTCCACGAAGACCATCCGGCGGCTGCGAGCGCGTTGATCTTGGTCAAATCCGTACCGTTTTTGGCGGTTTTCGGCGGTTGCGGGACCGTGCCGCGGCCTTCGGTTGAGATGGATCAATACGCCGCCCGCGATCCCCCTGTTTTCTGGGGCGGCGCGCGCAGGCGCTTTCGCTGAACGGAGGAGATCGATGCCCGAAACAAATGCAGAAGCGACGCATCCAGCGGCGAATCCGTCGCATGTGGTTGCCGACCAAAGCGAGGTCATCGAGTTCCTGTGCGCTCCCGATACCTATGGCGTGGCCGGTCCGGTCAAGCGCATCGATACCCATGGGGCGGTGGTCTTCCTCGCCGGCGAGCATGCCTATAAGCTGAAGCGCGCCGTGCTCTTTCCCTTCATGGATTTCTCGACGATCGCCAGGCGCCGGGACGCCTGCGAGAAGGAAATCGAGATCAACCGGCCGAACGCGCCGGGCATCTATCTCGATGCCGTGCCGATAACGCGCCGGAACGGCCGGCTGCAGCTGGACGGCGACGGCGAAGCGGTCGATTGGGTGGTGCGGATGCGCCGGTTCGACGAGAGCCAGACGCTGGATCGCGTGGCCGACGTGGCTCCGCTCGAGCCGCCGCTGCTCGCCGCGGTCGCGCAGGTGATATTCCAGTCGCATCGGCGGGCGCCGCTGCGGGACGGCCGCGCCGCGGCCGCCAGCCTGGAGCGCTATATCGCGCAGAACGACGAGGCACTGCGGGAAAGCCCGGCGCTCTTCGGCGCCGACGAGGTCGACCGTCTCACGCAGGCGGCGAAGGAAGCGTTCAATGCCTGCCGGCCGCTGCTGATCGAACGCGGCGAGGCCGGCCTGGTGCGGCGCTGCCACGGCGACCTGCATCTGCGCAACATCGCCCTGATCTCGGGAAAGCCGGTGCTGTTCGATGCGATCGAGTTCGACGACGCGATCGCCACCTGCGACGTGCTGTACGATCTCGCCTTCCTGCTCATGGACCTGTGGAGCCGCGGCCTGCACCAGGCCGCCAATTTCGTCATGAACCGCTATCTGTGGGCGGCGGGCGAGGAGGCGCATCTGGCGGGCCTCAAGGCGCTGCCGCTCTTCCTCGGCATCCGCGCCTCGCTTCGCGCGAAGATCGCCGCCGCGGCGGCCCCGCTGCAGCCCCGGGACAGGGCCGGCGCCATGGAGGACGAGGCGCGGCATTACTTCAAGCTGGCGATGGGATTCCTCGTCGGTGCGCCTCCTCGGCTGGTCGCGATCGGCGGCCTGTCGGGCACGGGCAAAAGCACGCTGGCGGCGGCGCTCGCCCCCTTCATCGGCACGGCACCCGGTGCGGTGATCCTGCGCAGCGACATCGAGCGCAAGCGCCTGGCCGGCGTGCCGGAGAAGGAGCGCCTTCCGGCCGCCGCCTATACCCCGGCCGCGAGCGCGGTGGTCTACGAGACGCTGAACCGCAAGGCCCATCTCGTCATCGAGGCGGGATACAGCGTCATCCTCGATGCCGTCCACGGCCAGTTTCCGGAACGCAACGTCGTCGAGGGGATCGCCAGCCATGCAGGCGTTCCCTTCACCGGATTCTGGCTGGATGCGCCGGTTCCCGTGATGATCCAGCGCGTGACCGAACGTTCGAACGACGCGTCCGACGCCGACCCGGCCGTCGTGCGGGCGCAGGTCAGCCACGACCTCGGCCTGATCTCGTGGCACCGTCTCGACAGCACCTTCACGCCGGCGGCGGTCGTCGACGAGGCGCTGTCGATCCTGGCGCTGAAGCGGGAGGCCCATGCGGGGCCGGCCGCCTGGGGGTGCGGCCGCGCCTGCCTCGAGGCCGCCGCCTTCCGGGCACGGCCTTTGATGTAGCGGCGGCCGATCGGCTGCCGGACGGGAAGAGGAGAGCCACCATGGCGTCCCAGCCTGCGGCCGGTGACCGCCGCTCCAGCGGGGAGCAGCGATCGGCCGCCGATCTCAGATCGGTCTTTCTTGCCGAAGGCGTCGTGCTGGTCGTGCTGGGCTGCGCCGCCGTTCTCGCCCCGATGCTCGGCGGCCTGGTGACCGTCGCTTTTCTCGGATGGCTCTTCCTGATCGCCGGAATCGCCGGCGGCATCGCCGCCTTCCCGGCGCGGGGGGCGATCAAGCTGGCATGGTCGCTGACGTCGGCGGCCCTCGCGCTGCTCGTGGGGCTTGCCCTGCTGGTGGACCCGTTCCAGGGGACGGTGTCGCTCACCATCCTGCTCGCGGCCTTCTTCGTCGTCGATGCCATCCTGCTGATCGGGCTGGCGGCCGTCTGCCGCCGCGACCTGCCGGGCCGGTGGGAATGGATGACGATGAACGGGGTCGCCGACCTGATCTTCGCCGGAATCGTGCTGGCGGGCCTGCCCGGATCCCCCCTCTGGGCACTCGGCCTTCTGGTCGGCATCGACATGGTGTTCGGCGGCATCGCGCTGATCGCGCTGGCCGCAGATCCGCGGCGGCAGGGGGCGGGCTGAGTGCCGCGGCGTCCAGGTGATCGGCCTGTCGCCGACCGCCTCTCGAAACGCTCTCCGAGGAGACAGACATGAAAGCCATGGTCCTGCGTGCGATCGGCACGCCGCTGCAGCTCGAAGACAGGCCGGACCCCCAGCCGGGGCCCGGCGAGATCCGGGTACGGGTCGAGGCCTGCGCGGTGTGCCGGACCGACCTTCACGTCGTCGACGGCGAACTGGCCAACCCCAAGGTGCCCATCGTCCCGGGGCACGAGATCGTCGGCATCGTCGAGACGCTCGGCGCGGGCGTGTCGGCTCCCGTGCCGGGCACGCGTGTCGGCATTCCCTGGCTCGGGCATACATGCGGCCATTGCCCCTATTGCGCTTCCGGCCACGAGAATCTCTGCGACGAGCCGGCCTTCACCGGCTATACCCGCGACGGCGGCTTTGCGACCCATGTCGTGGCGGACGCCGCCTTCGCCTTTCCCCTGCCGCACTGCGAGGACCCCGTCCATACGGCCCCTCTGATGTGCGCCGGCCTGATCGGCTGGCGCTCGCTCACCATGGCGGGGGAGAGCCGCAGGATCGGGCTCTACGGATTCGGCGCCGCGGCCCATATCCTCGCCCAGGTCTGCCGCTGGCAGGGACGCGAGGTCTACGCCTTCACGCGCGCCGGCGACGATGCCGCCCAGGCGATGGCCCGTTCGCTCGGCGCCTGCTGGGCCGGCAGTTCCGACGAGACGCCGCCGGAGCCGCTCGACGCCGCTATCATCTTCGCCCCCGTCGGAGCCCTGGTGCCGAGCGCGCTGCGGGCCGTCCGGAAAGGCGGGCGCGTGGTCTGCGGCGGCATCCATATGAGCGACATACCGCAGTTCCCCTATGCCATCCTGTGGGAGGAGCGCCAGCTCGTCTCCGTGGCCAACCTGACGCGTCACGACGCCGTCGAATTTCTCGCCCTCGCGCCGCAGGCCGGCATCCGGACGACCACGACGGTCTACCCGCTCGAACGCGCCAACGACGCGCTCGCCGATCTGAGGGCTGGTCGGTTCCAGGGCGCAGCGGTGCTGGTGCCCTGAACGGCGCGGCAGAAAATGCTTCTATTTGCCAGCTAAGGAAGGCATGGCGATCCTTTTCAGGATCGCCGCCGAGGCGAGATAGGCCGCGCTGATGCCGATGACGGCCAGCAGAGTCGGCGCGGGAAGCGGGACGAATCCGACGAAAGCGCCGAGCGGGGACAGCGCCAGGAACAGCGCCGCCGCCAGCGCGCCGAGCGAGGTCGCCACCAGGACGGGGTGGGGCCTGCTCGCCCAAAGCGGCCTTGCCGTGCGGATCACGAAGATGACCAGGATCTGGGTCGAGATCGATTCGACGAACCAGGCCGTCCGGAACACCGCGACGTCGGACGCAAAGCCCCAATGGAGGAGGATGAAGGTGGCGATGTCGAACAGCGACGACAGGGGCCCCATGATCAGCGTGAAGCGGAGGACCGCCTTCATGTCCCAGGCCTGCGGCGCGGCGAGCATTTCCCGGTCGGTGACGTCGAAGGGGATGCCGATCTCGGAGACGTCGTAGATCAGATTGTTGAGCAGGATCTGCAGGGGGGCCAGCGGGAGGAACGGCAGGATCAGCGAGGCCAGCGCCATCGAGAGCATGTTGCCGAAATTCGAGCTCGTTCCCATGCGGATATATTTCATGATGTTGGCATAGGTGCGCCGGCCCTCGACGATGCCGTCGCCGAGAACCCCGAGGTCGGGGGCGAGCAGGATGATATCGGCCGCTTCGCGCGCGACGTCCGTGCCGCCCTCCACCGAAAGCCCGACGTCGGCGGCGTGGATGGCGGGGGCGTCGTTGATGCCGTCGCCGATGAAGCCGACGGTGTGCCCCGCCCGGCGCAGCGCCCGCACGATGCGGCTCTTCTGGTCGGGCGATATGCGGACGAAGAGGTTCGTCCTGCCGACGCGGTCGATGAGGGCCGCCTCGCTGAGCGAGGCGATTTCGTCACCCGACAGGATGCCCTGCGCCGGAAGGTGCAGGGTTTCGACGAGATGCAGCACCACGGCGGCGGCATCGCCCGAGATGATCTTCACCGCTACCCCCGCCTCCATCAGGCGGGCGACGGCCTCGGTCGCGCTGGCCTTCGGCGGATCGACGAAGATGGCGCAGCCGACGAAGACGAGGCCGGCTTCCGCATCGACCTCGACCTTGCTGCAATCGGGCGGCATGGCGCGGCGGGCGACGGCGAGCAGGCGCAGGCCCTGGCGTCCCTTCTCCTCGAAAAGGGCAACCAGCTTCGCCCGCATCGCCTCGTCGAGGGGGATGGGGGTGCCGTCCGGCGCCTCGACGTCGCTGCAGATCGCCAGGATCGCCTCGGGCGCCCCCTTGGTGATCAATTCCGGCGCGGAACCGCTGGAGACCAGGACGGAGCACCGCCTTCGCTCGAAGTCGAACGGCAGGTCGTCCAGGCATCGCCAGTCGCCGGCGGGCATCGGGCCGGCGTTGATCGCATCGTCGAGATTGCTCTGCATGCCGCTGACGAAGTGGCTGTTCAGCCGGACCAGTTCGGCGACCCGCGTATTTTCGAGGCCGTCGGGGCCGACGCTGCCGACATGGGTGATGCGCGCTTCGGTCAGCGTTCCCGTCTTGTCGGTACACAGGACGTCCATGGCGCCGAGATCGTGGATGGCGGAGAGGCGCTTCACCACCACCTTGCGTTCGGCCATCCTGACGGCTCCGCGCGCCAGCGTCACCGTCATGACCATCGGCAGCAGTTCCGGGGTCAGCCCGACGGCGAGGGCCACGGCGAACATGAAACTCTCGAGCGAGAGGCCGTGATGCACGACCTGCGTGAGGAGCACGAACAGGACGAGGAAGCCGGTGAGGCGCAGGATGAGCATGCCGAGGCCGTGGACCCCGCGCTCCAGCGCCGTCGGCGGCTGCCGGGCCTGGAGGGAGGCCGCAATGGCACCGAATCGCGTCTTTCCGCCCGTGGCGATCACGAGCATGACGGCCTCGCCGCCGACGATGCTCGTGCCGCTGAACAGCGCGTTGAAGGCATCGTTGGGCGCAAGGCCGGCGGCGGGGCCCGTGCGCTTCTCGACCGAATAGGGCTCGCCCGTCAGCATCGCCTCGTTCACCAGGGCGCCGCGGCCCGACAAGAGGACGCCATCGGCCGGAACGAGGTTGCCGCTGCGCAGCTCCACCACGTCGCCCGGCACGATATCGCGCACGGGCAGTTCCACCGCCTTTCCATCCCGTCGCACCGAGGCCGTCACCGCCACCGAATGCCGGAGCGCGTCGACGGCCGATTCCGCCTTCTGCTCCTGCACGATGTCGAGAAGGATCGAGAACAATACGATCACGACGATCAGGATGAAGCTCTGCCAGTCGCCGGTGGCGCCGGACAGGACGGCGGCGATGAGGAGGATGGCGATCAGCGGCTCGGCGAGGCGTTTGCCGAGCTTGGCGAGGAGGCCGCGCCGGTTCTTCACCACAGCGAGGTTGGGGCCGTACCGCGCGAGGCGCTCGGCGCTTTCAGCGGCCGTGAGGCCGGAGGGCCTGCTCGACGTCGCCCGCAGCGCTTCCTCGTTGGACACCGTCCAGAACGCGTCTCCGGCATCCGACGAAAGGCGGCTGCCCGTGCCGGGAAGCGGGGCGGGGCCGGCCGCCTTCGGAGCGCCCGGCAGGATCGTGCTTTCCGTCATCGTTCCACCCATGTGCCGTCGTCCTTGCGGTATTTGCGCTTCACCGCGGCCCAGGCCACGCGATGGGCGATCTCCTCCCGAGCGGCGGTCCCATAGCGTGCATAGCCGGTCCAGGCGCTGTTGAAGGCGGCGCGGTAGATTTCCTGCGCATGAAGCGGCAGATGCGCCCGGACGCTTTCGGGGATATCCTCGATGGCGGCATAGGGCATGGTCGCCTCCTTCGATCAGGCCGTCAGGCGCGGGTAGAGGCGGGCGGCGATCGCGATGAGCACCGCGGTGGTGACCAGCAGCACCGTGCAGTCCACGGAAAGCCCGAAGCGGCTCGTCCCCCCGGTCAGCATGAGCGTGCGCAGGGCGTCCACCTCATAGGTCAGGGGATTGGCGAGGGAGATGGCCTTCAGCCATGCCGGCATGAGTTCGATCGGATAGATGGCGTTGCTGGCGAAGAAGATCGGCATGGTGAGCACCTGGCCGATGCCCATGAAGCGGTCCCTGGTCCTGACGATGCAGGCCATGATCAGGGAGAAGGTGGAGAACAGCGCCGAGCCGAGCATGATCACGCCGGCAACGGCGGCGAGGTTTGCCGGATGAACGTCGACGGCGATGCCGAGCGCATAAGCGAGGAGATAGACCACGACGGCCTGCGACAGGCCCCTGGCGCCGGCGGAGACGGCCTTGCCGATGACCAGGGCGCTGCGCGGGGCGGGGCTCACCATGTAGCGATGCAGGATGCCGAGGTCGCGCTCCCAGATGGCGGCGATGCCGTAGAAGATCGCGGCGAACAGGACGCTTTGCGCCAGGATGCCGGGCGCGAGAAAGTCGAGGTAGCGGCCGTTCTCGGACGCCAGACCGCGAACCTGGGCCATGACCTCGCCGAACAGCACCAGCCAGAGCGCCGGCTGGATCGCGCGGGTGAGCAACTCGCTCGGGTCGCGGCGCAGCTTGCTGAGCTCGGCAGCGGCCACCGCATAGACCTGGGTGGCGTAGTCGCCGACGGGCCGAACGAGCCCCCTATCCATGGGCGCTGGCATTGAAACGGGCCTGGCGGACGTTGCCATAGTCTCCTCCCTGGTCGATATCGCTGCCGGCCACCTGCGCGAAGACGTCGTCGAGCGTCGCATCCGGCCCCAGCTGCGCCTTCAAGGCCGCCGGCGAACCCACCCTTTCGAGGCGGCCGCGGTGGAGGATGCCGATGCGGTCGCAGAGCGTCTCCGCTTCTTCCATGACGTGGGTGGTGATGAGGATCGCAGTGCCGTAGCGGGTGCGAAGATCGCGGACGTGGTCCCAGATCGCGGTTCTCGCCACCGGGTCGAGACCGACCGTCGGCTCGTCCATGATGAGGAGCACGGGACGGTGGAGCGTGCTCTGGGCGATCTCGAGGCGGCGCAGCATGCCGCCGGAATAGTGTTGCGCCGGCCGGTCGGCGACGCCGGCCAGACCGGTCATCGCGAGCGCTTCGGCGATCCTCGATGCGCGCTCCCGAGGCGGAATGAGATAGAGCCGCGCCGAGAGGAGCAGATTCTCGCGGCCGGTGAGGGCGCCGTCTGCGGACAGCAATTGCGGCACGTAGCCGATCAGCGCCCGCACCTCCTTCGAGGATCGCGAAAGGTCCCGCCCGGCTATCCAGGCATTGCCGCCGGTCGCGGGAAGGAGCGTCGTCAGCATCTTGATGAGCGTCGATTTGCCGGCGCCGTTGGGTCCGATGAGGCCGAAGATCTCGCCGCGCGCGATGGCGAGATCGACGCCGTCGACGACGACGTGTCCGTCGTAGGACTTGGTCAGGGCCGCCGTGCGCAGGAGGGGAGCGGCAGCCTCTTCCGAGGCCGTCTTCGGCGCGATCGATACCGCATGCTGTTCCATCCCTGGCCCTCTACCAGCGCCACGCCGGACTCCCGGAGCGGCCACGCGGCGCCACCTTACAGAGGGAGGTCTCCCGCGCCTTGATCCATGACAAGCGGCCGGGCGAACGGCGGCCGGGCGCCGGAGAAGGGGGCGGGAATCGAGCCGGCCGATCAGGCCTGCCTGGCCCGCCGCGCCGCTGCGGCTTCACCCAGCCAGCGCGCGAAGCCGACCCATCCGCCGGCAGCGGCGCTGAGCAGCAGGCCCGCGGCCAGGACGGGCCATGGAGGCAGGGAGACGCGGAAGACGGAGGCGAGGGCGGGGATGCCGAAGATCGCCGCCATCACCAGGAACGAGAGCGTTGCGATGGCGAAGAAGACCCAGTGGCGGCGATCGAGGAACGGCGTTCCCACCTCGGCCGCCTCGGCGAAGGCGAGCGACAGGTTCCCGGCGATCAGCATGACGAAGGCGAGCGCACGGGCGCTGTCTTCCGGCAGGCCCTGCGCCCAGGCCCACAGATAGGCGCCGAACACGCAGGCGAGGACGACCAGACCCTGAAGGACGCCGAACGCCATGTGGCGCATGCCGAACAACGCCTCGCCCGACCGCCGCGGCGGCTTGTCCATGGCGTGCCGCTCGCCGGGCTCTCCTTCGAAGACGAGGGAGCAGACGGGATCGATGATGAGTTCGAGGAGGACGACATGGAGCGGAAACAGGACGGGAGGCAGGCCCGTCACGACAGGGAGCAGCGCCAGGCCGGCAACCGGGATGTGGATCGCGGTGACGTAGACGAGCGCCTTGCGCAGATTGGCGAAGATGCGCCGGCCCAGCCTTATGCCGCCGATGATCGAGGCGAGCCGGTCATCGAGAAGCACGATGTCCGCCGCCTCGCGCGCGACGTCCGTGCCGCGCCGGCCCATGGCGATGCCGATATGGGCCGCTTCCAGCGCGGGGGCGTCGTTGATGCCGTCTCCGGTCATGGCGACCACCTCGCCATTGGCCTTGAAGGCTTCGACGAGAGCGAGTTTCTGTTCCGGGGCCACGCGGGCGAAGACCCGGGTCCGCCGCACGCGCTGTTCGAGCGCACCGGGTGCAAGCCGTGCGATCTCGGCGCCTGTCATGGCACCCGCGCCGGTGTCGATGCCCGCCTGGCGGGCGATCTCGACCGCCGTGGCAGGGTAGTCGCCGGTGATCATGGCGACGTCGATGCCGGCATGCCGCGCCTGCGACAACGCGGCGGCGGCATCGCTCCGGACAGGATCCTCGAACGCGACGAGGCCGTCGAACCCGAAGAGCGGGAGGCGCCCGTCCGCGCCGACTCCGGCCCGGCGGCTGCTCGCGACGCCCAGCACGCGCAGCCCGCGCTCGGCGAGTTCGGCGACGGCACCTTCCGCCGGCGCCCGTTCGCCGGCCGGCATCCCGCACAGGTCGAAGATCGCTTCGGGAGCGCCCTTTGCCGCATGGAGGACCTCGCCGTCCGGCATGGCCCAGGCCTGGATGAAGGCGAGGCGGTCCGGCCGCAAGGGGTAGGACCGCAGAGGCTGGGTTGCGGATACCGGGAGGGGCGACGAGCCGACCGCCTCGCGCACCGCTTTGTCCATCGGATCGACCGGGCGAGGTGCCGAGGCCAGCGCCGCCGGCACGAGCACATCGAGGGCGCCGGCGGCTGAGGGATCGTAGAGGATGCCGGTCCGCCATGTCGCGGCGACACGCATGCGGTTCTCGGTGAGCGTGCCGGTCTTGTCGACGCACAGCATCGTCACCGCGCCCAGCGTCTCGATGGCGGCGGAGCGGCGGACCAGCACCTTTTGCCGGGCGAGGCGGAAGGAGCCGAGCGCGAGGAAGATGGCCAGCACCATCGGGAATTCCTCGGGCAGCAGCGCGATGGCGAGCGTGATGCCGGCGAGCCCGCCCTCGATCCAATCGCCCCTCAGCACCCCGTAGGTCAGGGCGACGATGCCGCAAAAAGCGAGGGCGGTAGCGCCGAGCCTGGCGACGAGCGGCTGCATGCTCTTCTGGAGGAGCGTCGGCTCGTCTTCGATCGAGGCCAGGGACAGACCGATGCGTCCGAGATTGGTGGAAACGCCGGTGCGCGTCACCTCGACCACGCCCTGCCCGCGGACATTCATCGTACCCGCATAGACGAAGGACGTTGCCTCGCCGCCCGGCTGTGCCTCCGCATGCTCTGCCGGTCCCCCGTCGCCCGCCGGTCGCTTGCTGACGGGGACGCTCTCCCCGGTGAGAACGGATTCATCGACCGTCAGGGCGTCGCCGGCGACCAGGACGCCGTCGGCCGGCAGGCGCTCGCCTTCCCCCGCCAGCATCAGGTCGCCCGGCACGAGCTCGTGCGCCGGGATGCGCCGCTCCCGGCCTTCGCGGATCACCCTGGCGAAAGGCTCCGCCAGTTGGCGCAACGCCGAGACCACACGTTCGGTTCGCGCTTCCTGGAAGACCACGAGGCCGATGGTGACGGCAGCACCGCAGAGGACGAAGATGCCTTCCCCCCAATCGCCCACCGTCAGATAGAGAACCGCGGCGGCGAGGAGGAGCAGGAACATCGGCTCGCGCAGGATGTCCCGCATGATGTCGGCCACGTTCCGCGAACGCGGCTTTTCGAGCGTGTTCGGGCCATGACGCGCCAGGCGCCGGGCCGCTTCCTGTTCCGACAGTCCTTCGAGGCGGCCAGCCGCGGCGGCTGGAGGCGCTGCGCCGTCGTTCATCTGGATGGCTCAGTTCCTTCGGGCCGTACGCTGCGTCAGCCCGACCTCAATGCGACATGAACAGCGGCACCGGGCAATGGTCGAGGAGGGACCGGGTCACGCCGCCGAAAACGGTCTCGTGCAGCCGCGAATGGACAAATCCGCCCATCACCAGCAGATCCGCCCCGAATCCCACGGCGTGGCTGCGCAGCGTCGCCGCAACGTCGCCGTCGGCGGCGTCCAGGCTGTTCACGGACACGCGAATGCCGTGCCGTGCCAGGCAGGGCGCGAGGTCCGCTCCCATCAGGGCGTCCGGCAGGTCCTTCTCGCCGGTTACCGAGACGATCTCCACCGCCTCGGCGTCCTTCAGGAATGGCAGGGCATCGCCCGTCGCCCGCGCGGCCTTGGCGCTGCCGTCCCAGGCGACGATCACCCGCCTGCTTCGGCACACGTCGTGTCCGGCGGGGACGATGATCAGAGGACGGCCGCTGTCCAGAAGCAATGTCTCCACCACCGCCCGATCGAGAGCGATGGACTCCGGTTCGGCGTCGAGAACCGCGAGATCGTGCACGCGGGCCTGCGCCGTGAACGAGGCCAGCAGATCGGGATAGGACAATTGCGGCGTCTCGGTGGAACAGATGATTCCGGCTGCCGCCGCGTCCGCCCGCGCGGTCTGGGCGACGGTTTCGACGAGCGCCTCCAATCGCCTGTTCTCGGCCTGCACAAGGTCCCAGACCAGCCCGTTGGCCCAGTTGAAAGGCAATTTCAGCCTGACGGACGAAGCCTGCACCGTTGTGTGGGCGTCTGCCCGGTGGGCGAGCGAAAGCCCGTAAGGCAGCGCGAAGGATGTTTCCGCCGGCCCGAACTGCTTCGTCACTGCGACGAACACGTTCTTCACGTTCCCGATCATGTCATTCTCCGTCCCGCCTCTTGGAAGAAGGAGCATGCGACATGCGCGGGGGGCCTGCCTTGATCCGCCGCAAGCCCGAGCTGGCCGGTCGAGGACGGCGCGAGGGGCGTGTTTACCCTCGTATCAGCCGGAAGAAGGCGATCGCCGCCAGCACGGCGACGAGGAGCGCGAGAAAATGGAGGGTGTTCATGCCGCGAACGACATCGCTCATCATTCCCTGCAGACCCGTCATGGCCGCCTCCGTGTTCCGACGGCCCGCACCGATTGCCGCGCCGAAGTGTCACGATGAGACGGCGCGAGGCGAGGGGCCTTGATGCCGATCAAGTCGCGACGATGCGCGCCGGCCATGGCCTCGCGGGCGATTGATCGAAATCAACGGCGCCGTGCGCAAGGCATCCTAGACAGGAGCGACGCCCGCCGCGGAACAACAAAAGGGCCGAGCCGACGCCATTGACAAGGGATGTTCAATCGTGAGCAACGACGCTACCTCGAGTCCGATCACGCCGACATCGCCGGATGCGGCCGGGCTGCAGACACCTGCCGGGGGCACCGCGCCGGTTCCTGCTTCCGTGCCCGTGCCGGTCGTGCGGGAGGAGACGCCGCCTCTACGCCGCTGGCTCAACTGGCGGTTCTGGAGCCTCGCCGGGCTGGTCGTGATCGCCGTCGCCGGCGGCGGGTTGTATTGGTGGCATGCCCGCCAGAACGTCCTGCCGGCGGGCATCGTGACCTCGAACGGGCGGGTCGAGGCGGAGGAGATCGATATCGAAACGAAATTCGCCGGCAGGGTCGCCGAGACCCTCGTCGACGAGGGCGACACCGTTGCGGCCGGGCAGGTCCTCGCCCGCATGGACACGCGCGACCTGCAGGCTTCCCTCGACAAGGCGAAGGCAACCATGCATCAGGCCCGGCACAGCCTCGACGAGGCGCATGCCGATGTCGTGCAGCAGCAGACGCAGGTCACCCTCGCACAGCAGGAGTTCGACCGCACGAACACGCTGGTCGGGCGCGGCTACGCGACCCATGAAACGCTGGACCAGCGCCGCCAGGCCCTCGCGGCGGCCGCCGCCGGCCTGACGGCCGCCAATGCCCGCGCCGGCGCGGCGGATCAATCGCTCGCCGCCGCCAGCCACGACGTCAGCCTCTACGGGATCAATATCGCCGACAACACGCTGGTCTCGCCGCGGGATGGCCGCATCCAGTACCGTATCTCCAATGTCGGCGAGGTCCTGGGCGTCGGCGGCAAGGTGTTCACTTTGCTCGATACGTCCGATGTCTACATGGACGTCTATCTGCCGACGGCGGACGCCGGCAAGGCCCGCGTCGGCTCCGACGCCCGTATCGTGCTCGACGCCTATCCGAGTTTCGCCGTTCCCGCCCATGTCTCCTTCATCGCCACCCAGGCGCAGTTCACGCCCAAGGCGGTGGAGACCAAGAGCGAGCGCGACAAGCTGATGTTCCGCGTCAAGGTGCGGGTCGATTCGAGCTTCCTGAAAGCGCATGCCGGCGAGGTCCGCACCGGCCTGCCGGGCGTCGCCTATGTGAAGGTGGACGCAGGCACGCCCTGGCCGGCGTCCCTGCAGGGCCCCGCCGCGCCATGACGCCCTCAACCGAGGCCGCCTGCAGCCTTCGCGACGTGAGCCTGCGCTACGGGGCGAGGCTCGCGCTCGACGATGTCACCCTCTCCGTTCCCGCCGGCGGGATCATGGGCGTGATCGGGCCGGACGGGGTCGGCAAGTCGTCCCTGCTGGCACTCCTTGCCGGCGCCCGCCGCATCCAGACGGGCGAGGTCGAGGTTCTCGGGCGGGATCTGCGCGACGCGCGCCACCGCGCCGAAGCATGCCCGCGCATCGCCTATATGCCGCAGGGACTCGGCAAGAACCTCTATCCCGACCTCAGCGTCGCGGAGAACCTGACCTTCTTCGCCCGCCTGTTCGGGCAGTCCGCGGACGAGCGCCGGGAGCGCATCGGCGAACTCCTGCGTGCAACCGGCCTCTCGCCGTTTTCCGATCGTCCGGCGGGCAAATTGTCCGGCGGCATGCGCCAGAAGCTGGGACTGTGCTGCGCCCTCATCCACGATCCCGACCTGCTCATCCTCGACGAGCCCACCACCGGCGTCGATCCGCTCTCGCGCCGGCAATTCTGGCGCCTCATCGCCGGCATGCGCGCTGCGCGGCCCGGCATGACGGTCGTCGTCGCCACGGCCTATATGGAGGAGGCGGACCAGTTCGACTGGCTCGCCGCCATGAACGAGGGCCGGGTTCTGGCGACCGGTTCCCCGGCCGACCTCAAGGCGCGGACGGGATGCGCCACGCTGGAGGAAAGCTTCATCGCGCTCCTGCCGGAGGCCGCGACCCGCGGGCACGCCCGCTTCGTCATCCCGCCCCGCGTCTCCGCCGATGGCGAGGCGGTCATCGTCGCCCGCAACCTGTCCCGCCGCTTCGGCGACTTCACGGCGGTCGACCGGGTGAATTTCTCCATCGAGCGCGGCGAGATCTTCGGCTTCCTCGGTTCGAACGGCTGCGGCAAGACCACGACCATGAAGATGCTCACCGGCCTGCTGCAGGCCAGCGCCGGCGAGGCCTATCTGTTCGGAAAGCCGGTCAACGCCGCCGATCTCGGGGCACGGTTCCGCGTCGGCTACATGTCGCAGTCCTTCTCGCTCTACACCGAGCTCACCGTCCGCCAGAATCTCGATCTGCATGCCCGTTTGTTCCGTCTCGATCGCGGCGTGGCCGAGGCGCGGACGAAGGAGCTCGTCGCCCGCTTCGGGCTGGCCGACTATCTCGACCGGCGGGCTGCGGACCTGCCGCTCGGCATCAGGCAGCGCCTCTCGCTGGCGGTCGCCATCATCCAGAAGCCCGAAATCCTCATCCTCGACGAGCCGACATCGGGGGTCGATCCCCTCGCACGCGACCAGTTCTGGGCCCTGCTGGCCGATCTCTCGCGCCAGGACGGCGTCACCATCTTCGTCTCGACCCACTTCATGAACGAAGCGGCGCGCTGCGACCGCATCGCGCTGATGGATGCGGGAAGGGTCCTGGCGACCGGCACGCCGGCCTCGCTCGCCGAGGCGCGGCATCGCGACAACCTCGAGGATGCCTTCGTCGACTATCTGGAGGAAGCGGCCGGCGTCGAGGCGCCGACGGGCAGCGCCGTCTCCGACACCCGGACTGTCGCTTCGAAGGGGCGGACGCCGCCCGGCCGGCCGACGGGGTTCAGCCCGCAGCGGCTGTTCGCCTATGCCGTGCGCGAGGGCCTCGAATTGCTGCGCGACCCCATCCGCATGGGATTCGCGCTGCTCGGCACGGCGTTCCTGATGCTGATCTTCGGGGCGGGCATCACCACCGACGTCAACAATCTGTCCTTCGCCGTGCTGGACCGCGACAACACACCGGAAAGCCGCGCCTATGTCGAGGAACTGCGCGGCTCTCCCTATTTCGTCGAGAAGCCTCCGATCGCCGACCAGGCCGGGCTCGAAACCCGGCTCCAATCCGGAGACATCAGGGCGGGCCTCGAGATTCCCCCCGATTTCGGCCGCGACCTGCGCAAGGGCGTCGCCACCTCCATCGCCGCCTGGATCGACGGGGCGATGCCGTTCCGCGCCGAGACGATCCGCCAATATCTGCAGGGCGCGCATCAGCAGTTCCTGTCCGACGTCGCTGTGAAGAGCGGGCAGAGCGCGGAAGCGACGAACGACGAGAAGTTCAACGCCCTGCGCAGCGGGGAGCCCGCCGCGTCCGGCGATCGCGGCAACGCATCGGCCGGCAGCGCCATCATCGAGACGCGCTTTCGCTACAACCAGCACTTCGACAGCATCTACGCGATGGTGCCGAGCACCATGGCGCTGCTCCTGGTCGAAATTCCCGCCATCCTGATGGCGCTGTCGATCGTTCGCGAGAAGGAACTCGGCTCGATCACCAATCTCTACGTCACGCCGGTCACCCGCATCGAGTTCCTGCTGGGCAAGCAATTGCCCTATATCGTGATCGGCATGATCAATTTCGGGCTGTTGTGCCTGATGGCGGTCCTTGTGTTCGGGGTTCCCCTCAAGGGGAGCTTCCTGACGCTCCTTCTCGGCGCCCTGGTCTATGTGACGACGACCACCGGCATGGGCATGCTGATCTCCTCCTTCTGCAGCACGCAGATCGCCGCCCTGTTCGGGACGGCGATCCTGACCATCCTGCCGGCAACGCAGTTCAGCGGCATGCTCACGCCGGTCTCGTCGCTGACGGGGGCACCCGCCGTGATGGGCAAGCTGTTTCCGATGACCTATTTCCTCACGATCAGCGTCGGCACCTTCACCAAGGCGCTGGGCCTGCAGGATCTCGCGGCGAGCCTGCTGGCCCTGTGCGTGTTCGTGCCCGTCCTGCTCGGCCTCAGCCTCCTGTTCCTGCGCAAGCAGGAGGCTTGAAATGGCAAGTCTCAGCAACATCCTGTGGCTCGGCATCAAGGAACTGCGCAGCTTCTCGCGTGATTTCGTCCTTCTCGGGCTGGTGGTCTGGTCCTTCTCCTTCGCCGTCTACACGCAGGCGCAGAGCAATTCGCAGGAACTGCACAACGCCTCGATCGGCATCGTCGACGAGGACCGCTCGCCCCTGTCCCGCCAGATGTCCGGTGCGTTCCTTCCCCCCTACTTCAAGCCGCCTCAGGCGGTGAGGGAGAGCGATGTCGATCGTCTCATGGACACCGCGGCCTATACCTTCATCATGGTCGTCCCGCCGGGATTCCAGCGCGACGTCGAGGCGGGGCGCAGCCCCTCCGTCCAGGTGAACGTCGACGCTACCGCGATGGTGCAGGCCGGCCTCGGCTCGGGCTACATCCAGCAGATCCTCTCCACGGAAATCGCCAATTTCGTGTCCCGCGACGAGGGGAGCTTTCTGTCCCGCTCGCAAGGCGTCCAAACGTCGCCGGTGACGCTCGCCGTCCGCATCGCCTTCAATCCCACGGTCGAGACCGCCTGGTTCACCAGCCTTATGGGCATCATCAACAGCGTGACCATGCTGGCCATCATCCTCGCAGGCGCGGCGATCATCCGCGAGCGCGAGCACGGCACCATGGACCACCTGCTCGTGCTGCCGGTGACGCCGTTCGAAATCGCCATCTCGAAGATCTGGGCCAACAGCCTGGTGATCACGGTGGCGGCCGGGCTGTCGCTGTTCATCGTCGTACGCCAGCTTCTCCACGTGCCCATCGCCGGGTCCGTCCCGCTCTTTCTGTCTGGCGTGGTGATCTACCTGTTCTTCGCCACGGCGATCGGGATCTTCCTGGCCACCATCGCGCGGACGATGCCGCAGCTCGGCCTGCTCTACATCCTCGTCGCCATGCCCATGAACATGCTGTCCGGCAGCAACACGCCGCTGGAGTCGATGCCGCCGGCCTTGCGCACGATCATGAATGCCTCGCCATCGACGCATTTCGTCTCCTTCGCGCAGGCCATTCTCTACCGTGGCGCGGGATTCGACGTCGTCTGGCCCGACTACCTCTTCGTCGCGTTCGTGGGAGGGCTGTTCCTCTTCGCCGCGCTGATGCGGTTCCGTGCCGTGACGGCGCAGGCGGGCTGAGACGGCGGATTACGGAAGCGGCGGAAAGGGGCGCTCTGCCTGCCGGGCCGGCACTCCGGCCCCGCAACGAAACATCCCCCGGCGAGGCTGCCGGAGGATGGTGAAGGCCCGGGATATTGAGGCCGGCGTGGTTGCCGGCTTCTCCTTCGTCCTACTTCAGCTTGATCACGATCCCGCTCGCCGAAAGGTGGAGCTTGAGACCGGCCGTCGTCGAATGGAAATGGACGATGACGCCGTTCTGGTTCTGTAGCGCGGCCACGGTACCCCCACCGGCGATCGTCGCGCCGACGCCGGCTGCGACATAGGTCCCGGCCGCGTCCGCGACGTTCCTGAGATTGTAGACCGTTCCCGTGCCGTCGATCCTCGCGGCGCCGACGTCGACGACGCTGAGGCCCGACACGGTGAAGGGGTAGGCCTTGCCCTTGTAGCGGAGCGTGCCGCTTCCCCAGGTGTAGCCGACGCCCGCCGCGACGCTGCCGCCCGAGAAGGTGATGGTGGCATCGGGGGCGTTCTGGGCGAAAGCGGGGGCCGACATGCAGAAGAGAGAGGCTGCCACCAGGCAGGTTTTCAGCGTGGGTGTCATTTGAAATCTCCATTGGTTGCGGGGCGATCCTAGGCAGGCGGCGTCCCGTCGCGTTGACACAGGTCAAGCCGGGGCGCCGGCATGGGAGGAGGCCGCCGAAGGATCGGCACCACCTCCGGCGCCGATTGCGCCGGTACTTGATTTCGCTCAAGGCGTCATCCGCCGCCGCCTCTAGCCTGTCCGCATGCAGGAGGATCGAGCGATGACGAGAACGATGAAAGCCGCTGTGGTGCGGGCCTTTGGAAAACCCCTGACGATCGAGGACGTGGCGATTCCCACGCCTGGACCGGGCGAACTCCTGGTCAAGGTCTACGCCTGCGGCGTGTGCCATACGGATCTGCACGCGGCGGAGGGCGACTGGCCGGTGAAGCCGACGCCGCCCTTTATCCCCGGGCATGAGGTGACCGGCGTCGTCGCCGCCCTCGGCGCCGGCGTGACGGACTTCAAGGAGGGGGACGCGGTCGGCGTGGCCTGGCTCCATGACGCCTGCATGCGCTGCGAATATTGCGAGACCGGCTGGGAAACGCTGTGCGAGCACCAGCACGACACCGGCTACAGCTGCGACGGCGGCTTTGCCGAATATGTCATCGCTTCCGCCCCCTTCGCCGCCCGCCTGCCGGCTGGCGTCGATTTCGCGCAGATGGCGCCGATCCTGTGCGCCGGCGTCACCACCTATAAGGGGCTGAAGGAGACCGAGGCCCGGCCGGGCGAATGGGTGGCCATCTCGGGCATCGGCGGCCTCGGCCATGTCGCCATCCAATATGCCAAGGCGATGGGCCTGCATGTCGCCGCGCTCGACGTCACGCCGGACAAGCTCGCCTTGGCGCGGGCGACCGGCGCCGACATCGCCGTCGACGCGCGCTCGCCCGATGCCGTGGCCGACATCCTCAAGGCGACCGGCGGGGGCGCCCATGGCGTGCTGGTGACGGCCGTTTCGCCGCCGGCCTTCTCCCAGGCGCTGCATATGGTACGCCGCAAGGGCACGGTTGCCCTGGTCGGCCTGCCCCCGGGGGATTTCCCGACGCCGATCTTCGACGTGGTGCTGAAGCGCATCACCGTGCGCGGCTCGATCGTAGGAACCCGGCGCGACCTCGACGAGGCGATCGCCTTCGCCACCGAGGGCAAGGTGAAGGCGGAGATCACCAAGGCACCGCTGAGCGACATCAACGACATCTTCGCCAGGCTCAAGGCGGGCAAGGTGGACGGCCGCGTGGTGCTGAGCATGGTGGAGAGCGCCGAACCCAGGGCTGAAAAGCTCGAAGTGACCTTCTGCTGAAGGGTCGCCGCCGCGGGTGCGGCAGGATCGCAGGCAATCAAGGCACCGGCCCGCGTCGCAACCCGGGCCGGTGCCGTCAGGCGCGATGGCCTCGTCGAGGCGGGGGAGCGCCCTGCCGGCCGGTCCCCGTAACCGCAACCCGGCAAGCCGATGTCTGCGGGTTCCGGCGCGTCAGCGGGGAACCCGTCCGACCGTGGCACACCCGAAATCCCGCCCCGAGCCGCATGGAGTCGACGATGGCGATGGCGCCGAAACCGTCCAACCGCAAACAATACATCACGATATGGTATGTCCTTGCCGCGATGGTCGGCATGTTGCTCCTGCAATGGGCATGGGCGAGCTACACGCAGGTGGAGACCGTATCCTTCACCGAATTCGACCAGCTGGTGGCCCAGAACAAGGTGGCCGAGGTGGCGGTGGGCGCCGACACCATCCAGGGCACGCTGAAGGAGGCGCTGCCGAGCGGCAAGAAGATCTTCGTCACCGCGCGCGTCGACCCGCAATTGGCCGAGAAGCTGGCGGCGCACGGCATCGTGGTGAGCGGGGCGCCTTCGAGCGGACTCCTCCAGACGCTGCTGTCCTGGGTCGTGCCGGCCGTGTTGTTCTACCTCGTCTGGGCCTTCCTGATCCGCCGTATGGGCGATGGGCAGGGCCTCGGCGGCATGATGACGATCGGCAAGTCCCGCGCCAAGGTCTATGTCGAGAAGGACACCAAGGTGACCTTCGCCGACGTGGCCGGCGTCGACGAGGCGAAGTTCGAGCTCAAGGAGGTCGTGTCCTTTCTCAAGGATCCCAAGACCTTCGGGCGTCTCGGCGCGCGCGTGCCCAAGGGCATCCTGCTGGTCGGTCCGCCGGGGACCGGCAAGACCCTGCTCGCCCGCGCCGTCGCGGGCGAGGCCGGCGTGCCGTTCTTCTCGATCTCCGGCTCAGAATTCGTCGAGATGTTCGTCGGCGTCGGCGCGGCGCGCGTGCGCGACCTGTTCGAGCAGGCGCGGCAGGCGGCGCCCTGCATCATCTTCATCGACGAACTCGACGCGCTCGGCCGCAGCCGCACCCCGGGGGCGCTGGGCGGCTATGACGAGAAGGAGCAGACGCTCAACCAGCTCCTCTCGGAGCTGGACGGCTTCGACCCGAGTTCCGGCGTCATCCTGCTCGCCGCGACCAACCGGCCCGAGATCCTCGACCCGGCGCTGCTGCGCGCCGGGCGCTTCGACAGGCAGGTCCTCGTCGACAGGCCGGATCACGGCGGGCGCCTCGCGATCCTCAAGGTGCATGCCCGCAAGATCCGCCTCGGCCCCGATGTGGATTTCGAGCAGATCGCCGGGATGACCATCGGCTTCACGGGCGCGGACATCGCCAATCTCATCAACGAGGCAGCGATCGCCGCCACGCGCCGCAACGCGGAGGCCGTCGGCCTGCAGGACTTCACCACCGCGATCGAGCGCATCGTGGCCGGCGCGGAGAAGAAGAGCCGGGTGCTCGGCAAGGCGGAACGCCGGCGCGTGGCCTATCACGAGATGGGCCACGCCCTGGTAGCCGCCAGCCTTCCCGGCGTCGATCCGGTCCAGAAGGTCTCGATCGTTCCCCGCGGGGTGGGCGCCCTCGGATATACGATGCAGCGGCCGACGGAGGATCGCTTCCTGCTGGCGTCGAGCGAGCTTGCCAACCGTCTGGCGGTGCTGATGGGCGGCAGGGCGGCGGAACGGCTGATATTCGACGGGGACATCTCGACTGGCGCCGCCGACGATCTCCAGAGGGCGACCGAGATGGCGCTCGAGATGGTCACGAAATACGGAATGGACAAAACGATAGGGGAGCGGACCTACGCCGCGCCCTCGCAGGCCTTTCTCGGCCTGCCGCAGGACAGGCTGGTCAACGCGGCGGAAGAGACCGGGCGCGAGATCGACCTGGCGGTCCGCGGCCTTATCGAAGAGGCGGCCAACCGCGCCCGGGCGATCCTGGAGCGCCGGCGCGTCGACCTCGACGCCGGCAGCGCCCTGCTGCTGGACAAGGAAACGCTGACGCCCGCCGAATTCGAACCCCTGCGCCGCCCCGAGACGCTCCCCGGTACTTCCGCCGAAGCTTCTTCCGGCCGATTCCCGCAGGCCGCCCGGTAGCGGCATCCGGCGTTCATTCCTCCCGGCCGAGCGGCAGGGAGGGAGATTTCACCCTTGCGGCAGGGAGGGCCGTGATGAGGCTTCGAGAAGATGGCCGAAACTGAACATCTTCTATACGGCGGAATGACATTCGTGCATAATACCGGGGTCGAAATCGATACTGAAGCTATTCTCTACCCTATTTTTTAACGGATACATCGCGGCCTCGCCGCTTTCGTTTGTTGCTGCATGTTATTGAAATCGCAGCGGGATTGAGTATGGACAGGCTCTGGAAAGTGATGGATGAGGACGCTGCCTCATCAAAGCCTTCCCGGGCGGAGGCATTTTCGGCCTATTCCTATGCCGTCCTCCTCATCGGCCTGGGTGTCATCGCCAGCCTGGCGCTGCAGCACCTGCTCGGCGACGGCGTCGTTTTCCTGCTCTTCGTCCCCAGCCTGCTGGTTGCGTCCGCACGCGGAGGCCTGTGGCCTGGCTTGGCGGCGACCGTTCTGGGCGTCGTTGCCGGGTCCATCCTCGTTCTGTCCGCAGACCGGTTCGTTCTCGGAAATGTCGTCAATGAAATGCTTTTTGCCGGCCTCGGCGTTGCCGTCGCGATCGGTGGCGAGAGGCTGCGCGAGGGACGGCGCCGCGCCGATGCGATGGCGCAGCAGATCGGGGAGCGGGAAGCCTATCTGCAATCGATCCTGAGCACCGTGCCCGACGCCATGGTCGTCATCGACGAGCACGGCATCGTGCAATCCTTCAGCGCGGCTGCCGAGAAACTGTTCGGCTGGAGCGTGAGCGAGGTCGCGGGGCAGAACGTCAGCATCCTCATGCCTTCGCCGTACCGGGAGGCGCATGACGGCTATCTTCGGCATTATGCCATGACAGGGGAGCGCCGCATGATCGGTCTGCGCCGCATGGAATTGGCACAGCGGAAAGACGGCTCGACCTTCGTGATGGAACTGTCGGTCGGCGAGATGGCCTGGGGCGGACACCGATATTTCACCGGTTTCGTCAAGGATCTCACCGATAGGCAGGAATCGGAAAGGCGCGTGCAGTTCCTGCAGTCGGAACTCGCACACGTCTCGCGGTTCTCCGCCATGGGCGAGATGGCGGCTGCTCTGGCCCATGAGCTCAACCAGCCGCTTTCGGCGATTTCCAATTATCTCCGGGGTGCCCAGCGCCTGCTCGATGCGCAGAACCCCGGCAGCGAAGCCATCGGCGCGATCGGCCGGGCGGCGGAGCAGGCATTGCGGGCCGGGCAGATCATCCGGCGCCTGCGCAATTTCGTCAGCCGGGAGGAGACGGAAAAGCGGGTCGAAAGCCTGGCGAGGCTCCTCGACGAAGTCTTCGCCCTGGCCCTGATCGGAGCGAAGGAGCGGGGCGTGCAGGTTCACATCGACAGGGATCCGGCGGCGGACGTGGTGCTGGTCGACAAGGTTCAGATCCAGCAGGTCGTGTTCAACCTCGTCCGGAATGCGCTCGAGGCCATGGATGGCTGCGATCGGCGGGAGCTGGTCATTCGGGTCGTCCGCGCACCGTGCGACATGGCCGAGGTTTCGATCGAGGATACGGGCTCGGGGATCGATCCGGACATCATGGAGCGATTGTTCCAGCCCCTGGTCACCACCAAGGGATCTCAGGGCATGGGCGTCGGCCTGTCGATCTGCCGCACGATCGTCGAAGCGCATGGCGGACGCATCTGGCCGGGAACCAATCCCCGGGGAGGCGCGACATTCAGCTTCACCGTGCCGCTCGCGCGAGAAGATGAGGTGGCGTGAGATGAATACGCGGGTGGTCCATGTCATCGACGACGACGACGCCGTTCGCGACTCGCTGGCCTTCCTGCTCGGCACCGCCGGCTTCGAAGTGAAGACCTACGAGTCGGGCCAGGGCTTCCTCGACCTGCGCGAGGAAGCCCTGGAAGGCTGCGTCGTGACCGATGTGCGCATGCCCGGCCTTTCGGGCTTCGAGCTCGCGGTCCGGCTCAGGGCCCGGGGATCGCGGTTGCCGCTGATCGTGATCACCGGCGAAGCCGATATGCCGCTCGCGATCGAGGCCATGAAGGCGGGGGCCGTGGATTTCCTCGAAAAGCCCTTCGACGACGGCAGAATGATCCGGGCCATCGAGAACGCGATCTCCGCCGATGGCGAGCCGAGTGGCGAGGAGGGGCCGTTCGACATCGTCGCGAGGCGGCTCGCCATGCTGTCGGAGCATGAGCGCAGGGTCCTCGACGATCTCATCGACGGCGTGGCGGGTTCCGCGGCGGCGGCGGAACCCGGCGCCGGCGCGCAGGCCGTCCAAGCCGACAGGGACAGCCTGGTGACCAAGATGCAGGCGGGAACGACGGCGGACCTCGTCCGGCTTGCGCTTGTCACCCGGCGATCACGGAAATCCTTGCGATAGCTCAAGGCCGCCTGTCGCTCCCCGGTCTATGCAGGTGAATGTCTTCCTTCACTGCGAGGGGGTCATGAGTATCGACATGGCCCAGCCTCTCCCCGTCAGGTCTGTCATCATCGTGGACGACGATGTGGCGCTTCTTCACGCCTTGACATTCGCCTTCATGGTGGAAGGTTTCGACGTGCGATCCTATGCGAGCGGGGAGAGCCTCCTCGCCGAGGCCTCGCTTCCCGTCCGGGGCTGCCTGGTCATCGACTACAAGCTGCCGGGGCTCGACGGCTTCCAGTTGCTCGAGCGCCTGAGGGCGCGGGGCGTGGGCATGCCGGCCATCCTGATGACGACGCTGACGCCGGCCATGGCGCGGCGGGCTGCCGCGGCTGCGGTGCGGACGGTGGACAAGCCCCTCCTCAACGGCAAGCTTTTCGACACGGTGAAGGAATTGCTGGACTGACGGTGCGCCCGTTCCTGCGCCCCTCGGTGTGCATGTCCTGCCTGTGCCGTCGTCGTGCGCGCGTCCGGGAGGAGATGCGCGGATCGCTGCCGCCGCGCGGGCGGCTTGTTTTGCCGGCTTTGATCTGGCGCAACGCGTTCCGGGACCCCATGTGGTGTATCGGGGCTTGAGCTTCACGGATGGAGCTCCCCAGGCTGAAGTCAGCCGATGCCGTTTCTGATCAGGGAGAAGAGCAATGTTACACACCTTGGTGACCCTCGCATTTCTGGTCATCCCGGCATCTCTGACGCTCATGGCCTTCCGGCAGATGACGCAGGTCCAAGTGCAGCCCGTCAGGGTCCGGGCCGACGATGCCTCCCGCCATCGTCGACGGCCGCGACCGGACTGACGGTGCGGCAGGGCCGGGAATGCCGGTCACCGCGTCGGGCGCCTCGCTTCGACATACGGCCCGCCTGCGCGTCGACCGCTCGATGCCGCAAGGAGACGCATCTTGTATTTCCTGGCCCTCGCTACCGACTATGACGGCACGATCGCCGACAAGGAGATCGTCACGGCGCAGACCTGCGGCGCGCTGCAGCGCTTCAAGGATTCCGGGAGGCGGCTGATCCTGGTGACCGGTCGGGAGCTTCCCGACCTTCGGCGCCTGTTCCCGCGGATGGACCTGTTCGACCGCGTCGTCGCGGAGAACGGGGCGTTGCTCTTCAACCCCGCGGACGGAGAGGAGCGGCTTCTCGCGCCGCCCGTGCCACCGGCGGTGGCCCGCCGGCTGCGGGAGATGAATGTCGCACCCTTGGCAGTCGGACGCGTGATCGTGTCGACGTGGGAGCCCCACCAGCAGGCCGCTCTCGACGTCATCCGGGAACTGGGCCTGGAGCTGCAGATCTCCTTCAACAAGGGCGCGGTCATGATCCTGCCGCCCAACGTCAACAAGGCGAGCGGCCTGATGGCCGCGATACGCGAACTCGACCTGGCTCCCCAGAATGTCGTCGCGGTGGGCGATGCCGAGAACGATCATGCCTTTCTCAGCGCCTGCGGCTGCTCCGCAGCCGTGGCCAATGCCTTGCCGGTCATCAAGACCGAAGCCGACATCGTGCTGTCGGGGGACCATGGCGTGGGTGTCGCCGAACTGATCGACAGGGTGATACGCGAGGACGCCGGCATCGCCTCGAAGGCGGACCACGGCATCCTCGCCGGGGTGGATCGGCAGGGCAGGGACGTCCACCTGGAACCCTATCGGGGCAACGTGCTGATCGTCGGGCCGTCCGCCTGCGGCAAGTCGACCCTGGCGACCGCCCTCAGCGAGCGCATGGCGGACAAGAAATTCGAGTTCTGCATCGTCGACCCCGAAGGCGACTATGTCGAGCTGGAGCATGCGATCTCCATCGGCAATCGCGAGACGCCGCCGTCGCTGACGGAGGCGATCAAGCTTCTGGACGAAGTCGGGGTGAATCTCGTCGTCAACCTGCAGGCACTCGGGCTTAGGGAGCGCTGGACGCTGTTCTCGACGCTGCTGCAGCAGACGGCCTTCCTGCGGGCACGAACCGGGCGGCCGCATTGGCTCGTCATCGACGAGGCGCATGAAGTCCTGCAGAAGGCGCATGAAGGCGCGATCGCCCTCCTGCCGCCTTCGGGCACCGTCCTGATCACCGCCTATCCTCAGGCCCTGGCGCGGCCCATCCTCGATACGATCGATCTCGTCATCGCGCTCGGCGACGAGCCGTCGGCCACGCTCGCGGCGGTCGGCCGCTCGATGCACCTGCCGCTTCCGGCGAGCCAGGTGGAGGCGGCAGGCGGAGAGGCGCTGTTCTGGACATGCCGCTCCGGTGCGGCGTCGGTGCCGGTGCCGGTGCGGGTCGGCCTGCCGATCCAGGCGCATAGGCGGCACGCCGGCAAATATGCCGTGGGCGACGTCGGCCCGGCGCGCAGCTTCTACTTTCACAACCCCCTCAACGGATCGATGGCGAAGGCCGAAAACCTGTTCAAATTCGTGGATGTCGCCGGCACGATCGACGATGTGACATGGCAGCGGCATCTTGCCGCCGGCGATTATTCGGCCTGGTTCAGGCACGTCATCAAGGACGGGGCCCTGGCGGATGAGACCGCACGGATAGAGGCCGACCGGAGCCTGCCCTCACGCGACAGCCGCGCCCTCGTCCGCCAGGCGATATGGCAGCGCTATGCCGCGCCCTGCGAGGCCTGACATCGAGGGTCCCCATCAGGATACTCGGATCAGGATCCGGCAGGATATCCGACCGACTGCGCGAAGAGCACGCGCTGCCCGTCCCGCAGGCGGAGCGCGGCGGCGAGCCCCGGCCTGTCGCAATTGTGGAACCAGGCGCCGAGGCCCTGTGCAGCGGCGAAGAGATAGACATTCGCGGCAATGATGCCGGTATCGACATAGTAGTAGGATTTCTGGATGTCGCCGTCATGCAGACCGGGCTCCTGGAAACCGGTGGTGTGCGTCAGCTTCTCGATGTCGACGACATAGACCAGCTGGACCGGCGCCTTCGGGCCGACCATCCGCTGGCCGAGGGTGAGCGCCTCGCCGCGCAGGTCGCCGCCGACGATCGGCGTCAGCCGGTTTCCGACGGCATCATAGAGATAGGTGCCTTCATCGAGCGCGACATAGACGTCGATCTCCTGGGAATTGCTGGCGGAAGCCGCCGTCCGGCCACTGCCGCCGAAGGGCCCAACCTCGCGATTGACGCCGCAGGCAGCCCACAGGAGGTCGGAGAGGAGCTGCGCGGGCAGCGATGTCGGGCGGAACGCCCGCGTGGTCGTCCTGCGCTTCAGGGCGGCGGAGACCGTCAGGTCGCCCTCGCCGGCCGGCGGCGGAAGCAGAACGGCGCGCAGGGGCGAAGGCTCGGTGGTTGCGGGAGCCGACATGTTCGTGTCCTCCATGATGCGTCGTTTCTCGGGAGTGCCAATCCAGGCGAGGCGGCCGTGCCGCCGACGGATCCCTGGCCTTGCTCTTCTACGCCCGGGCCACGGCCATGATGTGGAAGGTGCGCATGTCGCCATCCTCGCCCTGGACGGAGAGATAATCCCCGGCCCGGACGGTATGGGCCTCGAGCATGTGCAGGACTTCCTCGCCGTCGCCGTAATCGAAGATCCACCGCGCCCCGTGCACGCCGCCGGCACGGTGCACGAGCCTGCCGCGGCGGCTCTCCTCGTCCTCCCGGAACCGGACGACGGCGCATGAGTCGCGCAGATGCGCCCAAGCATCGGCGTCGACCCGCGCGTTCGCGTCGAGCGGCAGGATGAACCTGTAGCCTTCGTTCGGATTGCCTTCCGGATGTTCGCTGCTGCGCGCAAGATAGAGCGTGACCGCAAAGAGACCGGCCGTCTGTCTGCGGTCCACCGGATACTCGGCCATGAGCATGGTCATTCCCGTCTCCTCGGCGCGCCGGGCGCCGGTCCCGTAGAGGCGGGCGCCGCGCATCGCGGCGGCCGGACGAAGCCTGTCGCCCCTCGTCCTCGACCTGAGCACGGGCGGCATTCGAACGCCTTGATGTATCTCAAAGGCCGCCGGAGGCCGCCATCGGCCGGCCCGATACGAAAATGGCGCTTCTTGATCCTGCGCAACGAGCCCTGCGGCAAAGTGGGTTTTCCTGCCCCCATCGCAGTGCGAATGTTGGAGGCAGGCATGACGGTCACGAATTCTTCGCCGGCGGATGCAGCAGGGGCCAAGGCCGGCGCCACGTCGGGCAAGTTGCGGCTGGGGGCGCTCAGCGCGCTCGTCATCGGCTCCATGGTCGGGTCGGGGGTGTTCAGCCTGCCGCAGAACATGGCGGCAGGGGCCGGGCCTCTCGCCATCCTGATCGGCTGGGGCATCACGGCGGTGGGCATGCTGGCCCTCGCTTTCGTCTACCAGTCGCTCTCGATGAGGCGGCCGGATCTCGACGCGGGCCCCTACGCCTACGCCAAGGCCGGGTTCGGCTCCTATGTCGGCTTCAACAGCGCGTGGGGCTATTGGCTCAGCGCCTGGATCGGCAATGTCTCCTACGCCGTCGTCATGTTCAGCGCGCTGTCCTATTTCTTTCCGGCCTTCGGCGACGGCAATACCTGGCAGGCGGTGCTCGGCGCGTCGATCCTGCTGTGGGTCGTCCACGCCTTGATCCTCGTCGGCATCCGGCAGGCCGCCTTCGCCAACCTGATCGTGACCATCGCCAAGATCGCGCCCGTCGTCCTGTTCATCGCCATCGTCGTCATCGCCTTCAAGGTCGACATCTTCTCGCTGGACTTCACCGGCTCGGCCACGCCGACGCTGGGATCGATCATGCAGCAGACCAAGAGCACCATGCTGGTGACGCTGTGGGCCTTCATCGGCATCGAGGGTGCGAGCGTGTTGTCGGCGCGGGCCGAGCGCCGGACGGATATCGCCAAGGCGACGATCTTCGGGTTCCTGTCCTGCCTGGCCCTGTATGTTCTCGTCTCCGTGCTGTCGCTGGGCATCCTCACCCAGCCGGAACTGGCGGCGCTCAAGAATCCCTCGATGGCGGGCGTGCTCGAACATGTCGTCGGCCCGTGGGGCGCGATCCTCATCAATATCGCTTTGGTCGTGTCGGTCGGCGGCGCCTTCCTGAGCTGGACCCTGCTGGCTGCGGAGATCCCCTTCGCGGCGGCGCGTGACGGAACGATGCCCAAGCTGCTCGGGGTGCAGAACGCCCAGGGGGTTCCGGCCAACTCGCTCTGGCTGACGAACGGCCTCGTCCAGATCTTCCTCATCATCACCCTGTTCGCGCAGAGCACCTACCAGGCGCTGTTCTCGATCGCTTCGGTCGCCATCCTCGTGCCCTATGTCCTGTCCGGCGCCTTCGCCGCGAAACTGGCGATCACCGGGGAGGGCTACCGGCCCGGCGAACGCCGCCTGGGCGCCCTGTTCGTCGGCCTGCTGGCGACGGTCTACGGCGCCTGGCTGGTCTACGCGGCCGGCCTCTCCTTCCTGTTCATGTGCGCCATCCTCTATGCCGTCGGCATCGGCTTCTACTGCGTGGCGCGGCGTGAACGGGGCGAGCCGATGTTCGGCGTGGTCGAGGCCGTCATCGCGATCGCCATCGCCGCGCTCGGCCTCATCGCCGCCTATCTGATGTGGACCGGCGCCATCAGCCCCCTGTGAAAATTGTCTTCCGGATCGGAGAATTGAAAATGATGACGCTCGGAGTCCATTCTGAGGTGGGCCGGCTGCGGCAGGTGATGGTCCATCGTCCCGACCTCGACCTCAGGCGGCTGACGCCCGACAATTGCAAGGCGCTGCTCTTCGACGACGTCCTCTGGGTCAAGCGCGCCCGGCAGGAGCACGACGCCTTCGTCGATACGCTGACGGAGCGCGGCGTGGACGTCCTGGACCTCGGAAGCCTGCTCGCCGAGACCCTGGAGAAGCCGGAGGCGCGCCGCTGGCTGCTCGACCGCCGTCTCGCGCCCGTCGTGGTCGGCCAGGACCTGGCGGGAGAGCTGCGCGGCTGGTTCGACGGGCTTCCGGCCGAGGACCTCGCAATCCGCCTCATCGGCGGCGTCCTGCGCGTCGAGCTGCCGTTCGCGCCGGCGGGCCTTTCCGCCCGCGCCCTCGCGCCGAACGACTTCGTGCTGCCGCCCTTGCCCAACCAGCTGTTCACCCGCGACAGTTCGTGCTGGATCTATGGCGGCCTGTTCGTCAATTCGATGTTCTGGCCGGCGCGGCGGCCCGAGGCGGACAATGTCGAAGCGATCTACCGCTTCCATCCCCGCTTCGCCCAGGGCGGGTTCGAGACCTTCTACGACGACGATCCGCGCCGGCCGACCCTGGAGGGCGGCGACGTCATGCCGATCGGCAACGGCGTGGTGCTGATCGGCATGGGGGAACGCTCGACGCCGCAGGCGGTCGGCGCCCTGGCCCGGCGGCTCTTCAGCACCGGGGCGGCCGAGCACGTCGTCGCGGCGCTGATGCCGCGCGATCGCAGTTTCATGCATCTCGACACGGTCTTCACCTTCTGCGACCGCGATCTCGTCACCCTGTTTCCGCCGGTGGTCGACCGCCTGAAGATCTTCTCGCTCCGGCCGTCCAATCAGGAGGGCGAAGTGTCCGTCACCGAGGAGACGGCGCCCTTCACGCAGGTCGTCGCCGAGGCGCTGGGGCTCAAGAGCCTGCGCGTCGTCGCCACGGGCGGCGACAATTTCGAGGCCGAACGCGAACAATGGGACGACGGCAACAACGTCATCGCCGTCGAGCCCGGCGTGGTCGTCGCCTATGACCGCAACGTCTACACCAACACCAAGCTGCGTCATGCAGGGGTGGAGGTGATCACCATCGAGAGCTTCGAGCTCAGCCGCGGGCGAGGCGGAGGCCATTGCATGACCTGCCCGCTCGTCCGCGAAGCCGCCTGACCAATCCGGAGGACAATCCGATGCCCACCAATCTGCATGGACGCAGCCTTTTGACGCTCGACGATTTCTCGCCGGACGAGATCCGCTTCCTGCTGCGCCTGGCCGACGAATTGAAGGCTGCGAAATATGGCGGCTATGAAGCGCCCCGGCTGGCGCGCAAGAACATCGCCCTGATCTTCGAGAAGGACTCGACTCGGACGCGCTCCGGCTTCGAGGTGGCGGCCTATGATCAGGGGGCCCATGTGACCTATCTCGGCCCGTCGGGCAGTCAGATCGGCCACAAGGAGTCGATCAAGGATACCGCCCGCGTCCTCGGGCGCATGTATGACGCCATCGAATATCGCGGCTTTGCGCAAGCCTCGGTCGAGACGCTGGCAGCCTATTCCGGCGTGCCCGTCTATAACGGCCTCACCGACATGTCGCATCCGACCCAGACGCTGGCCGATTTCATGACCATGCGCGAATTCACCCACAAGCACCTGTCCGACCTGACCGTCACCTTTCTCGGCGACGGCCGCAACAACGTCGCCCGCTCGCTCGCCGTCGGCGCCGCCCAGCTCGGCGTCGACATGCGCATCGCCGCGCCCCAGACCCTGTGGCCGGAAGCGGCCTTCGGCCGGCACCTGCAGGATATCGGCGCCCAGACCGGCGGACGCTTCACCCTCACCGAAAACGTACGGGAGGCGATCGCCGGGGCGGATTTCCTCTATACCGACGTATGGCTCTCGATGGGCGAGAACGAAGCCGCCTGGCCGGACCGCATCCGCCTGCTGACGCCCTACCGCATCACGCGCGAGGTGATGGCGGGCACGGGCAATCCCTTCACGAAGTTCATGCACTGCCTGCCCGCCTTCCACAACACGCAGACCGAAGTCGGCGAACACATCGCCAAGCAATACGGCGTGACGGAGATGGAGGTGACGGACGAGGTGTTCGAATCGCATGCCTCGATCGTGTTCGACCAGGCCGAGAACCGCATGCACATGATCAAGGCGATCCTCGTCGCCACCATCGGAGGCTGAGCCATGCGCCTCGTCGTCGCCCTCGGCGGCAATGCCCTCCTGCGTCGCGGCGAACCCCTCACGGTCGAGAACCAGCGGGTGAATGTCCGCAAGGCGGCGCAGGCCCTGGCGGACCTCGTCGCCCAGGGCCATACGCTGGTGATCACCCACGGCAACGGACCGCAGGTCGGCATGCTCGCCCTGCAGGCGTCGGCGGGGCCCAGCGACGGCGCCTATCCGCTCGACGTCCTCGGGGCGGAGAGCGAGGGGATGATCGGCTATATGATCGAGCAGGAACTGGACAATGTCCTGCCGGCGGATGCGCTGGTCGCCACGCTGCTGACGCAGACCCGCGTCTCGGCGGACGACGAGGCCTTCGCCCATCCGACGAAGCCGATCGGGCCTGTCTATGACGAGGCGACGGCAAAGAAGCTCGCCGAGGATCGCGGCTGGAGCGTGGCTGCGGACGGCAAGGGCTGGCGGCGCGTCGTGCCCTCGCCCCAGCCGGTCGAGATCCTGGAGGCGCGCGTCATCGCCATGCTGAGCGCCCGCCAGGTGACGGTGATCTGCGCCGGCGGCGGCGGCATTCCGGTGATCCGGGCGCCCGACGGCAGCTTCCGGGGCGCCGAGGCCGTCATCGACAAGGACATGACCAGCGCCCTGCTGGCGCGCCAGCTCGATGCGGACATGCTGGTGATGCTCACGGATGTCGATGCCGTCTATCTCGATTGGGGCGGGCGCTCGCCCCGCCGCATCCGGAACGCGGCCCCGTCGGCGCTTTCGCCTTCGGACTTCGCCGCCGGCTCGATGGGCCCGAAGATCGCCGCCGCCAACAGCTTCGCGGCGGCGACGCGGCGGCCGGCCGCCATCGGCCGCCTGGAGGATCTTTCCGGCATCGTCGCCGGGGCCTGCGGCACCCGCATCGACGCACGGGTGGAGGGCATCGTCGAGCAGGCCGCCGGTCCGCTTCAGGCGGCTTCGCCGGGTTGAAGCGACGGCGGCCGTGCGGAGCAGGGCGGTGACGTCGGCGCCCGCCGGCCTTGATCCAGATCAGCGAGAGGCCGCTGGCGGCGGCGCATGGTCGCGCACGCCGAAAGCAGGGGTGACGCGTATGGCCGACAACACGGATCCTCTCGAGCGCGAGCTCAAATTCACCATCGCCGCCGGCGATGTCGATCGGGTCGCATCGCACCCGCTGCTCGCTTCCGCATCGCGAAGCAGCGCGAAGCTGAGTTCCACCTATTTCGACACGGCGGACCGGATCTTCCAGCAGGCGGGCATGTCGCTGCGCCTGCGGGCATCCGGCGGCCGGATCGTCCAGACCCTGAAGCAGCGCGTCCGGCCGGCGGGCGGGCTGCAGGTCCGCCGGGAAGACGAGATCGATCGCGCCGTTCCCGAACCCGACCTCGATCACGTCCGGCGCCATTGTCCGCCCGATCTGCGCAAGAAGATCGCCGGGCCCCTGCAGCCGGTCTTTTCCGTCGACGTTACGCGTACCACTTGGTCCGTCGCATGGGAGGACAGCCGCATCGAGGTGTCGCTCGACGAGGGGACGATCCGGGCGGGGGCAAGCGGCGAGCCCATCCGCGAAGTCGAGATGGAGCTGCGCCAGGGCGACGTCGGTGCCCTGTTCGCCGTGGCACGGCAGATCGCCGGGGCGGTGGATCTGCGCATCGAGGTGGCGACCAAGTCCGAGCGCGGCTACCGCCTCGCCGCCGGCGGTCCGGTGGAAGCCTTCGGCGCCGAAGCGGTGAGCCTTCCCGCAAACGCCACGGCAGCGGAGGCTTTCCGGATCATCGCGTCCGGCTGCCTCCACCATTTTGCGCAGAACGAAGCGGTCTTCGCGGTCTCTCCCTTGCCCGAGGCCGTCCACCAGATGCATGTCGGGCTCAGGCGCCTGCGTTCGTTGCTGTCCCTCTATCATGGACGGTTTTCGAAACGGGAGCGGTCGATGTTTCGGGCGAGCGTCGGGCGGCCCTTCAAACAGCTCGGCAAGGCGCGGGATCTCGACATCGCGCTGGAAACCATCCGCAAGGCCACCGCCGAGGGGCGGCCGGCCGTCGCGGCGGGGCTCGATCGCAGGCGCCGTGCCGAATATAAGCGCCTCGCCGCCCTGCTGTCGTCGCGGCGCTTCTGCCAGCGCAGGCTGGACCTTCTGGCCTTCATCGAGGCCGGTACCCTGGCCAAGGCGGCTCGCGCCGGAAAAGACGTGCCGGATTTCCATGCCGAAGCGGCCGGGATGCTGCAACGGCAATGGCGCAAACTCGGCCGCTACGGCCGCGTGTCGCGGCTGGGAGCGAAGAGGCGTCATCGCCTGCGCATTCGCGCCAAGACCTTCCGCTATGCCTGCGAGTTCTTCGGCGACCTGTTTGCCGGCCCCGAACAGGTGCGGCTGCGCCGGACCATGCTGACCAGCCTCCGGCACCTTCAGGATTGCCTGGGCACGCTCAACGATCGCGCGTCGGCGCACGCGCTGCTGCCCCACAGCGCGGGGCTCGCAGCCGGAGAGGCCGGCATGGCCGAAGATCGGGATCTGCTCGATGCTGCGGATGACGAACAGAGGCGTCTCGCCCGGCAGGAGCCGTTCTGGGCGCAGGACGTGCAGGGGGCATAGGGGCTTGAGCGAGATCAACTCGCCGACGCGGCGCTCTGCCATGCTGGATCGATGATATCCGGTTCAGGAGAACCCCATGAAGCCTCCCGCCCAGCATTTCGTCGTGGAGATCCGGCGCAGCCGGCGGATTGCGCCCGGACGCCATCCGGTGCCCGTAGCGGAGAAGTTCCCGGAACCGGATCCGAAGCGGACGATGCATCTCCATGCGGCCCGCCGCAGCGACGAGCATTTTCGCCAGTCGGAGTGGCAGAATTAGAGAAAACGGCGGTTCATCACATCGCAATTTTCTCCAACGGGTTGTTTGGACGCATTTTTCCATGGAGGAGCCCGTCGACTCTTCCGGGGAATGCTCCAGCGGCCGCCGGCCGACGCCGCCGTAATTCGCCTCCGACGGCACCTGAATCCGAAGGAAATGGAGTGGGAAACATGAGTGCCCGATATCATGCGGTCGTCTGGATCGACCATCGCGAAGCGCGGATCTTCTATTTCGACAGCCATGCCGCCGATGGACGGACGGTCCGCTCGGAGAGCCTGACCCCGCATCTTCATCACAAGGCCAGTTCGATCGGTGACGGGCGGGCGGCGGAGGACCATGATTTCCTGCAGCGAACCGCGGTCGCGCTCGCCGATGCCGCTGCGATCCTCATCACCGGACCGGCCAACGAGAAGACCGAACTCGCCAAGCATATCGAGCGGCACGACCCCGCCTTGCTGAAGCGCATCGTCGGCGTGGAGACCTTGGACCACCCCTCCGATCCAGCGCTGGTCGCCGCGGCACGCGCCTATTTCCGGGCCGATCATCAGGCGCCGCCGCGCTCCCCTTAGCTCTTTCGTGCCGATCGGGATCGCTTGGCCCGCTCGCCCGTGCCCTTAGCGCAGCGCGCCGGCACGGGAGTCTCTCCCCATACGGCCTCCGTTCCCGGCCTGGGAAGCCGAGGCCGTGCCGGTGCGGCCGGTGATGAGCCGCGGGCTACCTCGGCATGCGGCGGCCCGGTGCAAACGGCTGCGGCGTCCCATGCGGGGAACATCAAAAGACATAGGAGGCATCATTGCCACAGCATATGTGCGACATCTGCGGAGCCCGGCCTGCCACCGTTCGCGTGGTCGTCGCCCAGAACGGCCAGGAGAAGCAGCTCGATGTCTGCGATTATCACTATGCCCAGCTGACGAGGCACCAGACCTCGCTTTCGCCGCTGGAGGCGCTGTTTCGCGGCGGGCTGTTCAATGATTTCTTCGGCGTCGCAGACCCACGGGCTGGCGGGTCCGGCGGGAGCCGGCGCGCCGCCGCGTCCGATCGGGACGCGCTGAGCCTGGAGCGGCATTTCAGCGACCAGGCCAAGGAAATCCTCCAGCGCGCCGCCGAGCGCGCCGTCCAGTTCGGCAAGGCGGATGTGGACAGCGAGCACCTGCTCTACGAACTGCCCGAGAGTGATGTCGTGCAGGCGATCCTCAAGCAGTTCAAGATCTCGGTCGACGACCTGCGCAGCCAGATCGACGCCAACGCCGCCAAGGGCGAGGCCAAGGAGCCGCCCGGTGGGCGCATCGGCGTTTCGCCGCGGGTCAAGAGCGCTCTCGACCGCGCCTTCATCGCCTCGCGTGAGTTCGGCCATTCCTATGTCGGCCCGGAGCACATCCTGCTGGGGCTCGCCGAGGTTTCCGACAGCTTCGCCGGCAATCTGCTGGCCAAATACGGGCTGACACCGCAGGCGCTGCGCCAGCAGACCGCCAAGGTGGCGGGCAAGGGGACGGAAGAAGGCCGCGTGGCGACGCCTTCCAGCACGCCGCAGCTCGACAAATACAGCCGGGACCTCACAAGTCTCGCACGCGAAGGCAAACTCGACCCGGTGATCGGCCGTTCGAAGGAGGTCGAGACCACGATCGAGGTTCTCGCGCGTCGCAAGAAGAACAATCCCGTGCTGATCGGCGAACCCGGCGTCGGCAAGACGGCGATCATAGAGGGCCTCGCCCAGCGCATCGTCAACGGCGATGTTCCCGAAGTGCTGCGCGACAAGCGCCTGGTGGAACTCAACGTCAATTCCCTGGTCGCCGGCTCGAAATATCGCGGCGAGTTCGAGGAGCGCGTGAAGCGCGTCATGGACGAGATCGCCGACAAGCGCGACGAGCTCGTGCTGTTCATCGACGAGGTGCATACCATCGTCGGCGCCGGGCAGGGCGGCGGCGAAGGCGGGCTGGACATCGCCAATACGTTCAAGCCCGCCATGGCACGCGGCGAGATGAACCTCATCGGCGCCACGACGCTCGGCGAGTATCAGAAATATATCGAGAAGGACGCCGCCCTGGAGCGGCGCTTCCAGCCCGTCATGATCGCGGAGCCGACGGTCGACCAGACCGTCAACATCCTGCGCGGCCTGCGCGACCGGCTCGAAGTGCACCACAAGGTGACGATCCAGGACCAGGCGCTGGTGGCGGCGGCCGAATTGTCGGACCGGTACATCACCGGCCGCTTCATGCCGGACAAGGCGATTGATCTCATCGACCAGGCGGCGGCGCGCGTGCATCTCTCGACGACGTCGCGGCCTCCGGAGATCCTGGAACTGGAGGCCGAGATCGCCCAGTTGAAGCGCGAGCAGACCTATGCCGCTTCGCGCAAGCAATTCGACCGGGCCAAGATGTTCGAGGAGCAGATCACGCAGAAGGGCGACCGCCTCGCCGAGGCCTCCGAGGCATGGAAGACGAAGATCGGCTCCGACAAGGCCGAGGTGACCGTGGAGAACATTGCCGAGGTGGTGTCCAAGCTCACGGGCATTCCGGTTACCGAGCTGACGGAGGAGGAGAGGGCGAAGCTCCTGAAGATGGAGGAGCGGCTGCACCAGCGGGTGATCGGGCAGGACGAGGCCATCCAGGCCGTCAGCGATGCGGTCAGGCTGGCGCGGGCCGGATTGCTGCCGGGGCACAGGCCGGTCGCGACCTTCCTCTTCCTGGGGCCGACGGGCGTCGGCAAGACCGAACTCGCCAAGGCGCTCGCCGAGGTGGTGTTCGGCGACGAGGACGCGATCATCCGCATCGACATGAGCGAATATATGGAACGCCATGCCGTCGCGCGCCTGATCGGCGCCCCGCCCGGCTATGTCGGCTATGAGGAAGGCGGCCAGCTCACCGAGCGCGTGCGCCGCCGGCCCTACAGCGTCATCCTGCTCGATGAGATCGAGAAGGCCCATGCCGACGTCTACAACGTCCTGCTGCAGGTGTTCGACGACGGCCGGCTCACCGACGGCAAGGGGCGCGTCGTCGATTTCTCCAACACGCTGATCATCGCCACCAGCAATCTCGCCTCCAGCGTCATCATGGGCGCCGGGCACAGGCCGGGCTTCCTCCCGGCTGCGCGGGACAACGTCAAGGACGAGGTGATGAGCGTGCTGAGGGGGCATTTCAGGCCGGAATTCCTCAACCGCATCGACGAGATCATCATCTTCCAGGCGCTCGACCAGGCGCAGATCCGCACCATCGTCCGCCTTCAGCTCGATCGGGTGCGCAAGACCGCACAGGCGCAGGACATCGAGCTGGCCTTCGATGAGAGCCTGGTCGACCATCTCGCCGTCGAGGGCTACCAGCCGGAATACGGTGCGCGCGAGCTGCGCCGCCAGATCCGGATATTGCTCGAGACCAAGCTCGCAAGGGCGATGCTCAAGGGCGAGATCAAGGAAGGCAACCGTGTTCGCTGCTCGTTCGATGCTGCTGCGCGGGAAGTGACCTTCGCGGTGGAGCAGGAGCCGCAAAAGGAACAGGCGGCGGTCGAGAACGAGCCCGTCAAGCCGCGCCCGGCCGGCAAGAAGGCCAAGGCCAAGACGAGGGCGACCAAGAAATCCTGAAGTGAAATCCTGAAACCGCCGAGCCGCACCGCTCGCCGCGGGACTGCGAAAGGCCCGATCCGCTGCCGCGGGTCGGGCCCCGTCGTTTCGAGCGGCGGAAGAGACTCGGTTTGCCGTCGTTCCCGGTCGAGGGACAATTTCAGTCGATGCGCAAATGCGAGAGGACCGCGATCTTGACGGTATCCATGCCCAGCGCGAACAGCGCCGTTCCCGCCAGCAGGAGGCCGATCATCGCCGCCGGCAGCGCGTCCATCAGAATGCCCCCGGCGGCGAGGACGACGGCGAGAACCACATTGGCCGTGGAGGCGACGATCATCAGCGGAACGGGGCGCGAATGCCAGAAGCGGCCCCGTTCGCGCAGGATGAAGATGTTGGCCTGGCCTGCCAGGACCAGCGTCAGGAAGGTCAGGGTCTGCATCCGTCCGGGAGCGAAGCGGAACACATACCAGCCCAGGGCGAGCATGCCGACGCAATAGAGAAGCTTGAACAGGCCGAGCGGCACGGCCGCCAGCGTCAGGTTGCCGACGCGCCAGGCGTTGGGATAGGCCGAGGGCGTGGCGTGATCCGCCGTGCGCGACATGGTGACGAAATCGCCGGCCAGCATCGAGAGGGCGAGGAGAAGCGGCGTCAGGACGGCATGTCCGGTCACGATCAGGCCCATCCCCATCATCAGCAGCGTCACGCATTTGTTCACCAGGATCGTCAGCGTGTAGGTGAGGACGCGCTGGAAGGCCGATCTTCCTTCCCCGATACAGGTGACGATGCCGCCGAGCCCAGGCTCGGTCAGCACGACGCCGGCGGCGGCCTTCGCCACGTCGGTCGCGGTGGAGACCGCAATGCCCATTTGGGCCTGGCGCAGGGCCGGCGCGTCGTTGGCGCCGTCTCCACACATGCCCACCGCGTGCCCCGCCTGCTGGAAAGCCTTCACGAGCCGGAACTTCTGCTCGGGAAATACGCCGGCATAGACGGCGAAGTCGGATGGGCCGACCCCGTCCGGGATGCGGCCCGGCGGGCATACCGGCCCGTCCAGTCCGATGGTCCGGGCGATGGCCGCGGCGGTCGCCGCCGAATCGCCGGTGACCATGACCGGATGGACGCCGAGGCCCTTCAGCCGGGCCAGGAGTTCGGCCGAATCCGGCCGCGGCGGGTCGCTGAGCGCCACCAGCCCGATCATCACGAGCGCGTCGGGAGGGCCGACGGCCACGGCGAGGACGCGGTGGCCGGTTCCGGTGAGCCGGTCCAGCTCGGCCGCCGCCCCGGGTGGCATCGGCGCGACGGCGGCGATCACGGCAGGCGCGCCCTTGACCACCCGCAATGTCCGCCCATGATCGAGCACCATCGCCTCCGCCATCTTGACCGCGGGGTCGAAGGGAACGAAACGCTGGGCGGCCAGCGTTTCGCCTTTGGCCGTGGCACGCGCCGCATGCATCGTGCGGATGGCCGAATCGATGGGATCCTGACCATCGGCGGAACTGGCCAAGGCGGCGAAGCGGAGCACGTCGCCTTCGTCATAGCCGGGCGCCACCGGCCGTATGGCGCTGACCTTGAGCGCATTGGCGGTGAGGGTGCCGGTCTTGTCGGCGCAGAGAACGTCGATTCCCGCCGCTTCCTGCAAGGCGGAGAGGCGGGTGAGCAGCACGCCCTTGGCGGCAAGGGTCCGGGCGCCCAGGGCTGCCGCAAGCGTGAAGGTTGCCGGCAATGCCACCGGCACCACCGACAGAAGCGCCGTCAGGACGAGCGGTATGATCTCGGCCGGCCCCATGCCGATGTGGAGGGCGTAGGCGACCATTCCCGCGACGATGACGAGATTGACGATCGTCAGGTTGCGCACGACGCCCAGAACCGCCTTCTGTTCGGCGCTCTCCACGCTGGCGGTCCGCACGAGCTCCGCCGTCCGCCCGAAAAAGGTGCGTGCCCCGGTCGCGGAGACCGTTCCGGTCGCCTCGCCCCGGCGCACGAGGCCGCCGGAATAGGCAAGCTGACCGACCCCGATTTCCGCCGGCACCGATTCTCCGGTCAGCATCGACTGGTCGATCAGCAGGGAGCCGGTGGCGAGGGTGATATCGGCCGGAACGATGCCGCCGAGCGAGATCTGCACCACATCGCCCGGCACGAGAGCGGCGGAGGGAAGGAGTATCCAGCCGCCGTCGCGCCGGACCCGCACCGTCAGCGCAAGGTGCTTCTTCAGCAAAGCCAGCGCGGCGGTGGCGCGCCCCTCCTGGAAGACGCCGAGGCCGACATTGAGCAGGAGCAGCGCCGCGATCATCAGGGCTTCCAGGCGCTCGCCGGCGAGGAATTGCAGAACGACGGCGGCCTCCAGCATCCAGGGAACCGGCGCCCAGAAATGGCGGAGTACGCGCCGGAGCGGCGAGGTCTCGTCCTCGCTCACGGCATTCGATCCGAACGCGATGCGCTGCGTCGCGGCTTCCTGGGTCGTCAGGCCGGACGGAACGGCGACAGCGAGCGGCACGCCGTCGGTCTGGATGGTCATTGCGATGTCTCCGCCAGGCGGCGCCGCTGGTACGGCGCGGGGCAACCGGATCGCCACCCCATGGCTCGCCGGCTCCCTATTTGCGATCCGCCAGACCGAGCCTGGCGATCACCGACTGCAGCTGCCGGGACAGGGTGTTCGCCTGCAGCGAAGACGGCGGCCCTGCATCGTCGCGGCGCTCGCGGCGGACGCCGGTGAAGAACAGGATCTGCCCCGTCGGCCCGTCGGCCGTGAATTTGCTCGGGCTGCGTCTATTCTGCGGAAAGACCATGATTTCGCACATCTGTGACCTCGACTTGCCACCGGGAGCATCCGGCAAAAGTGCCGTGGATAGAGGTAGCAACGTCCTCCGCCGAGGGCCTTGATCCACCTCAACTGCGCGCGATCGGCCGCCGCGGTTGATCCGGATCAATACGCGCCCGCGCGAATGCTGGCTTATTTCGCGGAGGGGATGCGCGCTGCCCGCCGCCCGGATTTGCCTCGGAAAGGATCGGACCATGAAACCCGTGATCTTCGCCGCCGCGATCGCATGCATGACGGCCGTGCCCGCGCTCGGGGGCGACGTGCCGTTCGCAGCACCGCCGCCTTCCCGGCCCGGCCAGCTCGACCAGATGATGATGCCTGGTCTCGGGGAGTTCATGTCGATGATCCAGACCCGCCACATCAAGCTTTGGTACGCCGGAAAGTTCGGCAATTGGGATCTTGCCGACTATCAGCTCGACCGCATCGCCGAGAACCTCAACAAGGCCGCCCTTCTCTATACGGGCATACCCGTCACCTATGTGACCGCGGTCCAGGCGCCCTTGACCGAGATGCGCGACGCCGCACAGGCAAAGAACGCGGCCCAATTCATCCGCGGCTATGCCGACCTGACCGCGGCATGCAACAGCTGTCACCAGGCCGGCAATGTCCGTTTCATCCAGATCCGGACCCCAATCGCCTCCCCCTTCGGCGACGAGGACTATCACCCGCCGGCGGATTGAGCGCACCGTCCCGCATGCCGGCGCCGATCGGGCGCCGAGACAAGGAGAAACGGAGGCAGCCTTCGCCGGAAAGGCGCGCGCTGCTCCGGCTTTGACGGCTCTCCTCACGATCGCATCGTTCCCGTCTCGACATAGCGCTGGTGCCAGGACAGCGCCTCGTTCAGCAGGGAGGGCGATTGCTGGCCGTAGGAATGCTCCCGCGCGCGCCGGAAATAATCGGCGAGGGCGGGCCGATAGTCGGGATGCGCGCAGTTGCGGATGATCGTCTCGGCCCGCTGCTTGGGCGACAGCCCTCTCAGATCGGCGAGACCCTGTTCGGTGACGACGACCTGCACATCCTGCGTGATATGATCGACATGGCTCGCCTGCGGCACGATGGCGGAGATCCGGCCGTCCTTGGCGATGGAATGGGCCACGAAGATCGAGACATAGGCGTTGCGCGCGAAGTCACCGGAACCGCCGATGCCGTTCTGGATCCGCGATCCCATGATATGCGTGGAATTGACATTGCCGTAGATGTCGGCCTCGATCATGCCGTTCATGGCCAGGCAGCCGAGGCGGCGGATCAGTTCGGGATGGTTGCTGATCTCCTGCGGGCGCAGGATGATCTTGTCGCGGAAGTGCGGCATGTCGGCATTGAGCCGGGCGGCGGCATCGGGGCCGAGCGAGAAGGCCGTCGCCGACGCCATGCGCAGCTTGCCGGAGACGAGCATGTCCAGCATGCCGTCCTGGATCACCTCGGTATAGGCGGTCATGTCCTCGAACGGGCCGTCGAGCAGCCCGCCGAGAACGGCGTTGGCGATGTTGCCGACGCCCGACTGGAGGGGCAGGAGAGAGGCCGGCAGGCGCCCCTTCGAGACCTCGTGCCGGAAGAATTCCAGGAGATGGCCGGCAATGGCATGCGCCACCGCGTCCGGCGAGGCGAAGGGCAGATTGCGGTCCGGGACGCAGGTCTCCACGATGGCGACGATCTTGTCCGGATCGCATCGCAGGCACGGTTCGCCGATGCGGTCATCCGGGCGCAGGAGCGGTATCGGCACGCGGTGCGGCGGGAGCGCCGTGCCGTAATAGATGTCGTGCATGCCTTCCAGGGCGGCATTCTGCCAGCTGTTGACCTCGATGATCACCTGCTGCGCCCGGTCGAGCCAGGTCTTGTTGTTGCCCACAGACGAGGACGGAACGAGGGAACCGTCCGGCCGGACCGCCGTGACTTCGATCACCGCCGTGTCGAGGGGACCCAGGAAGCCTTGCCATGCCATCGGAGCGACTTGGCTCAGATGCATGTCGAAATATTCCATCTCGCCGCGATTGATCTTTTCGCGCGCGATGGGATCGGAATTGTAGGGCAGGCGGAATTCGATGCCGTTGGCCTTGGCCAGCGCTCCGTCGAGTTCGGGGCCGGTCGAGGCGCCGGTCCAGACCCGCACGCGGAAAGGATTGCCGGCAGCATGCTCCCTCTCGATGCGGCTGGCGAGCGCGAGAGGAACGGCCTTCGGATAACCCGACCCGGTAAAGCCGCTCATGCCTATGGTGGTGCCGGAAGCCACCAGCGCCGCGGCGCCTTCCGCGCTCATGATCTTCGAGCGCAGCCCGACAGATGCAACCCGTTCGTGATCGACCAATACGACCTCCCTTCGTCCTGATTTCAATAGGGGAGGGGCGGCCACGGCCGCCGCCGCCGCATCGAGCCGTCGGGAGCGCCCGGCGGCAGAACCCCGCCCTGTTCTTCTGGTCTTCGCGCTCGCCATGCCGACGGTGCCGGCCGGTGCCACGCCGGCGGCGCGCAGGCCGCGAGCGGAGCGGGCCGGCTTCCCCGGTCAATGCGACATCAGCACCGGCAGAGACAGCCCTTCGATGAGCTCCTGGCTTGCGCCTCCGAGCAATCCCTCCAGCATGGGGGAATGCCCATAGGCGCCGGCCACGATGAGGTCCGCCTCCGCCGTGTCCAGCGATGCGTAGAGGGCCTCGATCGGCGATATCTGTCCGGTATCCTCCCAGCTCGAGGCGCGCGCCGGCACGCCGTGGCGGTGCAGGTGATCCACGACGATCCGCTGCTCCTCGGCGACGGAGCCCCTGCCGGACGAGAAGGTGAAGACCGTCACGACCTCCGCCTGCTGCAGCAGGGGCATCGCGTCATGCATGGCCCGTGTCGCCTCGCGGCTGGCGTTCCAGGCCAGCACGATGTTCTTGCCGACAGGCTCGGGCTTCCAGCCATAGGGCAGCAGCAGGACCGGGACACCGGCGCCGAGGAGAATGTCCTTCGGAACCGCATCGATGACGAGGCGGCGGCTTTCGAATTCCGGCCGGGGTGCGATGATGAGATCGACGCAATGCGCATAGCGATGCGGGCCATGCGCCCGGGCGCCGGTCTCGGTATGGAACTCGGCCGGAATCCTGCTTCGCTCGGCCGCCTCCCTGAAGAGATCCCCGATCGCGGCGGTCCTGTCCCGCCAGTCCTTGTCGAAGGCGTCCTCCGAACTCGCATCGATGCCGATCAGCCGGGCGCCATGCTGTTCGGCCATGGAGACGGCGAAGGCGAGGCGATTCTCGCCGTCCGGCGTGGGATCGAGGTAAACCAGGATGTCCTTGAAGGTCATTGTGAACTCCAGCCGATGCGTTGTCGTGAATGGCAGGATGGCAGAGGCGCGCAAGGGCAACTTGACGCAGGTCAATCGTGCGGCCGCGATTCCGGCGTGCGCTCCGTCCGCGGATGGGTTGCCGCGACCCGAAAGCTTGACCTGGCTCAACGCGCGGCTCCTCCCCCTTGCTAGACTGCAGGCAAGCTTCGGCATTGCAGCATCGCCGATGGTTCGGACGGCGGCAGGCGGGCGGAATGCGACCACCGGGTCTATGAGGAGCCATCGATGTCCCACGAAGTGCCGCCCTGCGCCGGCTTCTCGCTGTCGATGGACCGGCGGCCCGGCATCTGCTCGTCGATGGCGTGGTGCCTGTCCTGCCGCCTCGGGGTGAGCGCAAGGTGGCGGCGGGACAACGCGGGGACGGAGCAATATTGGAACGTCTTTTCTCCCAGCGAAATTGGTTTCCTGGAGAGTAAGGCCGATAAATTCGGCTGGTATGTTTTCACCGACGAAACGCGGGCGATGATCCAGGGCCTCTGCGCCAGGGGCCTCATGGCTGCCAATGGCGATTTCAAGGTCTCGCCCCGGACGGACGCGGCCGGCCATGGCGAGCATGGCGAAGGGAAGCCGCGCTACTACGAACTGGTCGGCAAGGGATGCCTTGCCTTTCGTGCCCTGCGGCGGGCGGATCGAGGCGTCGGCCCCGCTGCGGAACCGGAACTGGCCGAACTGTCGGCATAGCGGGACCGCGAGCGGCGGACGCCGGGAAGCCCGCCACGTCCGCGCCGCGATATTCTCCCGCGACATTCCGATGAGAGGTGTTCAACTGCTCAGCAGCACGCAGATCGGACTTTTCTTGAGCATGCGATAGGTGTCGCCGCCGAAGGTCCATTCGCGCAGGCGCGTATGGCCCTGGCCTCCCATGACGATCAGCCCCGCACCGACGCCCCTGGCGAGCGCCAGCAATTGCGGCGTCGGCCCGTCCCCGTCGTCGAGCAGGGCCCTGCCTTCCGCGCGCACGCCGTGCCGGGAGAGATAGGTCGCGACGTCGCTCGTCCTGAATCTGGCGGCTTCGAGATCCCCCGCCGGGGCGATCTCCACGACGTCCACCCGGCTCGATTTGCGCAGGATGGGGGTGGCGTCCTGCACGGCCCTGCGCGCCTCCCGGCTGTCCTTCCAGGCCACGATCGCCCTCGAGCCGAGGGGACCGATCCCCACGGCCGGCGGGACCACCAGCAGTGGCCTGCCGATCTCGAGCAGCATGTCGCTGGGATTGGCGAGACTGTAGGGGGCGACCTCGTTCCTGATCTGGCCGACGACGACGAGATCCGCCGCGCGGGCTTCGCGGGAGAGGAAGCGGGCCGGATGGTCCATGGAGCAGCGCCACTCGATCGGACGGCCGAATGCGCGGGCAGCCTGGCGGAAGAGGGCCTCCGAATAGCCCAGATCGGCTTCGGCCGCCTGCTGCGGCGGGGTCAGGACGGGGCCGGCGACCGGGCCGAAACGAGACGGGGCCATGACGGGAAACATCGGCACGCTCGCCGATGCCCCGATGACGCTCGCCTCGAACGCGGCTGCGATCTCGCAGGCCAGATTGACACGGGCGGCGGCATGGCTGCCATTATCGACGTAGACCATGATCGCGGCGTAACGCATCGTGAGCCTCCGGGGCGGCGACAGTCCAGAGTATCCAGCCTAGTCGCGCATGCCCGGCCGCATGTTGACATCGATCAAGGGACGAAAGCCATAGGCACGGGGGGCCGGTTGATCCAACGCAATGCGAGAGGCGGCGGCGCGTTCCAGGGTGCCTCACCTTGTAAGGAGATCGCCCCATGCCCCTTCGTTGCATACTCGTTCCCATCGGACCGGGAATCGATGCGCGCCATCGCCTGGATGCGGCGCTCCGCATCTGCCGCTACACCCATGCCCATATCGATGCGCTCTACATAGAGCCCGATCCGGAAAGCACCCTGCGCAACATGCCGGACGTCGTGCTGGCGAGCGGCATCACCGCCGAGAGCATCCAGCAGGATGCCCGCGAGGCGGCCGGCAAGGCACAGGCCCAGTTCGACGAATGGTGCGTCCGCAACGACGTCCCCAGCGGTTCCGACCATCGCCTCGACCGCACTTTCGCATCCTGGCGCCGGAAGGTCGGCGATCTCGAGGCGACCGTTGCGCTGTCGGGACGGGTCAGCGACCTCATCGTTATCGACAAGCCGGCCTTGGCCACGCCCTTCCACGCCGTCGCCTTCGATGCCGCGGTGTTCTCCTCCGGCCGTCCGGTTCTCGTGATCCCCCGCGAGGGCTATGTCGATCCTCTCGGACATGTCGCGATCGCATGGAACGGCAGCCTGGAAGGTGCCCGTGCCGTCGGCCAGTCGATCGCGCTCCTGCACGAGGCAGAACGTGTCTCGGTGATCACCGTGCCGTCCGAACGGTCCGGCGAGGCGGCCGGCGCGGATCTCTGCCAATATCTGCAATGGCATGGCATCGTCACCGGTCCGCCGATCACCGCGTCCGCGGGCTCCGGGTCGGCCGGCGAGGCCATCCTGGCGACATGCGGGCAATTGCACGCCACGATGCTCGTCATGGGGGCGTATACGCACAGCCGCATGCGCGAACTGTTCCTCGGGGGCGTCACCAAGCATGTCCTTGCCCATGGCACGCTGCCCGTCCTCATGGCGCATTAGCCAGCCCGGATCGGGCGCCGGCATCGTCACGACCCGTCACAGATACGCCTTCGGAAACAGCATGTGGATGCCCTTGTTGCCGTCCACCACTTGCGTGACCCTGAGATTGCCGGCGAGGGAGCACAGCATATAGGCCTGATTCCGGGTCAGCGTGGAACGTGCGCAGATGTGGTGGACCATCTCGCGCACGGCCTGCTCGGCGGCGTCGTCGAGATCCTCGTCGAGGCCGATCGACATCAAATGGGTCGACGTCTCGGCGAAGGGCCAGCGCAGCGACATGTCCTTGCGAACAGTCAGGCGGAACGAGCCGGTGACGCCGGTCTCCAGCGCCGTGATGCACACTTCGCCATCGCCCTGCACCGCATGCCCGTCGCCGGCATAGAACAGCCCGCCTTCGTTGTAGATCGGCAGATAGAGCGTGGTGCCCGGCCGCAGCTCCTTGTTGTCCATGTTGCCGCCGAAGCTGCGCGGAACGGGCGAGCCGACCCGGCCCCAGGCCGGCGGCGGCGCCACGGCGATGATGCCGAAGAACGGCGCCAGCGGCAGTTCCGTCCCCCAGGGCATCACGGCGAGATTGCGTTCGTGATCGATCCTGGCGTGGACGATCTCGTAATCGGTGAACTCCTCGATGAGCGTGCCGACGAGCGGCAGGATCGCGACGAAGCCCCAGTCCTGCCGGATCTTCACGTCGAGGATGTCGATCTGCAGCGTATCGCCCGGTTCGGCGCCGCGAATATGCACCGGACCGGTGATGAAATGCGGGCCGGGCCCCTGCGGCAGCGCCTGCAGCGCGGCGAGGTAATCGCTTCCGACCATCGACCGGTCCGCGGGCAGCGTCTCAGGGCCGCCGGCAGGGAAGGAATGGAGGATGACGGTGTCGCCGGAATCCACTTCCAGAATGGGAGGGCGGCTGGCGTCGAGATAGCCCCAGACCATGGCTTCCGGCGTCGCCGGTATGTGGTGGCTCTTGGCCATGTCGGTCGTGCTCCTGAAGCGGTGATCGGGTGGGACGGGAATGGCACGCATATTGCGTGCCATTCTTCGAGCGCGGGCGGCTCCCGGTGAACCCGGCGCCTGCGCGCGGGAGCTTCGCCATGCGACCTTCGATCTATTCCGATACAGAAATGCAGTCCTTCGTGCGGGACCTGCAGTCGGGGCGGCCGATCGACGAGATCTGCCGCGTCACCGGTCTTTCGCCGCGCACGCTCTATCGCTGGCAGCAGCGCTTCGGCGGCCTGAAACCCTTCGGCGTGCAGGCGCTGCGCCGGCTCCAGCAGGAAAACCGCCGCCTGCGGGCCGAGGTGGCTCGCAGAAGCGCCGCTGTCGCAGAGGACGGCGACCGCAGCCGCCAGCCCATCCTGCGCAGCGATGTCGGCATGGCATCCTCGCCCGACGGCATTGTCTCGCGCCCGACGGTCAACGGGCGCTACGCGTCGCTGCGGATCCGATGAGCCGGCACCTTCCCAAATTTTGAGCAGACGGCGCTGCGTATAATGGCATTGCTGACATAATCTCGATGACACCGGACAAGCGAAGTTTCAGTGCGCGGCGCCAGCGTCTTATATGAGAATATCGTGCCTATTACTCCGGCATTTTGCATCGGGGGTAAGCTGAGACTGCCCAGCAATGTTGCTTGAACCGCGTGGTCTTTGGGCGAATTCTCCGTCTCGACACAGCAACAAACCCGTCAACCGATGTCGAGAGGGAACAGGCGATGATCCGCGGCGGCTCAGTTCAAATCGATCGGCGCGCCCTGCTGAGGGGAACGGCCGGCCTGGCCCTGGCGGCGGCAGGCCTGCCTCTGGCCGGGCGCGGCGCCGTAGCAGCCGATCTCAAGACCGTCCGCTTCAGCGAGGCGGTGCACAATCTCGGCTATATCAATCTCTATGTCGGGATGCATGCCGGCATCTTCGAGAAGAACGGCCTCGACATGCAGGTGAGCGCCGCCGGCGGCGACACCCAGACCTTTGCGGCCGTGCTCGGCGGCTCGGCGGATTTCGCCATCGGGGACGCCACCATGGCCCAGATCTCGCGGGAGAACGGCGGCCCCGGCGTGGTGGTCGGTACCGTGGTGCAGCGCGCCCATTATTTCGGCGTCTCCAAGACGCTCGAGCCCTTCACCGATCCGGCCAAGTTCAAGGGCCTGAAGATCGCGACCTCGCCAGAGCCCAATACCAATTTCAGCGTCGCCAAGCGCCTGATCGAGAAGGCCGGCATGAAGCTCGGCGTCGACGCCACCATCGTGCCGGTCAATCCGGGCACCGAGATCGCCGCCATGCTGGCGGGGCAGGCGGACATCGCCATCGCCTACCAGCCGGGCGTCGCCTCGGCCGTGGCCCAGGGCGCCAAGATCGTCTTCGACTTCTCCACCTATATCGGCCCCTTCTGCAATACGGGGATCATGGTGCTGCCGTCGACGATCGAGAAGGATCCGGACATGGTGCAGGCCCTCGTGACCTCCTTCGAGGAGGCCTCGCGCAAGACCTATGCCGATCCGGCCTTCGCCAAGGAGGTCGCCCGCAAGGAATTCCCCGACTTGGCCGGCGATGTCGTCGACGCGGCGATCGAGGCGGAGCTGAAATATCTCATCCCCGCCCAGTCGGTGATCACCAAGCAGGATCAGTGGGCGAACCTGATGGACATGCAGGTCTATCTGGGCAACGCCAAGGGAACGGTGCCCTTCGACAAGATCATCGACAATTCCTTCGCGGAGAAGGCGATCAAGATGGCCGGCTGAGATGGCATCGGGACCAGGCAAGGGCGGCGGGGCGATGCCCGACGCCGCGATCCCCGTGGCGCCGCCGCTTGTCGTCGAGCACATCGCCAAGAGCTATGTGTCCGGCTCCAAAGTGACGCCGGTGATCGGGGACCTCAGCTTCACGCTCGGGCGCGGCGAGATCATCAGCGTCGTCGGCCCGTCGGGTTGCGGCAAGTCCACCCTGCTCAACGTCATCTGCGGGCTGATCCGGCCGGACGCCGGCTCGATCCGCTATCATGGCAGGGACCTCAAGGGGCAGCAGTCCAGCATGGGCTATATGCTGCAGAAGGATCTGCTGCTGCCCTGGCGCAGCGCGCTCGCCAACGTCATGCTCGGCACCGAGATCCGCGGCGTGCCGAGGCGGCGGGGTGAGGAGCGGGCCCGGGCCCTGCTCGACCAGCTGGGTCTCGACGGCTTCGCCGACAATTATCCGGCGACGCTGTCGGGCGGCATGCGCCAGCGCGTCGCCCTCGCCCGCACGCTGGTGAACGACCCGGACGTCCTCCTGCTCGACGAACCCTTCGCCGCGCTCGATTTCCAGACCAAGCTGCTCATCGAGGGCGACACCGTGAGGCTGGTGCGCGACGGCCAGAGATCGGTGCTGCTGATCACCCACGACATCGAGGAGGCCGTCTCGATCGCCGACCGCGTCCTCGTCCTGTCGCAGCGACCGACCCGCATCAAAGCGAGCTACCAGGTGAGCCTCGACTGCGCCAGGGACGACATGATCGCCGCGCGGCAAAGCCGGGGCTTCAGCGATTATGTGCGCCGCATCTGGACGGATCTCGATGTCGTCCACGCCTGAGGAGGGGGAACGGATGTCCGTGCTCGTCGACGATCGCTCGGCCGGGGCCCTGCCGCTCGGACATGCCGGCCGGACATGGCGCCGGCGCCTCGGCGCGGGGGCAATCGTCCTTCTCGTCCAGCTCGGCCTGCTGGCCGTCCTGCTGGCGTTCTGGGAATATCAGACGTCGAAGAGCAGCCAGTCGGCCTTCATGTTCGGCTCGCCCTCGGCGATCGGCCGGTTCCTCTGGCAGATGATCCTCGACGGCTCGCTGGCGCGCGACACCGCCGTCACCGGCGGGGAGACGCTGACGGGCTTTCTGATCGGCAACCTCGTCGGCACCGTGCTCGGCCTTTCGCTGTGGTATTCGGCTTTCGTGTCGAGGGTCGTGCATCCGTTCGTCGTCGCCGTCGGCTCCATTCCGATCATCGCCCTGGCGCCCATCATCATCATCTGGTTCGGCACCGGCTTCGCCTCGAAGGTGGCGATGTCGACGCTGTCGGTCGTGGTGGTGGCCCTCGTCACCTCCTACAAGGGCGCCATCGGGGTCGATCCGGACGAGATCAACCTGCTGAGGACGCTCGGCGCCGGCAAGTTCCAGATCTTCATGAAGCTCGTGATCCCGTCCTCCCTGACCGACATCTTCGCCGGCCTCAAGCTCACGGTGGGCTTCGCGCTGATCGGGGCCATCGTCGGGGAATTCATGTCCTCGTCGGTGGGCCTCGGCCACGCCATTTTCCAGGCGGGCTCGCTCTATGCGATCCCCAAGGTCTTCGCTTCGCTGGTCGGTACCATCGTCCTCGCCTTGGCGCTGACCTGGATCGTCGGTAAGGCCGAACGACTGCTGACGCCGTGGCGACGCGCCGCCTGAAGCCCCTCCCGTCCCGATCCTTTCCGGAGAACCCATGACACAGCGCATCAGCAAACAGGGCGCCATCAAATTCGCGCTTTCGGGCGACGAGCCCTTCGTCGCCCGCATCACGCCGGGCGACACCGTCACGGTGGAATGCGTCATCAATATCGGCGACGGCGTGATCAAGGAGGTCGGCCAGCAACTGACCTCGGCCGACGTCACCTTTCCCTTCGTCAACGGCGCGACCGGCCCGATCGAGATCCCCGGCGCCGAGCCGGGCGACATGCTGAAGGTGGAGATCCTCGACATGCAGCTCGACAAGCGGGGCTACACCTCGCTCTGGCCGGGCATCGGCATGTTTCCGGACTGGGTGCGCCGCAAGGAATTCGGCATCCGGACGCGCGTGGTCGACGTCACCGACGGCGTGGTGCACTGGAGCGACAAGCTCAAGCTCCCGGTCAAGCCGATGGCGGGCGTCATCGGGGTGGCGCCGGTCCATGGAGCGGTGCTGACGGTCGACAACGGCACGCATGGCGGCAATCTCGACGTCCAGGAAGTCACCACCGGCAGCACGATCATGCTGAAGGTCGAAAAGCCCGGTGCGCATTTCTTCATCGGGGATTGCCATGCTCTCCAGGGGGATGGCGAGGCATGCGGCATGGGGGCGATCGAGATCGGTGCCGACGTCACGCTGAGGATCAGCGTGGAGAAGGCACCGCCGCGCCTCAACCATCCCCGGATCGAGACGGCGACGCATATCTGCACGCTGGGCTGTGCGCGGCCGCTCGAGGATGCGATGCGCATCGCCTTCGAGGAGATGGTGTATTGGCTGAAGGACGAGTGGGGTGTCCCCGAGCATGAAGGCTATCTCCTGCTCGGTCAGATCGCCGAAGCCCGCTGCACCCAGGTCGTCAATCCCAAATACACCTATATCTGCAAGGTGCCGAAAGCGATCCTCTCCGCCTTGGGGTAGCCGGGTCACCGCACGGACGCCGCGGATGGCACGCCGGTGCCGTCCGCCGGCGCGTCAACGCAGCTGGTATCGCAGGTTCGGCGGCAGCGGCAGCCAGGAGCGCGCGAGCAGATTCGTCCATGTGCCGAAATGGTCCTGCGGAAGGCCGAGGGGAACCTTCGGCAACGCAGCGCGCCTCTCCAGCGCGTCGAGCAGCGCTCTTCTCAGCAGATAGGTGAAGTAGGCCCTGTCGAGCTCGGAAAATGTCTGGAAGACCTTGAGCATCTCGCCGGGTTCACGCTCCACCAGCAGCGGGCGTGCAAGACTGGCGATAATCTCCCGGAAATGCCGATTTGGCACAGGCTGCCCATGGTCGCGGGCCAGATCCAGGTGCAAGGCGTCAGCGACGTCCTGCAGCATATGGACCACTTCTTCCGGCAAAAGCCAAACGAGTTCGCGCGTGGAATCGAACCGTCGGTCATCTAGGCTTTCCGGCCATTTTTCTCCCAACAATGCCTCTCCTATCTGTTGATGAGCAACCATCGACTGAATCGCGCCATTCCCCTGCTGGAGGTGCCGCCTGCGGGTCATTCAGTGCGAAAGTAGTCTACATTCCGTTACCTCCCAGCCCCTCAGAGCGCGAAATGGGCTTATTTGTGCTCAGCATGGCACCTTCGGCAGCACGAAACAACAGTTGTTCCCCAAGCCGTATCGAAGTTCTACTTGTGAGAGACGTATCGGAAGCAGGGGGAAGGGGATGAAGGGGGTGCCGGCGAGGTGGTCGTCATGCGCTGTCTTCGCGCATGCCGCACGCGAAGCAGCTCGGCGCCCGCCATCCGATAAGCGCTTGGCATTACTGTGGGAATATCCCGGCGGCGCCCGGCGGCAGTACGCCACGGCGGGGGGCGGCCGGTCGGCCGAGCCGGGACGCGAGCGGGCCGATATTCGAGGCCGCCGAGGCTCCGGAGCCGCGGGGAGGGGCGGCCACCACGGCGGGAACCCGAGGCGCGGCACATCTGTTCAGGCGAGGAAATGTCGCGTATCGGCGGCATGGCGGAGCGAATCGCCGGCGATTCGCGGAAGGCTGGGGGGAGCGCTCGACCATGGATGCGGTGCAAAAGGGAAGAACGAGGCCTGCGGGACCGAGCCATGCGGGAACCTATTATCGCTGGGCCCGCTTCTACGATCTCATCTTCGATTGGCCCTTCCATCCGGGGCGGCTCGCGGCGGCAAGGGCGGTGGCCGAGGCCCTGCCGCCCGGCGGCAAGGTCCTCGTCGCGGGCGTCGGCACGGGCCTGGAACTGGCTCTGCTGCCCAGGATCGCCCGGGTGACGGGGATCGACCTCGCCCGGCCAATGCTCGACATCGCGCGGGAACGCGTGCGGCGAAAAAAACTCGACCATGTCGAGGCGCTGCAGGTCATGGATGCCGGCGTGCTGGAATTCGGCGATGCGAGCTTCGACGTGGTGCTTGCGCCCTATCTGCTGAGCGTCGCACCGTCGCCGCGCGCCGTGCTCGACGAGATGTGGCGGGTGACCCGTCCGGGCGGCGAGATGATCATCCTCAATCACTTTTCCGCAGAAGCCGGCCTGCGCGCGCGCGCCGAACGCCGCCTCCAGAATGCGGGCGCATGGCTGGGCTGGCGGCCTCATTTCCCGCATGCGGTGGTCGGCGACTGGCTCTCGGATCAGCGCGATGCCGGCGGCGTCCGGGAACGCGAGATCGCCCCGTTCCGGCTGTTCACGCTGCTTCGAGTGACGAAGGTTCCGCAGGGACGCCGGGCGGCCGATCATCCGGCCTGAACGCGAGCGCCCTGTCGGGCAGGCCGCGCATCGCCGCGCTACCGGTGGAGCCGCCGGTCCTTGCGGGCGGAAGATCCATGCCTGCCGCTTCCTGCCCGGAGCGGTGTCGAAGGCATTGCAGTCGAAGGCATGGAAATTGCTTGCGATTCATCCGCCCTTCCACCGTGAACGCGCAGCGAGCCAATGCACCTTGTAAGCCTCGATATCCGAACGCTCCGGTCGCTGATCTCCGTGGTGGAAACCGGGAGCATCACCGAAACGGCCCGCCGCCTCGGCCGCTCGCAACCCGCGATCACGCTGCAATTGCAGCGCCTGGAGGAACTGACCGGCAAGGTGCTTTTCCAGCATGAGGGACGGCGCCTCTCCCTGACGACGGACGGCGATATCGTGCTGACCTACGCCAAGTCGATCCTGCGCATGCATGACGAACTGCTCTCGCAGCTCGCCGCGCCCGAGATCGAGGGGCATGTGGTGCTCGGCACGCCCGACCTCTACGCCGCCTTCATGCTGCCTTCGATCCTGAACGTCTTCCGCAAATCCTTTCCGCGCATCCAGGTTGAGCTCAACTGCGCGCTGTCGACGCCCCTCGTCGGCCTGGTGAAGCGCGGCGAGGTCGACATCGCCCTGGTCACCCGCATGAACGATTTCACCGGCGGGCAGGTGGTGCGGCAGGAACAGCTCGTCTGGATGACGGGAGACCGCTCGGTCGCGCAGCGCGAGCGCCCCCTGCCGCTGGCCCTCCTGCCGCCCGGCAACATCTATCGCGACCATGCCATTGCCGGGCTGGAGGCGGCCCGGCTGCGCTGGCGCATCGCCTGCGTCAGCGAGAGCGTCAGCGGTCTGCAGGCTGCCGCCTTCTCGGGCATGGCGGTCACCGTGCTCGGGCGCAGCGCTCTGGTGGGCCGCATGCGGGAGATCGGCGCGCAGGAGGGGCTGCCAGCGCTGCCGAAGGTGGATCTGCTGCTCTACAAGTCGCCGGGCGCCACCTCGAAGGCAGCCTTGGCCCTGCACGACTACCTCGCCCACTATCTCAGCCTCGAAGGGGAGCTGCCCCAGAGCGGTGACCTGCCGTTCCAGCAGCAGCAGCAGGACAATCGGGCGAATTATTACGACTGAGGCGGCGAAGCCGGTGGCCACAGGCCGGCCCAGGGCCTGGCGGCCTCGAACGCCGCGGCGATCTGAAAGATGACGGCTTCGTCGAGCCAGGGCGCCACGATCTGGAGGCCGATGGGCAGGCCTTCGGCGTCGAAGCCGCAGGGCAGGGTCGCCGCAGGGAGGCCGGCGAGGTTGATCGGCCACGAAAAGGGAGACCATCCGAGGTGGCGGTCCACGGCGGTGCCGTCGATGCTGTCGACGCCGAGGGTGCCGGCCTCGAACGCCGTCACCGCCACGCTCGGCGTGACGAGGGCTTCCGCCTTCTGGAACAAGGCGAGGAAGGCGGAGCGGACCGCACCGCGACGGTAGGTCGCCTCGATATAGTCGGTGCCGCTGTAGCCGCGCCCCTGCAGGACGACGTCGCGGTAGTCGGCGTCGGAATCGGCGAGGTCTTCCGTCGGCCGGCCGGCCACCGCCGCCGCCTGCTCGGTGAAGGCGATCGGCTTCAGCGTGCGTTCCAGCATCTGCGGGTCGAGTTCGGGGGACAGCGGCTCCACCGTCGCGCCCAGCTGCGCGAGGACGCCGACGGCCGCTTCGAACGCGGCGCGGACGGCCGGGCTCACCGCGGCGTAGCCGAGGTCGGGCGTGGCGGCGATGCGCAGTCCGGCGAGGGGCCGCGATTCGCTCCTGAAGGTCGGCTTCGGCACGGGGAGGCTGGCGCCGTCACGGGGATCGTAGCCTGCGATCACGTTCAGGAGCAGCGCCGCGTCGGAGACCGTGCGCGTGATCGGGCCGGTATGGGCGAGCGAGGCCCAGGAGGGCGGCGAGAAGCCCGGCACGCGCGGCACCAGGCCGAAGGTGGGCTTGAGCCCGAACACGCCGCAGAAGGCGGAGGGCACGCGGATGGAGCCGACGCCGTCGGTGCCGATGGCGAGCGGACCGCCGCCGGCGGCGACCGCCGCCGCCGCGCCGCCGCTGGAGCCCCCGCTGGTACGCGAGAGGTTCCAGGGATTGCGGGTGGTCCCGGACACGGGGCTGTCCGCGGTGAGCTTGTAGCCCGATTCGCAGGTGGTGGTCTTGCAGGTGAGGACGGCGCCCGCGCTCCGCAGCGCCGCGACCACGGCGGCATCGGTCTTCGGCACGAAGCCGTCATTGAGCGGCGCGCCGCCATGCGCCGGGACGCCCGCCACGAAGACGAGGTCCTTGATCGTCACGGGAACGCCGCAGAGGGGACCCGTCGGCGTGCCGGCGGCCCAGGCGGCGCCGGCGGCGTCCGCCGCCTGCCGCGCCGCGTCGAACATGGGCGTGACCATGACGCGGCACTGCCCGTCGATATGCTGCAGGGCGGAGATCACCTCCTCCAGGACGTCGCGCGGCGTGAAGCGGCGGGCCTTGTAACCGGCGAGCAGTTCCTCGGCCGACAGGCGTGCGAGAGCATTCGGAGCCGTGCCGGCTCCGGCGAGAACCTGATGTGAGTCCATGATGTGCCTCAGAAGCCTTTCGCGGCGGCAGCGACCGCTCTCTTGGCCATCACCGTGACGAGGTGGGCCCGGTAGCCCGCCTCCGCGTGAATGTCCGAGTTGAGGTCGTCGGCATCGATGCCGATGGCGGCCACGGCGGACGGCGTGAAGTCGGCGGCGAGGGCCTCCTCCATCGCCGGGACGCGAAAGACGGCCGGGCCGGCACCCGTGACGGCGACGCGCACCCCCTCGGCCGTCTGCGCCACGAAGACCCCGACCAGCGCATAGCGGGAGGCGGGTGCCTTGAACTTCACATAGGCGGCGGCCCGGGGCACCGGAAAGCGGATGGCGGTGATGATCTCCTCGGCCCCCAGCGCCGTTTCGAAGAGGCCGAGGAAGAAGTCGTCGGCGGCGATCTCCCGCTCGCTCGTCACGATCGTGGCGCCCAGGCCGAGAACCGCGGCCGGATAGTCGGCGGCCGGATCGTTGTTGGCGAGCGAGCCGCCGATCGTGCCGCGGTTGCGCACGGCCGGGTCGCCGATGCCGGCGGCGAGATCCGCCAGCGCGGGGATGCGGCTGCGGACCAGAGGCGAAGCCGCCACCGCGGCGTGACGGGCCATCGCGCCGACGAGGAGCGAGCATCCTTCGTCCTCGATGCCGGTGAGGGCGGGTACCCCGGCGAGGTCGACCAGCGCGTCGGGAGCGGCGAGCCGCTGCTTGATCGTCGGCAGCAGGGTCATGCCGCCGGCGAGGAGACGGATCTCCGTGCCGGACCGCAGATGCGCCGTGGCCTCGCCGAGCGTGGAGGGTTGCAGATAGTCGAAGCTTCGCATCGTCCTGCTCCTACTCGGCCGCGTGAGCGAGCGAGGCGCTCTGGATCACGCGCCAGACGCGATTGGGGGTCGCCGGCATGTCGACATGGCTGACGCCCAGATGGGAAAGCGCGTTGACCACGGCATTCATCACGGCGGCGGGAGAGCCGATCGTGCCGACCTCGCCGCAGCCCTTCACGCCCATCGGCGTGTGGGTGCAGAGCGTCGAATGGGTCTTCACGGTCATCGACGGCATGTGGTCGGCGCGCGGCATGCAGTAATCCATCAGCGAGCCGGAGAGCAGCTGTCCGGAGACCTCGTCATAGACGGCGCTCTCGAACAGGGCCTGGCCGACGCCCTGCACGATGCCGCCATGCAGCTGGCCCTCGACGATCATCGGGTTGATCACGGTGCCGACGTCGTCGACCCCGGTATAGCGGGCCAGCGTCACCACGCCCGTCTCCGGGTCGATTTCGACTTCGGCGATATGGCAGCCGCCGGGATAGGTGAAGTTGACGGGGTCGTAATAGGCCTGCTCCTCCAGGCCGGGCTCCAGGACCTCGAGCGGGTAATTATGCGGCACATAGGCCGCCCCCGCGATCTCGACGAAGCTTTTCCTGCGGTCCGTGCCGGCGACGGAGAAGGAGCCGGCCTCGAACACGATGTCCTGCTCGCCGGCCTCGAGGAGATGAGCGGCGATCTTGCGGCCCTTGACGATCACCTTGTCGCTGGCCTTGGAGAGGGCGGCGCCGCCGACCACCAGGGAGCGCGAGCCGTAGGTGCCCATGCCGAACTGCACGCGGTCGGTGTCGCCGAAGACGATATCGACGCTTTCGAAGGGCACGCCGAGCTTCTCGGAGACGATCTGGGCGAAGGTCGTCTCGTGGCCCTGGCCGTGATTGTGGGTGCCGATCAGCACGGTGACGTTGCCGGTCGGGTGGACGCGCACCGTCGCGCTCTCATAGAGGCCGCCGCGGGCGCCGAGCCGGCCGGCGAAGCGCGAGGGCGCCAGGCCGCAGGCTTCGACATAGGTGGAGTAGCCCAGGCCGCGGAACTTGCCCTCGCGTGCCGATGCCGCCTTGCGCGCCGGGAAGCCCGCGACGTCGGCGACCACCAGCGCCTCGTCGAGGCATCCGGCCGGATCGCCGGAATCATACTGGACGAGGACCGGCGTCTGGTAGGGATAGGCTTCCTTCGGGATCATGTTGCGGCGGCGCAGCTCCACCGGATCGATGCCCATTTCGGAGGCGGCGAGGTCGACGATGCGCTCGACCACGAAGGTCGCCTCGGGGCGGCCGGCGCCGCGATAGGCATCCACCGGCACGGTGTTGGTGAACACAACCTTCACATTGCAATAGATCGCCGGCGTCGTGTAGACGCCGCCCAGCAGCGGGGCGTAGAGGTTGGTGGGAATGTTGGGCCCGAAGGTCGACAGGTACCCGCCCATATTGGCGAGCGTCATCACCTTGAGTGCCAGGAACTTGCCGTTCTCGTCGAGGGCGAGCTCGGCTTCGGTGACATGGTCGCGTCCATGCCTGTCGGAGAGAAACCCTTCCGAGCGCTCGGCCACCCATTTGACGGGACGGCCGGTCTTGCGGGCGGCCCAGGTGATGGCTGCCTCCTCGCCGTAGTGGAACTGCTTGACGCCGAAGCCGCCGCCGACATCGGGGGCGACCACGCGCACCTTCTGCTCGGGCACCTTCAGCACCAGGGCGCTCATCAGCCAGCGCACCACATGCGGGAACTGGCTGGTGGTGTGCAGCGTGTAGTGGTCCGTGCCGGGATTGTATTCGCCGATGGCGGCGCGCGGTTCCATCGGGTTGCCGATGAGCCGGTTGTTGACGAGGCTGAGGCGGGCGACATGGGCGGCGCGAGCGAAGGCGAGGTCGACGGCGGCCTTGTCGCCGAGTTCCCAGTCGCAGCACAGATTGCCCGGCACGTCGTCGTAGAGCTGCGGCGCGTCCGGCTGGACCGCGTCCAGCACGCCGACCGCAGCGGGCAGCACCTGGTAGTCGACCGCCAGGAGATCGGCCGCTACGCGGGCCTCCTCGACCGTTTCGGCGACGATGAGGGCGACCATGTCGCCGACGAAGCGCACCTTGCCCTGTGCCAGCAGCGGGAACGGCGGCTCCTTCATGGGGATGCCGTCGGCATTGGTGATGCCCCACCCGCAGGGCAGGGAGCCCAGTCCGTCGGCCGCGGCGTCCTCGCCCGTGAGGACGGCGAGCACGCCGGGCGAGGCGAGGGCGACCGCCTTGTCGATGCCGCCGAGGACGGCGTGTGCGTGCGGCGAGCGCAGGAACACGCCGGCGGCCATGCCCGGACGCTTGATGTCGGAGACATAATTGCCGCGCCCGGTGAGGAAGCGCAGGTCTTCCTTGCGGAGCGGGGAGGCGCCGATGCCGATGATGTCCGACATGGTCTATTCTCCTGTTGCCGGCGTGCCGGCGCCGGCCGCGTGCATGGCGGCAGCACCGGCGATCACCGCGGTGACGATGTTCTGGTAGCCCGTGCAGCGGCAGATATTGCCTTCGAGCCCGTGGCGGACCTGCGCTTCGGTCGGACTCGGATTGGCTTGGGCAAGTGCCACCGAGGTCATCACCATGCCCGGCGTGCAGAAGCCGCATTGCAGGCCATGGTGCTGGTGGAAGGCTTCCTGCATGGGGTGGAGTCGATTGCTTCCGGCTGGGGCCGCCAGTCCCTCGATGGTGAGGAGCGAGGCGCCCTGGAGGGCGGGAGCAAGAAGCGTGCAACTCTTGACGGGCGCGCCGTCGAGCAGCACCACGCAGGCACCGCACTGGCTGGTGTCGCAGCCGACATGGGTTCCCGTCAGCCCCAGCGTCTCGCGCAGGAGATCGGCGACCAGCGTCGCGGGAGGCACATCGACGGCGGCCGGCTTGCCGTTGAGCGTGAAGCGGATCTGCATGGATGGCTCCGGGGTTTGGGTCAGGCGAGAAGCCGCGCGCGGTCGAAGGCCCAGCTCGCCACGACGACGTCGCCGATGGAGAAGGGATCGCGGAAGTAGGTGCGTTCGGGCACATAGGCGACGAAATCGGCCTCGGGCACGGTGTCGAGCATGACCTTGACGAAGGAGCCCTGATACTCGATCGCCAGGACGCGCCCGGGCAGGCCCGGCCCCTGGGCGGGCGGGGATGCCGCTTCCGGCCGCCGCAATTCGATGTCGTCGCGGCGGACGGCGACGTCGATGCGGTCACCGACACCGACGTCGGAGCCGCCCGGGAGGGGGATCTCGATGCTTTTGCGGTCAGGTTGGGCAAAAAGCAGGCGGCTGCCGTCGACCTTCTCGACCTTACCCGACAAGACGTTCTGGCCGCCGAGAAACTCGGCGACGTAGCGGTCGCGCGGGCTGGCATAGACGTCGCGCGCCGCGCCGGCCTGCTTGATCCGGCCCCGCTCCATGACGACGACGACATCGGCGAGGGCGATGGCCTCGAGCTGCGTGTGCGTCACATGCACGAAGGTGATGCCGAGTTCGCGCTGCATGCGGCGCAGCTCCTGGCGCATCTGCACCCGCAACTGCTCGTCGAGCGCCGACAGCGGCTCGTCGAGGAGCAGCACGCGGGGGCCGGTGATCGCCGCGCGGGCGAGGGCCACGCGCTGCTGCTGGCCGCCGGACAGGTGGGCCGGCAGGCGGTCGGCGAATTCCGTCAGCCTGACCTTTTCCATCATCTCGTCCGCCGCCCGCAGCCGCTCGGCCTTGGACTGGCCGCGGACCCGCAGCGCGAAGGCGATGTTGTCGCGCACGTTGAGGTGAGGGAAGAGCGCGTAGGACTGGAACATCATCGCCGTGCGCCGCTCGACCGGCGCCATGCCGACGACGTTGCCCCCGCCGATCAGGATCTCGCCGGCCGTCGGGTCCTCGTGCCCGGCGATCATGCGCAGGATCGTCGTCTTGCCGCAGCCGGACGGTCCCAGGAAGCAGCAATAGGCGCCGTCGGGAATCTTGAGATTGACGCCATCCACGGCATTGGTGACGCCGTCATAGCTCTTGCACAGGCCTGCGAGTTCGATATCGCCGGAGCCCGACGCCTTCTGGGCAGACGCCATCGCCGCCTCCTTCAGTGTCTTGGGGCGCGGGGACCGCGCCGTTTCTGGATCAGCACGATGGTGCCGAGGCTGACGCCGATGATCAGGAAGGAGACGATCGTCGTCACGGTGCCGAGGGCGTAGAGCGAGGGCGAGGTGACGTTGAGCGTCATGCTCCAGATTTCGAGCGGCAGGGTGTTGAGCGATCCTGCCGTCTGCAGCGTGCGGGCGAACTCGTCATAGGAGAGCGTGAAGCCGAACAGCGCGACCGCGATCAGGCCGGGGGCGAGCACGGGGATGACGACGAGGCGGATCGTCTGCCAGGCGCTGGCGCCGAGATCGCGCGCCGCTTCCTCCCAGGCATGGTCGAAGCGCGACATCACCGCGAACATCACGAGGACGCCGAAGGGCAAGGTCCAGGAAAGCTGGGCGCCGAGGGCCGAGGTGTACCAGCTCGCATCGATGCCGAGCCATTGGAACAGCAGGCCGATGCCGATGCCGAGCACCAGCCCGGGCGCCACCAGGCTGCCGATCATCAGGTAGAAGACGATGGTGTCGCCGGCAAAGCGCCGGCGGAAGCCCAGGCCCGCCATGAAGGAGAAAACCACGGTGATAATGGTGACGATCACCGCCAGCCGGATCGAGCGGTCGAAGGCGCCGTTGACGTCGCCGGTCCTGACCTGGGTGAAGAGATCGACGAACCAGTGCAGCGACAATCCCCTCATCGGGAACACCAGGCCGCCCCTGACGTCCTGGAAGGACAGGATGTAGATGCAGAACATCGGGCCGTAGAGCGCGGCGACATAGAGCGCGAACAGGGTCGCGAGCGCATAGAAGGTCCAGGGGCGCCCGCGCCTTGCCGGCGTGGCGGCACGGGTCTTGGGTCTTGCCATCGGCGCCTCGATTGCAGGTTTGGCTTCTAGGGTCGCACTCATCGCGTGATCTCGCGGCGGATGTCGACGGTACGCAGGATGAGCGCGATCACCGCGACCAGGACGAGGGTGAGCAGCACGGCGCTGGCGGCGGCGGTCGGGTATTGCAAGACGCCGATATCTTCGTAGAAGGCGCCGACCACCGAGGCCGATCCGCCGCCCGACATCACCTTCACCACGAAGAAATCGCCCATCACGATGGAGATGACGAAGATCGAGCCGAGCGCGATGCCGCTCTTGGCCATGGGCACGATGATGAGCCGCATGATGTCGAAGCGGCTGGCGCCGGCGTCGAGGGCCGCCTCGACCACGCGCTTGTCGATGCGCGCCATCGAATTGAAGATCGGCACGATCATGAAGATGGTGAGCTGGTGCACATAGGCGATCACCACGGAGACGCTGGAATAGAGCAGAATCTCCAGCGGCTCGTGGATGAGCCCGGTCGCGAGCAGGGCCGAATTGATCAGACCTTCCTTGCCGAGCAGCGGGATCCACGAGATCATGCGGATGATGTTGGAGGTCCAGAACGGCACTGTGCACAGGAGGAACAGGCCGATCGCCAGCAACTGGTTCCTGACGTGGAACACCAGGAAATAGGCGACGAAGAAGCCGATGATCAGCGTGAAGAACCAGGTGAAGAAGGTGAATTTCACCGTGGCCAGATAGAGGTTGAACGTCAGGCCGGAGCTGAGCACGTCGACATAGTTCTGGAGCGTGAAGTTCGGCAGCAGGCCGCCGAACCCGTCGGTCTCGAAGAAGCTGGCTGCGGCGACCACCAGGAGCGGCGCCACGAAGAAGGGCAGGAGCACCAGCATCAGCGGCGAAACGTAGAGCCAGCCGGTAAGATTTCGGCGCAGCTTCATGCGCGGGCCTCGTCGTGTCGGGGAAAGCGGGGAGGCGGGCCTCCCCGCGGGATCGGATGGCGTTCGCCGATGGCGAGCGCGGCGCGTCAGGCGACCTTGAAGTCGTTCCAGCGCTTGTTCATGTAGGCCGCCTCGTCCATCAGCGTGTTCCAGCACGAGATGTTGGTGACGCGGTCGAGGAAGGAACCGCCGTCGCGCACGGTGCCGACCTTCTCCATCGGCACCCCATAGGGATCGGTGACGGGCTCGGGCGCCGGCTTGCCCTCGTACCAGAAGGCGTATTCGGCCGGGGTCATGAACTTCTTCGCCGTGGAGGGCACCGGGCTGTAATAGCCGTAGCGGCTGACGAAGGCGCCCTGCCAGCCCGACATATACCAGTTCATATATTCATAGGCGGCGTCGAGCTTCTTGCCGGTGAGGTGCTTCATCAGCCCCATGCCGTTGCACCAGCCGCGATAGCCTTCCTTGCCGTTCTTGATGTTGACCGGCGCATAGGTGCAGGGGATCTGCTTGACGCGGACGGCGGCCACGGCCGGAGACCACATCGATTGGATCACCACCTCGCCGGCGGCCATGAGCTGGACGGACTGGTCGAAGGTCGTCCACGTCGCGCGGAAATGTCCGGCCTTCTTCAGCTCGATCAGCTTGTTGCAGGTGAAGTCGATCTCCTGCTTGGTCATGTTGCCCTTGTTGCCGTAGGTGATCAGGCCGGCGCTCTCGAAGCACAGCGCCGCATCCATGATGCCGATGGCGGGCACGTCGAGGATCGCGGCCTTGCCCTTGAACTTGGGATCGATGAGCTCCTTCCATTCCGTCACCACATGGCCGACGAGGTCCGGGCGGTAGCCGATGGAGTCGGCATTGTAGACCTGCGGCACGTTGGTGAGCCAGTCGGTGACGCCGTCATGCAGCTGGGTCGAGTCCGCCTTCTCCAGGTACAGCGCCTCATAGGGCGAGATGCCCTGGCGCGGGATCTTGTGGCCGTCGATCTCGCCCTTGGTGAAGATCGGCAGGAAGTTGTCGAATTCCTTGATCCTCTTGGCTTCGATGCCCTGGATCACGCCGCGGCGGGCAGCGAGCTTGGCCTGCCAGCCCTCGAGATCGGCGATGTCGACGGAATTGGGCTGGGTGATGAAACGGTTGATCGCGGCGGAGGTATCGAGGTTCTGCATCGTCACCTTGAAGCCGAGATCCTTCGACGCCTGGTCTCCGATGGCCTTGACCACCGAATAGGAGACGCCGACATGGCGCAGCTCGATATCCTTGATCTCCTGCGCCCAGATCGTCGGGGCGCCGATCACCTCGGAACCGACGACTGCGCCGGCGAGCGCGGCGCCCGCCTTCAGCAGGGATCGCCGAGTCAAGGCTTTCTGTTCCGTGGAGTCTTTTTCACAAGCAAGCGCACTCGAAGAAGCCGTGCTGTCGTCAAGCATTGTTGTTCCCCTGTCGTCGTATAGGCGTGCGTATTATTTTGTTAACGGCGAAAAGTCCGTGCTCATTTCTGAAGAGAAGGCTACGAACGGCCGCATCAATTGTAAAATTAGAAGTGAAAATTCAGATCATAAGGATTATAAATGACGGCATGAGTTGCTTAATATTTCAGCTTGGGCTGCCGCTTTTTGGATCTGGCCGGGTTGCCGTGCGGCGGCAGGGTTCGTGGGCGAGGAGCCGCGGGACGGCGTTGCGGGCCGCATGCGGCGGCCGGCTTCGGAAGGATTTCGGGGATGGGCAACCGCGGTCCAGCGGAGGCAGGCCGGGCCCCGCGGGCGGCGTCCTGCCCGGCCGGGCGCAACCTCGCCCCTATCATAGCGGAAAGCCGGGGCGGGAAGGCGTTCGAGGGGGAAGACGCGGGCAATGGCGGTCGCGCATGGACGATGCGGAGCATGGCTGCCCGCCTGGCGCGTGGAATTACAGGTGCATGTAAAGGCGCCGAGGCGTCGACGTCAGCCGCCTACCTTGGTCATCCTTCCGCGGCGATGGCGTGCCTCTTGGCGGCAGGTTCGCCGGCCTCCTCCGGTCCGACGGGGAGCGCGCAGCGGACCGGCGCGATATGCGGATAAGTTTCCCGTTCGCGGATGTCGGCGCCCTGCCGCTCCGCCGGTGCGTCTCTCCGGACGAGCGCGTCCCTGACATCATCGCTCAACGAGATGGTGAGCTTGTTGCGTGGCATGACAGATGCCTTCCCTTTGCAACCGCCTCGCAGGGGTCTTCCGACGATCGATCCGTCGGTGTCGGGCGAGAAGATTCACCTTCTCCAAGCCAGGGCCACTATAATTTTTTCGAGCGCGTTGAAAATGAAAATTTTACCATAATCACGGATCGGTGATTTCCTCGCCTCCTGCTGTTTCCAACGATCACCGGTTAGGGGCGATGTCAACGTTCCCGGCATTGCGGAGCCTGTCATTGCCGCGTGCCGCCGTTGTCTGGCCGTGCCTCGGGGTGCCTGCAGGCGAGCGGCGCCGCGGCCGCCGCCGCCCGCATCGCTCACCTTTCCTGGGGCGGGCGCACAGGCGTGAAGAAATTGATCAGGTTGCCGTCAGGATCGCGAAACAGCAACGACCGGTTCCCCCATGGCTGGGTCGTCGGTCTCTGGACGACATCGCCAACCACGTTCTCCAGTCTTTCATATTCCCTGTCGACGTCGTCGACGCGGAACTCGATGATCGCCGTATGATTGTCGGCAGCGCGGGCAGCCCCCGCCCCGAACAGCGCCATGGTCCGCGTGCTGCCGATCGCCAGCGTGCAGGAGGGGGTCGCCAATTCGGCGAAGTCGTCGGTATACCACTTCGCCGGCAGGCCGCTGATTTCTTCATAGAAGCCGACCAGGCGCTTGATGTCGTCGGTGATGAGACGTGTCGAGACGAAATCCATGCATTTTCCTTCCGTTGGGCGGATCCGATGGGATGCGGTGCGATACGGGGCGGGTCGCGCGCGGCGCGAACGATCCGGATGGTCCGCCAGCCCATCCGGATAAGACGCTGTCGGGCTTGTAGCCGAGCCCTGCTGCCAGCATGGTGTCAGCAAGGAGATCGCCATGCGCCGGGCCGACCGACTGTTTCAGATCATCCAGATCCTGCGGCGCTCGGGCCGGCCGGTCACCGCCGGCCTGCTGGCCGGGGAGTTGGAAGTGTCGAAGCGGTCGGTCTACCGCGATATCGCCGACTTGATGGCGCAGAGAGTGCCGATCCGCGGCGAGGCGGGGCTGGGTTACGTCCTCGACCGCGATTTCGACATGCCGCCGCTGATGCTTACGCCGGACGAGATCGAAGCAGCCGTGCTCGGTGCGCAATGGGTCGCCGAGCGGGGAGATGCGGTGCTGGCCGCCGCGGCGCGCGATCTGATCGCCAAGATCGCCACCGCCGTCCCGGAACGTCTGCGGCCCTTCATCGCCGAGCCCACCGTCGGCGCGCCGTCCGGCACGATGGCAGCGCCCGACGGGCTGGATATCGCCCGCACCCGCGCATGGATCCGCAGCGGGCGCAAGATACGGATCCGCTATCGAGACCAACACAGCGAGGACAGCGAGCGGACCATCTGGCCGGTGATCATCGGCTATGCCGAGACGGTACGCCTGCTGGCGGCCTGGTGCGAGCTTCGCCGGGATTTCCGGCATTTCAGGACCGACCGCATCCTCGCCGCCGAGTTTCTCGACGAATGCCACGGCTCCCGCCCCGGCGACCTCAGGACCCGCTGGAAACGCCGCATGGAGGCCGAACGCGGACTGCGCCTTTCATGACGGTCCGGTTGCGGGCGAGACGACACGAGCCGTGTGTCGGCGTGGTCGGAGGGGCGCGGCGCGTTTCGGCTATCCGCTTCCAGCGCCCGCCCGCGCCGCGCCTTTCCGCCCGCCGGCTCCGACCGGTCCTTCAGGACGAACCGTCTCGTATGCACGATGGGACGGCCGCGGATATTGCTATTCCGGCGCATCGTGACCACCTTTGGTGAAAATGGAGGCTATGCGATGAGCAAAGAACGTGCCGTACTCGCCGGGGGATGTTTCTGGGGCATGCAGGATCTGATCCGCCGCTATGACGGCGTGATAACCACCCGCGTGGGCTATTCGGGCGGAGACGTGCCGAACGCGACCTATCGCAATCATGGCACGCATGCCGAGGCCATCGAGATCATCTTCGATCCCGCCAAGCTCAGTTACCGGCAACTCCTGGAGTTCTTCTTCCAGATCCACGATCCGACCACGCGCAACCGCCAGGGCAACGACATCGGCACCAGCTATCGCTCGGCGATCTTCTACACGAGCGAAGAGCAGAAGCGGGTCGTCGAAGACACCATCGCCGATGTCGAGGCCTCGGGATTGTGGCCGGGCAAAGTGGTGACCGAGGTCGCGCCGGCCGGAGACTTCTGGGAAGCCGAGCCCGAGCATCAGGATTATCTCGAACATTATCCCAACGGCTATACCTGCCATTTCGTTCGCCCGGGCTGGAAGCTGCCGGTTCGCGAGAAGGCTTCCGCGTAAGACGGCCTCGATGACGGCGGCCGATCGCCGGCGCGATACCTTCGCACCGGCGATCGTCACGCGTGGCGGCTCGCGCCGCGGGCCTCATTGAAGGAACTCTTGGGCCGGTCTCCGAGTTCGCTATCGGGACAGGTCGGGAGACATTCATGCGCTTTCATGCGGTCGCGATCGTCACGCTGGCGATCCTGTGTCCCGGTGCGGCGAGCGCCGCGAAACTCGACGCCGACGCCATCAACGCCGCCATTTTCACGTCGGCGGCCGTCAAGCCGTTCGACCCGTCGCTGGTCAAGGCCGAGATCCTTCTCGATCGTGCCGGCTATTCGCCGGGTGAGATCGACGGGCATCCCGGCGACAATTTCACCAAGGCGCTGGCGGCCTATCAGGGCGATCACGGCCTGCCGGGCAGCGGGGTTCTCGACCCGGCGACCTGGGACGGGCTCGCCGCTTCGTCCGGCCCACCGGTCATCGTCGACTACGAGATCTCGCGATCGGATGTGAAGGGGCCCTTCACCAGGCACATGCCGGCGAAGATGGAGGCGATGGCCCGTCTGCGCCGCCTCGGCTATCGCAATCCGGTCGAGGCCCTCGCGGAGAGGTTTCATATGAGCCCGGACCTGCTGCGGGCGCTGAACCCGCATGAGCGCTTCAGGCGGGCAGGCCATCCTATCGCCGTCGCCGCCGTGCCGCCGCCGCCGGCATTCAAGGCGCCGATGCCCGGGCAGAACCGGGTGACGCGCATCGAGGTCGACAAGGACAGGCTGACGGTGCGGGCCTTTGACGCCGCCGGCAAGCTCGTCGGCTTCTTCCCCGCTTCGATCGGCAGCGAGGACAAGCCGGCGCCGTCGGGGACGCTGCAGGTCGAAGACGTCAATTTCAGGCCGAACTACACCTATAATCCCAAATACAAGTTCAAGGGCGTCAAGGCGCGGCGGCCGTTCACCATCGCGCCCGGGCCGAACAACCCGGTCGGCATCGTGTGGATCGCCCTGAACGGCGAGGGCTACGGCATCCATGGCGCGCCCGAGCCCGGCAAGATCTCGAAGCGCTATTCCCATGGCTGCGTGCGGCTGACCAATTGGGATGCGCTGACCCTGGCCTCCATGGTTGCCAAGGGCGTCACCGTCGATTTCATCGGCACAGGGCCCACCGCGGCGACGCCGTGAGCGGCTATGAGGCGGCCACCAGCTCCGCCGCCTTGCGGCCGATGAAGGGCATGATCTTCGGGTCGGCCGAGATCCGTTCGCCCTGGGTGAAGGCGACCAGGGTGAAGCGCCGGCCCGTCGGCAGCGCGACATGGATGGCGTCGTGGCGGCGGTAGCTCGCCAGGGGATCGCGCGTCCATCCGGTCCAGCCGGCCTTCGACCAGAATTCAGCGCCTTCCGGTAGATCGGCTCCCATATAGTTGAGCACCTGCGCCCCGGACGTCTGCACGAAGGCCTTGTCGCGCGGCCGGTAGAGATAGTCCGCCATCGCCTGCGAGCGCTGGGGCGAGACCATGCTCCCGTCCATGATCCGGGCCATCATCGAGGCGGCGGCGTCGGTCGTGAGGCGGTTGTGGTTGTTGCCGCCGAGGCGCACGAAGGTCTTTTCCCGGCCGTAGCGATCGTCGTCCATCAGTTTCTGCGAGACGTTGATGCCGGCGAACTCCGGCAGGCCGAACCCCTGGAAATAGGCATTGATCGAGTTGCGGGCCTCGATCCATGCCGGCATCTCCGCGGGATCGAGATCGGTGTCGCCCGTCGTGCCGGTCAGGACGTCGATGATGTAATTGGTCGCGGTGTTGCTCGACCATTTGATCATGTCGTGCATGGCGCGATCGAGTTCCGCCGTCTCGGCGACGCGGCCTGCTTCGAAAGCCGCCTGCGCCGCGACGAGGTAGAACATCTTGACGACGCTGCAGGGATAGAAAGGCTCCCCGCCGCGGTAGGAATAACCCTCGGGCAGAGTCGCGCCTTCGCCGAAGGCCCTGCCCGCGGCCGGGTGGAGCAGCATCGTGAGGGCGAACCTGTCCGCATCGAGGCCGTGCTCGCCGAACCGCTCCAGCGTCGCTCGCACGATCTCCTCGCCGATCGCGTCGATCGGCGCCGATTTCCGGAAGAACATCAGTCGATTTCCTGTGTTGGGTGGGTCGCGCCCCCGGCAAATGCGAATTGCGTGGAGGCCGCCGGATTGAGGCAGCGGACGGCGTGCTCGCCGATCTCCGGGAGCAGGGCAGGATGCCGCATGCCGCATGCCTCGACGACATGGGGGCATCGGGTCGAGAAGCTGCAGCCCTCGGGCGGGTGGAGGGGATCGGGAAGCTCGCCCGCAAGGCTCGGGACGTTGGTGCGAAGCCGCGGATCCGGCATCGGGATCGCCGCGAGAAGGCCGCGGGTGTAGGGATGCTCGGGCCGGCCGAACAGCGTCTCGGTCACGGCGGTTTCGACGACCTCGCCGAGATACATCACCGCGATGCGGTCGCTGATGTGACGGACCACGTTGAGGTCGTGGGCGATGAAGATGATCGCGATGCCGAGACGGGCGCGCAGATCTTCGAGGAGGTTGATGATCTGGGCCTGCACCGAGGCGTCGAGGGCCGAAACCGGCTCGTCGGCGACCAGCAATTGCGGCTCGACCGCCAGGGCGCGGGCGATGCTGATGCGCTGGCGCTGGCCGCCGCTGATGGCGTGGGGCAGCCTGTCCTTGAGGAGCGGCGTCAGCCCGACCATCAGCAGCAATTCGTCGACCCTCTCGCGGCGCTCGGCGGCATCGCCGGCGAGGCCGTGGACATGGAGGACCTCCTCCAGCATCTGCCCGAGCGACATGCGCGGATTGAGCGAGGCATAGGGATCCTGGAACACCATCTGGATGCGCCGTGCCCGTTCCCGGCGGCTCCGCATGGCCGACAGGCTTTCGCCCTGCCACAAGAGGTCGCCCTGGTCCGGCGTTTCCAGTCCGGCGAGGCAGCGGCCGAGCGTGCTCTTGCCGCAGCCGGATTCGCCGACGATGCCGAGGATCTCGCCGGGCTGCACGGTGAGCGAGACGTCGCGCAGGGCCTGCAGGCGCTGCCTGGGCGCGCCGGTGAGGAGATCCCGGCTGTTGCGCGGCAGGACGAAGGTCTTGGACAAATGGCGGACCGAGAGGAGCGGCGCGGAGGAGGGGAGGTTCATGCCAGCTCTCCGATCCTCAGGCATGCGCCGGCATGGCCCGGCTCGATCGCCACGAGCGGCGGCTGCGTGCTCTCGCAGGCCGGCACGGCATGGCGGCAGCGCGGATGGAAGCGGCATCCGGGCGGCGGCGAGGCGAGGTTGGGCGGGGCGCCCCCGATCGGCTGCAGCCGGCCCGAGCGGCCCGCATGCGCCGGCAGCGCGTTGAGGAGCGCCCGCGTATAGGGATGCGCGGGATTGGCGAAGAGCCGGTCCGTTTCGGCGAGCTCGACGATGCGGCCGGCATACATCACGCCGACGCGGTCGCAGGTCTGGGCGACGACGCCGAGATCGTGGGTGACGAAGAGCACCGCCATGCCGGTTTCGGCGCGCAGCGCCAGGATGAGCTTGAGGATCTGGTCCTGCACGGTGACGTCGAGCGCCGTCGTCGGCTCGTCGGCGATGAGCAGCTTCGGGCGGCACGCCAGGGCGATGGCGATGAGGACGCGCTGGCGCATGCCGCCGCTGAAGGCATGCGGATAGGCTTCGAGGCGGCGCTCCGGCGCGGTGACGCCGACCGATTTCAGAAGATCGATCGCCCGCGTCCGCGCCTGGCGGGCGGTGAGCTTCTCGTGGCGGCGCAGCCCTTCCTCGATCTGGCGCCCGATGCGCATCGTCGGGTTCAGCGCCGACATCGGGTCCTGGAAGATCATGGCGATCTGGCTGCCGCGGATGTCGACGAACTCCCTCGGCGCGAGCCGGGCGAGGTCGCGACCGCCGAAGGCGATCATGCCTTCGATCGATGCCGGCCGCGCGCCGCCGAAGAGCTGGATCAGCGAGCGGCAGGTGACGCTCTTGCCGCAGCCCGATTCGCCGACGAGGCCGAAGATCTCGCCCTGGCGGATGGCGAAGCTGACGCCGTCGACGGCGGTGACCGCATGCGGCGGCTTGCCGAAGGTCACGCGCAGGTCTTCGACCGCGATCGCGATATCGTTGGCCCCGCTCATGCCTTCGGCCTCAGGAAATCGTCCAGCCCGTCGCCGATCAGGGTGAAGGTGACGCCGACGAAGATGATGGCGAGGCCGGGGAACAGCGAGATCCACCAGCCGTCCTGGATGAAATTGCGGCCGTCGGCGATCATCACGCCCCATTCCGGCGTCGGCGGCTGGATGCCGAGGCCGAGGAAGCCGAGGGAGGTGACGCCGAGGATGGTCAACACGACATCCGCCATCATGAAGACGATCGCCGGGGTGATCACGTTGGGCAGGACATGGCGCAGCATGATGCGGGCATGGCTGTAGCCGAGCACCGAGACGGCCTGGGTATATTCGAGCCGCCGCGCCAGCAGGACCTCGCCCCTGACGATGCGGGCGAAGGAGATCCACACCACCAGCGAAAAGGCCAGGTAGATGTTGGTCGTGCTCGGGCCGAGCGCCCCGACGATGCTGATGACCAGCACATAGAAGGGAAATGCCCAGAGGATGTCGACGAAACGCATGATCAGGAGATCGATCCAGCCGCCGAAATAGCCGGAGACGAGCCCGATCGAACTGCCGATCAGGAAGGGCAGCAGCACGCAGATCGAGACGACCTGCATGTCGACCTGGCCGGCCGCGACCACCCGCGCCAGCACGTCGCGGCCGAGATCGTCGGTTCCGAACCAATGCTGCAGGGTCGGGGCCTGCAGCACATTGCCGAAATCGAGCTCGAGCGGATCATAGGGCACCAGCGAGGGCCCGAGGAGGCTGGCGACGGCGATCATCGCCAGCATGAGGAGCCCGACCTGCAGGCTGCGGTTGCGCGCGAAGCGCCGTATCGTCTCCTCGCCGACGAGCCGCCTCATGACAGGCTCACGCGCGGATCGACGATGGAATAGGCGATGTCGGCAAGCAGGTTGATCAGCACGACGAGGACGGCGAAGGTGACCGTCAGCCCCTGGACGAGAGGATAGTCGCGCGCGCTGATCGAGGAGACGAGCAGCGAGCCGAGGCCGGGAATGCCGAACACCGTCTCGATCACCACCGTGCCGCCGATGACCCAGGACGTATGGACGGCCAGCACCGAGATCGTCGAGGTCAGCGAGTTGCGCAGCACGTGGCGCCAGATCACGGTGCCTTCCGGCAGGCCCTTGGCGCGCGCGGTATCGACATAATCGGCGCCGAGCACCGCGATGACCGAGCTGCGCAGCGAGCGGATGGTCAGGGCCGCGGTGCCGAGCGCGATGATGATCGCAGGCAGCGTGAGATGATGCAGCCGGTCGAGCCAGTCTTTGCCGTAGCCCGACACGGGAAACACCGGAAAGACGATCGACAGCAGCAGGACGAGCAGCACGCCGAGCCAGAAGGGCGGCATCGACATGGCGGCGACGAAGAAGAACTTCACGGCGTGATCGGCGAGGCTGTTGCGGCGCACCGCGGTGTAGAGGGCGAGCGGCACCGTCATGATCAGCGCGAAGACGGTGCTGAGCCCGACGAGCGCTAGCGTCGGCCACAGTCTTTCGATCAGCAGCGGGCCGATCTGCGTCTTGTAGGCAATGGAGCGGCCGAAGCTGCCTTGCACGATGTCACTGAGGAAGGAGAGATATTGCAGCCAGAGCGGCCGGTCGAGGCCGAGCTGCCGGGTGAGCGCGGCGATGTCCTCCGGCGTGCCGCGACTGCCCAGCATCAACGTCGCCGGATCGCCCGGCATCACCCGCAGCAGCAGGAAGGCGACGAGCGTGATGCCGAGGAGCACGGGGATCAGCTGCAGCAGGCGCGAAAGGCTGAAGAAGACGACGTTCATGATGGGTTCCGGGCAACGGCACGCGTCCCACCGTCCGGCGGGACACGCGCCATGCTGCCTCTACTTCACGACGACGTTCTTGAGCGAATAATTCGCCGTCGGCAGCACCTCGAAGCCGCTGACGTTCTTGCGGGCCGCATAGGGCGCATTCGGCGTGTAGAGGAAGATGAAGGGCGCGCCGTCATGCACGATCTGTTCGATCTCCTGGAACTGCTTGCCGCGCTCCGGCCCGTCCGGCGTCGCCCGTTCGGCCGCGTAGAGCTCGTTGACCCGGTCGCTCTTCCACTGCGTGTGGAAGGCATTGGCCCGTTCGGGATTGACGGCGGTGAAGCCGACCAGCTGGTCGGGATCGATGGTGTCGCTGGTGGCGTAGCTCAGCGACATCTCGTAATTGCCGCTCTTGGTGGTGCTGAACTGCGAGCTGTCCTCGATCGTCTGCAAGGCGACGTCGACGCCGATCTTCTTGAGCGAGGCCTGGATCGCGCTGGCGACCTGGCGCTCGGTGGCGTCGCCGGCCGAAACGAGCATGCTGGTCTTGAAGCCGTCGGGCACACCGCCTTCGGCCAGCAGCGCCTTCGCCTTGGCGAGATCGAGCGGATAGGGCTTCAGCGCGCTGTCGTGATAGGCCATGACGGGAATGGAGGAGGTCGCCGGCTTGGCGTTGCCGCGCAGGATGCCCTTGACGATCGCCGCCTTGTCGAGCGCGTAGTTCAGCGCCTGGCGGACCGCCTTGTTGTCGAAGGGCTTGCGGGTGGTGTTGAGCTGCACGAGATCGATGCGGAAAACCGGCGCGACGCCGACCTGGACGTCCGGATCCGATTTGAGGCTCTCGGCCTGGTTGAAGGGCACGTTGATGATGGCGTCGAGCTCGCCGGCCTTCAGCTTCAGGACGCGCGAATTGTCCTCGGGCACGACCTCGATGGAGGCGCCGTCGATCGCCGGTTTGCCCTTCTCCCAGTAATTCGGGTTCTTCTCGAGTTCCTGGCCCTGGCCACGGCTCCAGGATTTGAGCACGAAGGGGCCGGAGCCGATCGGATGGTCGAAGAAGGCGGCGCCCTGAGCCTCGACGAGCTTGGCCGGCAGGATCGAGGCGCTGAACAGCGCGAGATTGTTCAGGATCGGCGTGAACGGCTTGTCGAGCGTCATGACGATCGTGTGGTCGTCGACGACGTCGTAATGCGTGATCGGCTTGAAGAAGCGCGCCCATTCGGATTTCTCGCTGGAGGCCCGCTGGAGCGAGAAGGCGACGTCGGCCGCCGTGACCGGCTGGCCGTCGGAAAACTTGGCGTCGGGCCGCAGCTTGAAGCGGAATTGCTTGCCGTCGGGCGAAATCGTCCAGGATTCGGCGATGCCCGGCTCCAGCCTGGTGCCGTCCTCGCTCGGGCGGACGAGCTGGTCGTAGACCTGCAACTCCAGCCAGATGGAAGCATTGTCGCTCGATGCGATCGGGTCGATCGTCAGGGCATCGGCGAAAACCCCCAGGCGGAAGGTCGAGGCCTGGGCGGGCGCGAGCGTCGCGGCCGATACCATGAGGGCGCCGAGGAAGGCGCCTTTCAGGAATGGCACGGGAGCAGAGGCTTTGGACATGGATGGCTTCTCTTCTGGTTCCGCATGGCGGTTATGACGGCGTCCGGGAGATTGAGCGAGGCCTGTTGCAAACTGGGCCGTTCCCCGGATCATTCCTGTGAATTTCGTCAAAAGACGACGCCGGGTCAAAACGCATTATGGACGGTATCAATAACCTTGGGTTATGTGCAGGGGCAATCGGGAGAGGCCCATGCGGCTCCGTCACATCGAGGTTTTCCACGCCGTCAAGCAGACGGGCTCCATCAGCAAGGCGGCGGCCCTGCTCGGTGTCTCGCAGCCGGCGGCGAGCAAGGTCCTGCAGCACGCCGAGATCTCGCTCGGCTTCAAGCTGTTCGAGCGCGTGAAGGGTCGCCTGCAGCCGACAGTCGAGGCGGAGGTGCTGCATGTCGAGGTGGCGAAGCTGCATCGGGGGCTCGAGCAGCTCAGGACGCTGTCGGCGAATCTGCGCCGCTTTCCGGAGGGGCGGCTGCATATCGGCTGCCTGCCGAGCCTCGGGCTGTCGATCATGCCCCGGGTGATCGGGGCGTTCCGGCGCAACTATCCGGCGGTGACCTGCGAGGTCGAGACCGACCACATCGACGCCCTCGTCGCCGCCCTGCACGCGCGCCGGCTGGATTTCGCCGTGACGCTGTTCCCGAGCGAGCATCCGGGATTGCGGACGCAGGTGCTCGCCGAAGTGGACCTCGTCCATTTCAGCGCCGTGCCGGGAGGGGACGTCCGCCTCACCGAGATCGACAGTTCCGAACTGGTCGGCATTTCGCGCAGCGACAAGATCGGCGACCTCATCGCCCGCAATCTCGAGGCAGCCGGCCATCCCTACAATCCGGCCGTCGAGGTGCAGACCTATTTCCTCGCCTGCGCCTTCGCGGCTGCCGGCGGGGGCGCCGCCATCGTCGACGAGCTGACGGCACGGAGCATGGCGAAGGACGGGCTTTTCCTGCGGCGGACGCAGCCGCGAATGTCGGTGGAACTCGCCTTCCTCACCCATGAGGCGCATACCGCGCGGGGCTTCTATACCGATTTCATCCGTATCCTGAAGGCAGCCGTCCAGGCCAGCCGCTGATTATTTCTGCGCTCGCGTTGACTCGCTTCGTGGGCAGATGTTATCTTTTAAGAACGATAGAGATTTGTGCCCCGGTCTGCTTTCAGCGGCCGGGGCTTTATTTTGACCCGAGCCTTTCAGGCTCGAGGAAAACGGGTTTCATCTTGGAAAGGGGCTTTTCCGCGCCCCGTTGAACTTCGTCGAAGGGGGGGCGGCCTCGCAGGCGTCCGCATTTCCGCTTCCTTCGACGCATTCCACCCGGACGATGGTCCCCGACCATCGCAGTCCCCGCACGCGCACGCCCTGTTCCGCGCAACGACATCCCGCACCCCTGTCTTTCCCTTCCACTCGCGACCTGGGTTCCCGAGGCATCGATGTCCATTACGACCAACGACAATCGCCGCTCCTATGGCGGCGACGGGCTGAACACCGCCTTCGCCTTTTCCATTCCCTTCACCGCAGCCTCCGACCTGGTGGCGCTGCTGCGCGCGCCCGACGGCACCCAAACCCTCCAGGTGCTCGGCACCGACTATACGGTCTCCGGCGCCGGCAACCCGGCCGGCGGCACGGTGACGTTCACGACGGCGCCGGCCTCCGGCGTCACCGTAGTGATCTACCGCGACGTGCCGCTGACGCAGCCCATGAACCTGCAGGACGGCGGACCGCTGCCGGCGGCGACGGCGAACGGCGCCTTCGACCGGCTCACCATGATGATGCAGCGGCTCTATGAGCGGGTCGCCCGCGGCATCACCCTGCGCGAGACCGACACGCCCGGCGCCGGCACGCTCGATGCCGGCGGCAACGAACTCGCCAACCTTGCCGACGGCACGCAGACCTCCAGCGCCGTGACGGTCGGCCAGCTGGCGGCGGTCACGCCCGTGCTGGACGGCCTGGCGGCGGCCGCGCAGGCTTCGGCGGATAGCGCCGCTTCGTCGTCGGCAACGGCCCAGGGCGCGGCCTCCGCCGCTTCCGGGAGCGCGGCGAGCGCTTCGGCGGCGGCATCGAGCGCGGGGACATCGGCGACGAATGCGGGGGCCTCCGCTACAGCCGCCGCCGCGAGCGCGGCACAGTCGAGGATCAGCTGGAAGGGGCAATGGGCCACCGGCACGGCCTATGCCGTGGCGGACGCCGTGCAGAACGGCGGCTCGTCCTATTTCTGCATCCTCGCCCACACGGCGGGTTCGACCACGCAGCCGGGCGTCGGCGCATCCTGGCAGACGGCCTGGAGCCTGATGGCGGCCAAAGGCACGGCGGGCACCGGCACGGGCGACATGCTGGCCGCGACCTATGACCCGCAGGGCAAGGCCGCCGATGCGTTCAACCGGACCAACCATACGGGAACGCAGGCGATCAGCACCGTCGCCAACCTGCAATCCTCGCTCGACGCGAAGGCCGCGACCACGGCCGTGGGGTTCTTCTCCAAGCTGGTCGAAACCATCAAGACCGCCGACTATACGGTGACCACGGCCGACGCCGGCGGCATGCTCGTCGCCAACAAGGCGAGCGCGATCACCTTCACGCTGCCGACGGCCGCTTCCGCCTCGGGCGAGGCCTTCTTCTTCCGCAATATCGGCGCCGGCGCACTGACCCTGGACGGCAACGGCAGCGAGACGATCGAGGGCGCCACGACACTCGCCCTGCCGCAGGGCACCGAAGCCATGCTGTGGTCCAACGGCACCGCCTGGCGCGCCGCCGTCACGCCCCGCGCAGCGACCACGACGGAGGCCCAGGGCGGGACGGCCACGGGTGTCTATATGGATCCGGCGGGGACGAAGGCGGCGATCAGCATTCTCGCGTCCTCGGCTCCGGATGTCTGGGTGCGTGAAGAGCAAGCATCAGGCACCGGCGGAGGCTCCTCGGTCACAGGTAGCGCCACAACGCGGACCCTTAACACGGTGAAGCGGAATGTCCTGTCGGGTGCGTCACTCGCCTCCAACCAAGTCACGCTGCCGGCTGGCACGTATTTCGCGACATGGGCAGCGCCGGGCTACAAGTGCCAGACCCATCAGAGTGTGCTCTACAATGTGACTGATGGAGCTGAAATCGGTCGCGGCCGGCATATGTATAGCGATCCGACCTACCTGGACATGGCAGCATCTGTCGGTGAGGCGGCGTTCACGATTAGCTCAGCCAAAGTGGTGCAGGTCAGACATCAGTTTTCACTCGCGACCACCAACGGACTTGGCGCCGCAAATTCTCTCGGTATCGAAATCTATACCGAACTCATGATCTGGAAGGTTCCGTAATGAAATATGCCTTACTCAGCAACGGCGTGGTGGACAACATCGCGTACGAATCATTCCCCGGCTATGTAGAGGCCTCGGATATGGTCTTCGGAGGATTCACGCAGAACGGTGACGGAACCTTCTCGCCGCCAGCCATCCCAGCCGCCCTGTTGCCCACGCTCGACGACGTCAAGGCCGAATGCAAACGCCGCATTCTCGCTGTGGCGTCGCTTGAGGCGCAGTCTAACATCAACGGCTATGTGAACAACATCAATGCGATGGTGGCGACCGGCGGCACGCTTACGACCGACGAGCATGCCGACCTGCTGCTGTTCAACCGGGCGATGCGTTGGATTGCGGCGATGCGCACCGCCTGCCCCGCCCTGGTCGGCGTTGCGGATTACACCGCGGACAGCCATTGGCCCGCGCTCGACGCCGATCTCGCCGCCTTCGCTCAGAGGTTTTGACGCTGCGGTGCCCTGATCTTTGCGGAAGAAGCGCGCTTCTTGCTGTTGATCCATCGGCGACAATTGTCTAGCATCTCCGTATGCGCTATGGGAACGAAGGAATTAAAGCAACGGAACTGGGGCATAGCCGTTAAGAACTATGCGGGGTGCAGCCTTCATGAAAAAAGGGAAGATTGACGCAATTCAGGCGTTGCGCGGGGTGGCGGCACTGATGGTCGTGGCTAGGCATTCCTGGGAATCCTTCAACATCGGTGGTGCCGGCGTAGATCTATTCTTCGTGATCTCTGGATTTACGATGGTCTATGCGTCCAAGCCGATGTTTGGATCCGGTAGGTCGATATTTCCCTTTATCGAAAGAAGATTGATACGAATTTATCCGGTCTATTGGGCGGCTACGGCCTTAATCATTTTGCTGCTCGGCCTTCCGGACATGCCCAATCTCATCGGGTCTATACTTCTCATCCCCCTGGCGGATCGACCTATTATCAATCCAGGCTGGACGCTCATATACGAGGTGTTCTTCTACGCAATATTTGCCGCCATGCTCTGCTTGCCTATGAGACAGGCAGCGGCGGCCGTGATAGGCGCTTTGCTCCTGGTGACGGTCGTGGGCCCATATGTGCCTTTTATAAGCGCCTATGCGGACCCGATCGTGTTGGATTTTGCGGCAGGGGTCCTGCTTGGAGTCGCCTATTGCGAAGGGGCCCGATTGACGCGCTTACCCGCGAATTACCTCCTGCTGGCCGGTATCTTGATGGTTGGTCTGATAGCCTTGCTGGGCGAGTTCAATGGACAGATCTGGCTACGGCTGATCGCCTGGTGCCTACCTGCGACCTTGATCTTCGTCGCCCTGGTCTTCGGCCCGGAAAGGAAGATTCTGAAGACCTTCGTTCTGCAGGGGCTGGGGGAGGCATCCTATTCGATCTATGTATTCCACTGGGTCGTGTATCGTGGGTTTCTCTCGGCCCCGCACCATCGCCCTGCAACCTTCATCACATCGATATTCCTCGGGCTCGGCTTCTTCTTTGCCTTCGAGCGGCCTGTCCTGGCCTTTCTGCGAACGCGGTTTGCCCGCTTGCAACCCTACCCGCAGGCCTCTCAGGCACCGGCAACCGCCATAGCGCCGGCGGTTATCGATTAGCTAGCCTGAAATCCCAGGTTTCTTTCCTGTGCGTCGCTTCTCAGGCGTTTGGGGCCCTGCTCTGCCGGGGAGGGGCTGCCAAGAATTTCCTGATCCAGGACTTTATGCGGCGAGAAAGCTTCTTTCGCCGAACGTATCCTTCGGCATCCCTCGAAAGCATCTTTCTTTCTTTTTCAGACGACCTCTCGAAGATGTCGGTATGCTTGTCAAAAGTCAAAATATTGGACTGATCGCCTCTGCGATAAATATTAGGAAGATTACGAGATTTTTCTAATGGCACTACTGTATCTGGGGTCACCAGCCAGGCCCCATAACCTTGCCGGAGGCACCATTGCGATAGGCTGTCCGGCCCAGATTCGAACTCCCACGACTCCTCTTTGCTGTTACAGCCATGCGGGTATCTGTGCATCCTCTCGCACCGCACAAAGAAGCCGGTTCCTCGGATATGCGGATTGCGCTCGAATGAACTCGTCGAACCGTACAGACCGTCTCCGAATTTCGTCCTGGCGTCGACAAATGCACGAAGCCAGCCACGTCTATTAAAATGGGCCCACGACGAAAAGCACATTATCCAATCGTCGGGCTTCATGAGATAGGCCGCGAATATATGCGCACCAATGTCCCACCCACTGGCGGGATATTCGATTACTTCGTGAGGGACATTTCGAAATATATCGGCTATTTCTGGAGTATATCCGCCATTGGAATTTACTAAAAACAGTCTGTGTTCATAGTCTGCGGGAAAATCGACGTATGTCTTCACAAATCGTTTAGCGGCGTCAATATATATTGCGGGCGTTGGAGCTCCGGGGGTGTTCCCCGCAATCACGAAAGTAATATTGATCATCACCATTCCCTCCGGGGCGAGCATCACTTGCCCGCCTCTATAGCACCAGTCGCGTCGCTACGCCCAGCCCTCTCCTGTCCGACAGCCCTCTCCTGTCCGGCAAGGTAGATGCGGCGCGGTTGCCGCTGGCCATTGGCCGTCCGCCGCCTGACGCCTTTCGCCCCGTCACCTTGTCGCCGCCTTCGGGCGGCTTTTTTATTGAGGCTCCCATGAGCGCAGAGAATTTCCAGCGCGCGCTTTCGCTCGTCCTGAAATCCGAGGGCGGCTACGTCAACAACCCGCGCGATCCGGGCGGGGCGACGAATTTCGGCATCACGCAGGCGGTTTACGACGGCTGGCGCGCCCGCAGGAACCAGCTGCGGCAGTCGGTGCGCAGCATCGGCATGGCCGACGTCACGGCGATCTACCGCGACCAATACTGGGATGCGATCCGTGGCGACGAGCTGCCGCCGGGCATCGACTATGCCGTGTTCGATGCGGCCGTGAACAGCGGGCCGGTGCAGGGTGTGAAATGGCTGCAGCGCGCGCTGCCGGCCTCGCCCGTCGACGGGCATATCGGGCTCGTCACCCTGGGCGCCGTCGCCGGCATCAACGACCGCGCCGCGCTGATCGAGCGTCTCTGCGCCCAGCGTCTCGGCTTCCTGCGCCGCCTCAAGCAGTGGCTGACCTTCGGCCGCGGCTGGTCGAACCGCATGGCGTCGGTGCAGGCGGCCGCCCTGGCGATGATCGGCTGATCGAAACCCGCGCCCGGCGGCTCCGGGCAAATCCCCGAAACAGAGATATCCCCCATGCTCTCCCGTCTTCTCGGGCTGGCGCTGCTCGCGCTCGCTCTGCCGCTCGGCGGCTGCTCGATCGTCGGCGGCATCGCCGCCGGCACCACGAACAACATCTCGCCCAAGGCCGTCTACACGCTGCGCAACGGCTATGACGCGGCCTTCCTGGCGCCGGCCGCCAACTACGCGCAGCTGCCGCGCTGCGCTGCCGATGCGCATTTCACGACCACGGCGCCGTGCTCCGAAGCGAGCGTCATCCGGCAACTCCAGAAGGTCGACAAGGTCGCCCAGAAGGCGCTCGACGACCTGCAGGCCTTCGTGATCGCCAATCCGAAGCTGGACGCCAGCGCGCTGTTCCAGGCGGCGCAGCTGGCGATCTCCAACGCCGAAACCGCCATCGCCCTTTACAAGTGAGGCTCCCATGTCCCCCGCAATTCTCGAATTCCTCCAGGCCGCTTCGGCCCTCATCCCGCTCATCGTCAAGGCGGGCGAGGACGTCACGCCCTTCATCGTCAACATCGTGTCGTCGGTGATGAACGGGAAGGACCCGACGGCCGAAGACTGGGCGGCCCTCCAGGCCAAGGAGAGCGCCCTGCGCGCCAAGCTGCAGAACGCCCTCGATGACGACGGAGCCGCGGCATGATCACGGCATCGCTCGCCTCCCTCGCCGCCGGGCCGGACACCACCGTCTCGGCCGGCCCGCTGTTCCAGATCGTCGAGCCCTATCTCGTGTCGGGCCTCGGCGCGCTCGTCACGGCGCTGATCGCCTGGGCAGCGTCGGCCCTCCAGCGCTGGACCGGCGTGAAGATCGACCAGGCGCACCGCGAAGCGCTCCACAGCGCGGCGATGACCGGCGTGAACATGGCGCTGTCCCGCCTCGGTGCCACCGCCAATAGCCTCACGATCGACACCAGGTCGGCGGTGATCGCGCAGGCCGTCGCCTGGATGGAAAAGAGCGTGCCCGGCGCGCTGGCGCATTTCGGGATGACGCCCGGCAGGCTGGCCGACCTCGTCGAATCGAAGATCGGTTTGCTCGCCCAACCTGCGGCGGCGCGGGCCGGCACGATGTCGGCGATCAAGACGCGGTAACGCCTCATCCGCGACGAAATCCTGCGGAGCCCGCCGCTCCGCCTCGTCGTCCTCACCGACACCGCGTGACAATGATCCCGGGCGGCTCGCCACGCTTTCGCTGGTGGCCGCATCGGTGACGGCGCCTTATATGCGGGCGCACCGGCGTTGCCTTGACCGTTGATCGCAAACACCATTGAGGGGGAGGCATCGGGAGGAAAGACATGCAGGATATCGTCGCCCCGAGGCTTCCAGTTCTCGTCCCATCCGAGCCCGCGCCGGCGTGGTTTGCGTCTCCTTCCACGGCATTCTGGCCTTCGACCTATTGGTTCTGGCACAATATCCCGTCGCGCGCGGTGATCGCGGCGCAGCTGGGCGCGATGCTCGATGCCGGGTTCCGCACCGTGCTGATCCAGGCGAGGCTCGCTTTTCCGCGCGAGCTCTATCTCGGCGAGGACCATCTCGACGCCTATCGCTTCGCGGTCGGCGAGGCGAAGCGCCTCGGCATCGAGGTCGGCATCTATGACGACTACAGCTGGATGTCAGGCCATGCCGGTGGCCGGACGGTCGCCGGACATGACGCGCTGCGCGAGCGCCATCTGTTCTGGACCGAGGTGACCGGCGCGGACGGCCGGGCAAGCGTCGGCGGCATCGTCTCCTTCTTCATGGAGGGGCTGGGACGGGCCGGCATGGCATGGTGCTACGAGGAGGGCCGCGTCGCCTGGGACGAATGGCGCATCGTCTCGGCAGTCGCCTATCCGCCCGATATCGCCGATCCCGCGGTGGTCCGCGAGGTCACCGCCCGCTTTCTCGCGACCGGCGACGAGGGTTGCGAGATCCTCGCCGACATGGCGGAAGTGCCGCCGGACTGGCATGTCGCCGTCTTCGTGTCGGCCCGCTGCCGGACGTCGCGGCTGGTCAATTATCTGCTGCCGGAGACGGCGCGGCGATTCATCGAGGTGGGCTACGAGCCGTATCGCGCCGCGATCGGCGACTTCTTCGGCGATCCCGTCAAATACATGTTCTTCGACCATCCCTATTGCGGCTTCTACCGCTGGAAGCAGCATGCGGGCGATCTCGGCAACAGCCTGCTCCACGCCGACCGCCTCGTCGCGGCAGCGGCCGGGCTCGGCGTGCCCTACGGCGTCGTCCTGCTGAGCCTGATCCGGCCGATAGGCCCGGCGACGACAGGGCTGCGCGCCGCCTATTTCGCGCTCTACAACGGCATGCTGCACCAGACGTTCCTCGGCGCGCTGTCGGCCTGGACGCGGCAGCACGGGCTCGGCCTCGCCGGCCACGAACTCCTCGCCCATGTCGGCGGCTGGGGACTGGCGGACGGCTTTCCCTCGCTCGACAGCCGCACGACGCTCGGCGTCGATTATTTCGGCGTCGAGGCCTTCCGCACCCACACCACGGTGGACGCCTCGAATTACGGGCCGCAGATCAGCGCCCGGATGGGGGATTCGGTGGCGCGCGCCAGCGGCCGTTCGCGCTGCATCGTCGAGCAATATTCGGCGGCGCGCGACCCCAGGGTGCCCTTCGCCGCGGGCCTGTGGGGGCTGACGCTCGAAGAAATCCGCGCCCAGGCGCTGCGCCACCACCTCTTCGGCGCGAGGCAGTTCCTGTTCCACGCCTTCTACCAGACGAGCGGAAGCGATGGGGACAGCGAGCCCTTCTCCAATCCGCGCTTCGATTTCCCGCCGGGCATCAATTTCGAGCCATGGTTTCCCCTGTTCGCGGATTTTGCGGCCGAGAGCGCCCGTCTTTCGGCGTTCATGGAGGATGCCGCGCCGCTGCGGACGGTGGCGCTGGTCTATCCGCTCAGCACGATCTGGGCCGAGGGCGGCGGGCACCCCTGCAACACCCTGTTCGGCGCCTGGGCGCGCTTCCTGTCGGAAGAGGGCATCGGCTTCGACGTCGTCGACGACCGCGCGCTTGCCGGCGGCGTGATCGAGGAGGGCGGGCTTCGCCTGCGGTCGGGCGCCTACCGGCACATCATCCTGCCCGGCGCGGCCGTGCTGCCGGATGCGGCCACGCTGGCGGCCCTCGCGGCTTTCGCCGCCGGCGGCGGGCAGTTGACATTCGCCCGGCCTGTCCCGAACCGCCTGGCGGAGAGCCGGGAGGCCGGAGCCGAGCGCGGCCTGCCGCTTCCGCCGGGTTTCGCGGGCGAGGAGGCGACCGTTCCCGGCGCAGGCTGGCTCGCCGCGTTCCGCGCGGCGGCCTCCGTCTCTCCCGACATCGCTGTTACGGATGCGCTTCCCTTGTGGCGATGGGCCGGCGCGGAGGAGAGCGGCTGGCGCGTGGCCGCCTTCAACGACCAGGCTTGCGAGCGGCGGGTTTCGGTCACGCTGCCGGACGGCGCCTGCGCCGTCAGCCGCTGGAACCCGGCAGCCGGGACGATCGAAGCCGTTCCGCTCGAGGGCGGTGCCGGCGGCACGCGCGCGCTCACCTTCGCAATGGAGCAGAACGAGCTTCTCTGCCTGCGCATCGAGAAGGGCAGGGGGCGGCCGCCCTCGGTGACGGCGGCGGCACCGGCGGGAGACGCAGCGCCGGGCGACGGCTTCGCGGTCGCGCTGAAGGAGAACTGGACGCTGCGCTTCGACGACGCCGAGCCCGTGCCGGTCGAGGTCGATCGCGGCTGGGAACGCCAGGGCTTCCCGACCCTGTCGGGCGTCGGCCTCTATGCCTGCGCCTTCACCCTCGGCGATACCGGGGCCGGACCGGTCCCGCACGATGCGGCGTGGGAGCTGAACCTGCCCGCCCTGCGCGCGGGCGCCGCCGTGACGCTGAACGGCGTCTTCCTCGGGCGCCGCGCTTATGCGCCCTATCGCTATCCCATCCCGCGCGGCCTCCTCACGGCCGGGCCCAACGTCCTCGGCATCGAGGTCTTCAGCACCGCCGCCAACGAGTTCTACGCCGGCACGCCCTACCAGCCGGACGGGCCGGAGGCTTCGGGCCTCCTGGCGCCGCCGGTGCTCGCATGCCGCGCGAGGCTCGGGGGATAAGGGGGCGCCAGCTCACTGGTTGCGGGGGCGGCCTTCCAGGAGGTCGAGCACGGCGCGGGCGGCGTCGAGCACCGGCGTGCCGGGGCCGAAGACCGCCGCGACGCCGTGATCGAGGAGGAACTCGTAGTCCTGCCGCGGCACCACGCCGCCGCAGATCACCAGGACATGTGCCGCGCCCTTCTCCTTCAAGGCGTCGACGAGCTGCGGCAGAAGCGTCTTGTGCCCCGCGGCGAGGGAGGAGACGCCGACGACGTCGACCTTGGCGGCGATGGCCTGGTCGGCCGCTTCCGCGGGCGTCTGGAACAAGGGACCGACCAGCACCTCGAAGCCGATGTCGCCGAAGGCCGAGGCGATGATCTTGGCGCCGCGGTCATGGCCGTCCTGGCCGAGCTTGGCCACCATGATCCTCGGCCGCCGGCCCAGCGTGGCGGCGAAATCCCCGAGGCGGGACACCAGCATGCGGTATTCCGGCTCGTCCGCATAGGAGCGGCCGTAGACGTCGTGCACCACTTCGGGTGTCGCGGTGTGGTCGCCGAAGGCCCGCCGCATCGCGTCCGAGATCTCGCCGACGGTCGCGCGGGCGCGGGCCGCCGCCACCGCCGCTTCCAGGATGTTGCCCGTTCCGGTACGGGCGACAGTTTCCAGCGCGGCGAGGGTGGCCGCGACCGCGCCGGGATCGCGCAGGCGCCTGGTCCGGTCGATCCGCTCGATCTGCGCCTGCCGCACCGCGCTGTTGTCGATCTCCAGGATGCCGATCGCATCCTCCTGCTCGAGGCGGTATCTGTTGACGCCGACGATGACCTCCTCGCCCTTGTCCACCGCCGCCTGCCGGCGCGTCGCCGCCTCCTCGATCAGGCGCTTGGGCCAGCCGCTGGCGACGGCCTGCGTCATGCCGCCCCTGGCTTCGACCTCCTCGATCAGCGCCCACGCCTTGTCGGCCAGCTGGCTCGTGAGGCTTTCGACATAATAGGAGCCCGCCAGCGGGTCGACCACGCGGGTGACGCCGGTCTCGTGCTGCAGGATGAGCTGCGTATTGCGCGCGATGCGGGCCGAGAACTCCGTCGGCAGGGCGATCGCCTCGTCGAACGAATTGGTGTGCAGCGACTGCGTGCCGCCCAGGGTGGCCGCGAGCGCCTCATAGGCGGTGCGCACGATGTTGTTGTAGGGGTCCTGTTCCTGCAGCGACACGCCGGACGTCTGGCAATGCGTGCGCAGCATCAGCGATTCGGCCTTGCGCGGCTGGAATTCCTCCATGATGCGCGACCACAGGAGGCGTGCCGCGCGCAGCTTGGCCGCCTCCATGAAGAAGTTCATGCCGATGGCGAAGAAGAAGGAGAGCCGCCCGGCGAAGGCGTCGACGTCGAGCCCCTTGCGGATGGCGGCCCGGACATATTCCCGCCCGTCGGCGAGGGTGAAGGCGAGCTCCTGCACCAGCGTCGCTCCGGCCTCCTGCATGTGGTAGCCGGAGATCGAGATCGAATTGAACTTCGGCATCTCCCGCGCCGTATAGTCGATGATGTCGGCGACGATGCGCATCGAAGGTTCGGGCGGGTAGATATAGGTGTTGCGGACCATGAACTCCTTGAGGATGTCGTTCTGGATGGTACCCGAGAGCTTGGCCCGCGGCACGCCCTGCTCCTCGCCGGCGACGATGAAGCCGGCGAGGATCGGGATCACCGCGCCGTTCATGGTCATGGAGACCGACATCTCCGCCAGGGGGATGTCTTCGAAGAGGATCTTCATGTCCTCGACCGAATCGATGGCGACGCCGGCCTTGCCGACATCGCCGACGACGCGGGGGTGGTCGCTGTCATAGCCGCGATGGGTGGCGAGATCGAAGGCGACGGACAGGCCCTTCTGCCCGGCGGCAAGCGCCTTGCGGTAGAAGGCGTTGGAATCCTCCGCCGTGGAGAAGCCCGCATATTGGCGGATCGTCCAGGGCCGTCCGGCATACATGGTGGCGCGCGGGCCGCGCACGAAGGGCTTCAGGCCGGGAAGCGTGCCGAGATGGCCGGCATCCTCCAGATCCGCTTCGGTGTAGACCGGCTTGATGTCGATGCCTTCGGGCGTGTGCCAGACCAGGGTGTCGGGCGAGGCCTTGAGTTCCCGCTCGGCGAGCTTGCGCCAGTCGTCGCGTTTATCGTCTTCGGCCATGTCGGTCCTCGTCCTGGGACGGCTTGCGGGAGCACGGACATGCCGTCCGCATCCATCTGCGCGCGTGCCGATTCAAAGCGCGGACATCGAGACATGCAGGGATGTCGCGATGTCCGCGCTCCGGATCTGCCACCCTGTTTCCCGCGATCGGCGCCCGTCCGCAATCGGAAATTCACTCTTTGCGGCGGCGATGCCGTTTGAGCGCCAAAATATCGATTTCACCCCCTTGATCGCCGAAAAACTGTTCTCTAGCTTGCTTGCGCTTCTGCCAATCAACCGGTGGCAGCTCGTCACATCATGTCCTGCCCCTCGAGGATCTGCATGCATCGCCGCCAGCTGCATGGGCGCCCGCACCATGCGCTGAAAGCCTGCCGTTCGCTCGCCTGTGACAGCGCGCAGTGAGATGGGCTCTTCATCTGTCATGCGTTTTCAGACGGTTTCGTCGCGGGCGCATCGCGGTGGCGTTTCGTTGTCGATGCTTCATTCCCAAGAGGATTACCTGTGAAAATAGCCCAGATCGCTCCCCTCGCCGAGCGCTGCCCGCCGAGGCTCTACGGAGGGACCGAACGGATCGTCTCCTACCTGACGGAGGAACTCGTCCGCCAGGGGCACGAGGTCACGCTGTTCGCGAGCGGCGATTCGATGACGAGCGCGCAACTGGTGCGTTGCTCCGAGCAGGCGCTGCGTCTCGACGCGTCGGTGAAGGATCCCATTCCCTCCCACCTGATCATGCTCGACGAAGTGCGCCGGCGGGCGGATGATTTCGACGTGCTGCATTTCCACACCGACCTGCTGCATTTCCCTCTCATCCGGGACTTTGCCGACCGCACCGTGACCACGCTGCATCTGCGCCTCGATTCCTCCGACCTTCCCCCCTTCTACACCGCCTTCCGCCATGTTCCGCTGGTGTCGATCTCCGACGCCCAGCGCACGCCGATGCCGGCGGTGACCTGGGCCGGGACCGTCCTGCACGGCCTGCCCTCCGATACGCTGCCATTCTCCGCGAACCCCCAGGGCGACTATCTCGCCTTCCTCGGCCGCATCTCGCCTGAAAAGGGCCCGGACCGCGCCATCCGGATCGCGAGCCTCGCCGGCATGCCGCTCAAGATGGCGGCGAAGATCGACAAGGCCGACCAGCCCTATTGGGAGGAGGTCGTCGCTCCCATGGTCGCCGCTCATCCGAATGTCGAGTTCATCGGCGAGATCAACGAGCACCAGAAGGCGGCCTTCCTCGGCAATGCCCGTGCGCTGCTCTTTCCGATCGACTGGCCCGAGCCTTTCGGCCTGGTGATGATCGAGGCGATGGCGTGCGGCACGCCCGTGATCGCCTTCAATTACGGCTCGGTGCCGGAAGTCATCGACGACGGCGTGTCCGGCTTCATCGTCGACACCATCGAGGAAGCGGCCGCGCGCGTCGGCCGTATCGGCGAACTCGACCGGGCCGGCGTTCGCGGGCGCTTCGAGCAACGCTTCACGGTCGGGCGCATGGCGGAAGATTACGTCGCCATCTATCGCAGCCTGCCGGGCGTGCGCCGGGAAGCCGCCCGCCTCGCGCGCGCCGTCGAGGAGAATTTCGAACTGGCGTAAGCCTGCCACGAGGGCCGGCCAGAGAAAGGCATGATATCGCCGGGCGAGCCTGCCCGGCGTCACGGCGCACGCCATGGCCGATGCATGCGCGCCGGCCCTATCCGCTATCCGGCCGGACGAAGGTGGCCGGCCAGCCTCATTGGCGGTTGGTGATGGTCCGGAAGGCGCGCGCGGGCCAGGCGAGCGCATCGGGCAGCGCCTGCACGACGCTTGCGGTCAGGTCGGAGGCGGTCGAGTTGTTCCATTTGGACTGCACGGTGGGAGCAAGGGCGACGCCCACGCCGACCAGATAGACGATCACCAGCAGGGAAATTATTCCACGCATCGACAGGGTCTCCGAATGACGAGGGTACTCTCGCCGAGCACTATTTGCGCTGAACCCTCGCGACGGCGGGGCGGTTCCGCGCAGATGCGATTATCGAATCTACTTGTCCCGATCATGACGGCAATTTTCCGTCTCCCGCAAGGAGCAAATCTCTTCTTCCGCCGAGGGAGGATGCCTCGATCCCGCCTTCACCCGCCGATGCCGCTCGCAAAGAAAAAGCCCGGAGACGTCAACGATCCGGGCCGTCAAGTCGTGGGGGAGGACATGCATGTCGCAAAGACGCGCGGGCCGGCCGATGGTTCCTCGGGGATCGGGCGGAAACCGAAGGATCCTCGCATGGCCGGGGCCGGGGCCGGCGCCAGGCATCGGCGCGGCGATGGTCAGGCCGTCGCCGGCCGGCGCGAAGCCTCGCGGATCGCCTTGTGGACGCCGCGCTGCAGATCCATGAAGGCGGGCGTTTCCATCACCTCCTCGCGCCGCGGCCGCGGAATATCGACGTCGAAGGTCTGCATGATGCGGCCGGGGCCGATCCCCATCACCACGATACGGTCTGAAAGATAGACGGCCTCCTCGACGTCATGGGTGACGAAGAGGACGGTGAGCTTGTGCTCCTCCCAGATCTGGGTCAGCAATTCCTGCATCTGGTGGCGCGTCAGGGCATCCAGCGCGCCGAAGGGCTCGTCCATCAGCAGCATCTTGGGGCGGTAGGACAGGGCGCGGGCGATGGCGACGCGCTGCTTCATGCCGCCCGAGAGCTCGGAGGGATAGCGGTCCGCCGCATGCGGCAACTTGACCAGCTCGAGATGCTCGCGCGCGATGCGGCGGCAGTCGGCACGGCCGTGCCCGGCGGCCTTGAGGGCGAATTCGATGTTCTGCTGGGCGGTCAGCCACGGAAGCAGCGTGTAGGACTGGAAGACGACGCCGCGGTCGAGGCCCGGGGCGAGGATCGGGGCGCCGTCGATGGAAAGGTCCCCGGCGTCGAAATCCTGGAGGCCGGCGACGATGGACAAAAGCGTGCTCTTGCCGCAGCCGGACGTGCCGACCAGCGAGACGAATTCATTGTCGGCGAGGTCGAGATCGATGGCCCTGAGCACTTCCGTGCGCCGTTCTCCCGAGCCGAAACTCTTGTGGAGGCCGCCGATGTGCAATTTGGGAATCGTCATCGGGCCTGTCTCACTCCGAACGGCCGTCCTGGCGGAACAGCATCTTTTCGAGCGCCTTCATCACCTGGTCGGTGATGAGGCCGAGCACGCCGAGCAGCAGGATGTAGCCGATGATGGTGTTGGTCTGGAAATAGCGCTGGGACACGGTGATGCGATAGCCGAGGCCGGAGGTCGCGGCGACGAGTTCGGCCAGCACCAGCCAGGTCCAGGCCCAGCCGAGGCTGATGCGCAGCGTGTCCCAGATGCCGGGCAGGGCGCTCGGCACCACGATGCGCGTCAGGATCTTGCGGTCCGGCAGGCCCAGCGTCCGGCCCAGGCCGATGAAGTCCCTCGGCACACGCTTCACATTGTCCATGATCATCAGCACCTGCTGGAAGAAGGTGCCGATGAAGATGATCAGGAATTTCTGGCTGTCGCCGGTGCCGGCCCACAGGATGGACAACGGCACGAAGGCGACGACGGGCATGTAGCGGATGAAATCCACCAGCGGCTCGATCGCCGCCTCCCAGGCGCCGAAGCTGCCGATCAGCACGCCGATGGGAATCGCCAGCGCCGAGGCGATGAGAAAGCCGACGCAGATGCGGTAGATCGAGATGCCGAGATCGGTCCACAGCGTGCCGTCGGCCGCCAGCTTGGCGAGCTGGGCCGCCACGCCGCCGGGCGACGGCAGGAAGATCGGCGCCACCAGCCCGAAGGCGGTCGCCGCCCACCAGGCAAGGCCGAGGCCGGCGAACATGGCCACGGCGATCGTCAGGAAGCGGGACCGGGCAATCGGCACGCCGATCCCCGAGGAGCGGCGACGGCGCGGTGCCGGCCGGAGCAGCGGCTCCGATGCGGAGCGGGAAGAACTCATGTTACCGGGTTCTCCTCGGCCTCATGCCGCAACGGCGAGCCACATGCCTCACTGCGCCGCCTTGACGAAGTCGGGGTCGATCATCTGCTCGGCCGTCACGTCGGCCTGGAGGAGCTTGGCGTTCTTGGCGGCCGCCTCGACGTCGGCGAAGGTCTTGGTGGCGAAGTCGCCGGTCAGCGCCTTCTTGTTCTCGGCGAGCGAATAATAGCGCACGCCGTCGAAGGCGGTGTTGAGATCCTCGACGCTGGAGCCGACAGCCTTGGAGATGATGGCGCGGCCGTCCGGCGTGTTGGCGTTATAGGCCGCCAGCGCCGCATCCCAGGCCTTGACCATGGCGAGGACCTGGCCGGGACGCGCCTTGATCACTTCGTCCCGCACGACGAGGACGTCGCTGATGAGGCCCGGATCCTCGCTGGCGGTGAAGATCGAGGTGACATCCTTGTTCTGCGCCTTGGCGGTGGTGAGATAGGGCTCATAGGTCACCGCGACCGGCACGCGGCCGGCGATCAGCGCGCTGCCGGCATCGGCGGCCGGCATCGGCACCGGCTCGATGTCGGCTACCGACATGCCGTTCCTGGCGAGCGCATATTTCAGCAGGATGTCGCTGGTCGTGCCTTCCTCGAAGGCGACCTGCTTGCCCTTGATGTCCTTGATCGAGGTGATGCCCTTGCCGGCGATCATGGCGTCGGCCGTCATGCTGACGTCGAGCATCATCACGATCTTGATCGGCAGGCCGGCAGCGACCATGCCCATCGCCGTGTGGGTGGCGACGTTGGCGGCATCGAGCTGGCCGCTGGCGAGCGCGGCGCCGAGGTCCTTGTCCTCCGAGAAATTGACGATCTGCACGTCGGCGAGGCCGTTCGCCTTGAACATGCCCTTGGCCTGGGCGACGTGCCATTGGCCGTAGCCGAGCCAGGGCTCGATGCCGAGCTTGAACGAGCCCGCCTCGGGCGTCGCCGGAATGGCGGCATCGGCGGCATGCGCAGCCGGCCCGGCGGCGGCCACGCCGAGAGCGGCGGCCACCAGAAGCGCCCGGAACTGTCCTGAGAGATTTCGCATCGTCCTTGATCCCCTTGATGGCCGGAGCTTGCGCCGGAGCGCCCGGTCCGATGAAAAGGCGGGGCGCCTGCTCTCGCCCGCCCCGGCGTCTTGCCCGCGCCTTTCGTGAAAGTACAGCGGCATCTCAATGTCGGCGAGCGCGCGTGTCAAGATCAAAATCTATACATGCCTATACAACCATCAGGCCGGGCGGAGCACGGCGGCGCCCTTCGCCCTGAGTTCGTCGACGGAGGCGAGGCCCATCAGCGCCAGCGTGATGTCGGTCTCCCGGGCCAGGGCCTCGATGATGCGCGAGACGCCCGCCGTGCCCGCCGCAGCCAGTGCGAAGGCATAGGCGCGGCCGAGCAGGACGCCGGACGCTCCGAGCGCCAGCGCCTTGACGATGTCGGAGCCCCGGCGGAAGCCGCCGTCGATCAGGATCTCCAGGCTGCCGTCGAGCGCCGCGGCGATCTCCGGGAGCACCCCGATGGTCGAGGAGGCGCAGTCGAGCTGGCGTCCGCCGTGATTGGAGACGACGATGCCGTCGGCGCCCTCGTCCCGTGCGCGCAGGGCGTCCGCCGCCGCGAGGATGCCCTTGATGACGAGGCGGCCTTTCCAGCGCCCGCGCAGCCAGGCGACGTCCTGCCACGACAGGGTTTGGTCGATCCGGCTCGACAGGGCGGCGGCCTGGGCCAGCACGCCCCTGCCGAATTCGGGCTTGTGGCTGACGGCCCGCACCTGCGGCGCACCGTTGCGCATGAGGTCGAGGAACCAGGAGGGGCGGGCGAGGAACTGGGCGAGAAGGCCGGGGCTGAGCTTCGTCAGCGAGCGGAAGCCGTTGCGCACGTCCCGTTCCCGCACCGAGGTGATGGCGGTGTCCACGGTCAGGAACAGGGTGTCCACGCCGGCCCTCTCGGCCTCCGCCAGCAATTCCTCGCAGAAGGAGCGATCCTTGAGGATGTAGAGCTGGAACATCAGCGGCCCCGCCGTCTCCCGACGCAACTCGGCGATGGAGGCGATCGAGAAGCTCGACAGGCAGAGCGGCACCCCGGCGGCATGGGCGGCCTGCGTCGCCTGCTGCTCGCCCCGGCCCGCATAGAGGCCGAGGAAGCCGACCGGGCCGAGCATGAAGGGCAGGGGATGGCGAGAGCCGAGATAGGTCGTCGCCAGGTCCCGGCTGGCGGGATTGACGAGGACGCGCTGCACGAGGCGCCAGCGATCGAAGTCGGCCCGGTTGGCGCGGAGCGTCGCCTCGCCGAAGGCGCCGCCGTCGATATAGTCGAAGAAGATGCGCGGCAGCCGCCGGCGTGCGGCTTGGCGGGCATCTTCGACATTGATGAGTTCCATCGTTCTTTTCCCGTCCGCCGTCGCAGCCTCCTCGTTCCGGATCGACTGATCCGGAAAGGCCGCTCCGAGGCTTCATCCGTTCTTCTGGGGTGAGTAGCGGCTGCCGAGCGAATAGCGGCTGCCGGCATAGGTCAGCCTGCTGAGCGTGGCAACCGTCGTGCCTGTCCAGGTGCGCCGGTGCAGCAGCAGGCAGCAGCTGCCGACCTCGACGGCGAGGCGCGCCGCGGTCGCGGCGTCGGCGGGAACGGCGGAGATGATGTGCTCGACCTCGGTCGCCGGGGTCTTCTGCATCAGGTAGTCATAGGTCGCCATCCGCGCGAAGTCCTGCTTGTCGTAGTCGGGGACGAGGGCGGGGTTGACGAAACGCTCCTCGAGCTGGACAGGCACGTCGTTCTCGAAATGGACGACGATGGAATGGTAGATCGACGTGCGCCCGGCGAATTCGAAGGAAAGCATGATCTCCTTCGTCGGCCTGATCGCCTCGAGCGCGAGTACCTCGGACCGATGGCGATTGCCGCGCGCGGCGATCTCCGCCGCGATGTTGTTGATCTCGATAAGGGCCGATTGCGGCTTCGGCGGTGCGATGAACGTGCCCACGCCCTGGATGCGGATCAGGAGGCCGGCAGAGGTCAATTCCCTCAGGGCGCGATGGACGGTCATGCGCGACACGCCCAGCGAGGCGACCAGCTCGTTCTCCGATGGCAGCTTGCGGTCCTTGTTCCAGCGGCCCGCGCCGATATTGGTGAGGATATAGTCCTTCACCTTCTCGTAGAGAGGGCTGGCCGTTTCGGGCAGCATCGCCATCGTCGGGTCCTTTCCAGCGTCACGCGCCGACGGCGCGCGGCATGCGGATGATGGTCTTCAGGCCGGTCGCCTCTCCGGCCAGGAGCCTGTCATAGGCGGCGGGCACCTCGTCGAGGCCGATCTCGCGATCGACCAGTTCGGACAGCGAAGCGCTCAGCTCGCCGAGCCCCGCCACGGCCTCGGCAAGCTCGTCCTCGAAGGCGTGGCATCCCAGGACGGCGATTTCCCGCTCGACCAGGCGATTGGGATCGAGGTCGAGCCGGCCATGGAAAATGCCGACCAGGGCGATCGCGCCGCCGGGCTCGACGATATCGAGCATTTCGCCGAGAACGGCGACGCTTCCCGTCGCCTCGACGGCGGCGAATACCGGCGCTCCGCCGGTCGCCGCGGCGAGGGCATCGCGTTCGAGCTCGACCGGCCTCGCACCGGTGACGCGGGCGACCAGGGCCCGTCGGGCCTGGTTGCGGTCGGCCACCAGCACGGTCCCGTCGAAGCTCCGGGAGAGCAGCAGGGCGACGAGCCCGCCGATCGGCCCGCAGCCGGCGACGAGCACGAAGCCCCCGGTCTTCGGCAGGCGCCGCACCGCATGCAACGCCACGGCCAGCGGCTCGGCCATCGCCGCGATACGGGCATCGACCGAGGGATCGACGGCATGCAGCAGCCGCGCCGGCAGCACGCACGCTTCCGCGAAACCGCCGTCGCAGACCTCGCCGACGAAACCGAGCGAGAGGCAGAGATGGCGCCGCCCGGCGCGGCAGCGCTCGCATTCCCCGCACCAGAACCGCGAGTCGGCCACGACCCGGTCGCCGACCGAGAACCCATCGACGCCTGCGCCGAGCGCCGTCACCAGGCCCGCCAGTTCGTGGCCCGCCGTCGACGGCGAGCGGCTGATCCATTGGCCGGTACGGAAATTGTGGAGATCGGAACCGCAGATGCCGGCGGCCTCGACCGCGATCGTCACCCAGCCCGGCTCCGGCGCGCCCGGTGCGGCAATCTCCTCCACCCTGAGGTCGCCGGGTCCGTGGAGACGTACGGCCTTCATGTTGCTGCTCCCTCAGGCGCCGAGATAGCGGTCCCGGATTTCCGAAATGGCGTTCTCATGCGAACTGAAGCCCTCGTAGCGTGCCAGCGTCCGGGCATGGCCCGCGAGTTCCGGATAGGCTGCCGAGGTGACGTAGCCGACCGACGACCGCTTGAGGAAATCGGTTACCGAGAGCGGCCCGTAAGTGCGGGCCCAGCGGCTGGTCGGCAGCACGGCATTGGGGCCGAGGACGAAATTGGCGAGCGTCACCGGCGTATGCGGTCCCATCAGGATCTCGGCGGCCTCGGTGATGTGGCCGAGATGGGCGAAGGGTTCCTTCGACAGGATTTCGAGATGTTCGGGCGCGTAATCATTGATGAAGCGGTAGCTCTCCTCCACCGATGCGGTGAGGACGATGCCGCCGCGCTTTCCGGTCAACACCGCGCGGGAGAATTCGACGCGCTGCTCGGTCATGCGCGACCAGTGCTCGGGGATGGCGGCGCGCGCGGCTTCGGCGACCTTGCGGCTGTGCGTGACGATATAGGCGGAGGAATCCGGCCCATGCTCCGCTTCGATCAGCACGTCGAGCGCTGCCAGGGCGCCGTCGACGCTGTCGTCGGCGAAGATGATCGCCTCCGACGGGCCGGCCGGCAGGCCGGTGTCGATGACCGACGAGAGCAGGCTCTTGGCGGCGACCACCCACGGGCTGCCGGGCCCGACGATCTTGACCGCGGGCCTCACCGTCCGCGTGCCATAGGCGATCGCCGCCACCGCCTGGGCGCCGCCGCATTTATAGACCGTCTCGACGCCGGCGAGGCGTGCGGCGACCAGGGTCGCCGCATCCACCGAGCCGTCCGGCGTCGGCGGCGTCACGATGGCGATCTGCGGCACGCCGGCGATCACGGCCGGCACCGAAGTCATCATCGTCACCGAGGGGAACGCGCCCTTGCCGCGGGGAATGTAGAGCGCCACCGAGGAGATCGGCGTGTAGCGGTCGCCCGCATAGGCGCCGGGCCGTATCTCCTTGAGCCACATAGGCTCGGGCTTCTGCTCCTCGTGGAAGGAGCGAATATTGGTGATGCCGAACTTGATCGCCTCGACGACATCCTTCTCGACGGAGGCGAACGCCGCGTCGAACTCGGCCGGCGTGACCTGGAGGCTGTCTTCCGACACGGCGGCCTTGTCGAGTTCCCGCGCGAAGCGGGCGAGGGCGGCGTCGCCCTCCGTGCGGACGGCCTCGATGATCGGACGGACCTTCTCGACGAAGACCGACAGATCCGCCTCGGCACGCTTCAGGAGAGCGGCCCGCTGATCCGGGCCGAGAGCCGACAAGTCGTGGAAGCTGATGTCAGACATGGAAATTCCTTCCCTTGGCACACGGCCATTTGCAAGACGGCGGGGGAGCGGCGGCTCGATGGAGGCCGATGGAACGGCGCGGGCTCCCACGCGATCCATCGTCGGTGGCGATCGTCATGCCGTCTCCGGTCGGGCAGCCTGAAAGCAATAAAGTATATACAAGCGTGTACAAGAGGGTGCCAAGCGCTTTCTGACGGGCCTCTCAGATCGAGGCGAGATAGCCGCCGTCGACCGGGATGGCCTGGCCGGTGATGTAGGCGGCGGCGTCCGAGGCGAGGAACACCGCCACGCCGTGCAGGTCCGCGAGGTCGCCGAAGCGGCGCTGCGGTATCCTGGCGAGCATCGCCTGCTGCCAGGCGTCGCTGTCGTAGAAGATCTCGGTCATCGCCGTCCGGAAATAGCCGGGCACGATGGCGTTGACGCGGATGCCGAGGCTGGCCCATTCGGCCGCCAGGGCGCGCGTCATGCCGAGGAGGCCCGACTTCGAGGAGCCGTAGGGAACCGCGGTGGGAATGCCGACCTCGGATGTCAGAGAGCACAGGTTGATGATGACGCCCGGCTTCCCGTCGGCGCTCATCCGTCGGGCGGCGGCCTGCGCGCAGAAGAAGGAACCCTTGAGATTGGTGTCGAGGATCCTGTCCCACAGGGCCTCGTCGACGTCGAGGGACGGCCGTACCTCTTCCATGCCCGCATTGTTGACGAGGATGTCGAGGCCGCCGAGGAGGTCCGCCGCTTCCCCCGTCGCTGCCCGGCAGCGGGCGACGTCGGTGACGTCGAGCGTCACCGGATGAACGATGCCTCCCGCCGCGCGGATGGAGGCGGCAGTGTCCTCCAGCGATGCCGGCGAGCGGGCGGTGACGGCGACATCGGCGCCGGCGGCGCTCAACGCCTCGGCGATGCTGCGGCCGATGCCGCGGCTAGCACCGGTGACCAGCGCCTTCCGGCCGGCGAGATCGAAAAGGGAAGCGTTGCGCATGGGACCTCCGAACGGGGCGTGCACCGGCATGCCGGGACGACTCACGCCATCGGTTCCCTATACATCCATAGACAGACCGCGGCGGCAAGGCGTGGCCGGCTCCGCAAGGCTTGACACAGATCAACGCCGCGCAGGCGCTGCCGGCGTTGATGGTCTCCAGGCGCAGAACTGCGAGAGGTCACATCATGGTCGGAATTACATTGACGCCCGAACAGATCCGTTCGTCTCCTCCGGAGGTTCGCCAGTGGCTCGAGCGGGAGATCGCATTGTCTCTCGGCCTGCCCTCCGCCGCCGAAGCCGTGCCGCAGGCCGCAAGGCACCTCGTCGCCTGCACGGTCGACGAGGCCGGGGCCATCTACATGGCGATACGCGGGATGCTGCCGGTGGCGAACGTCTTCTTCGAACTCGGGCGGAAGGGCGCGAATATCGGGCAGAACGGCGTGGAGGCCCATCAGGCGGCGGAAATGCTGCGCTATGCCCGCCTGCAGGGGCCCGATCAACTGGCCGCATGCCTGCAGGTGATCGACAACGTCGTCCGGCAGCTCCGCAACGATCCGGCCGCTGTCCTGTGCGCGATCGATCCGCGCGGCTATTGCATCGTCGCGTCGCAGACGCAGCAGAGCATCGCCAATGTCTGGATGCAGCTTCTCGCCGGCCGCAGCGCAGACCGTCCGCCGGCAATGGACGCACCCGGCCTGTTCGGCGACGGCGGCAATCGGCCCGCCACCGCGAATCAGGAGCCGGCGATGCGCCCCGACGGACCCTTTCCGGACGCCGGGCAGGGCATCGCCGCGAACCCCGGCCAGGCCGATCCCGCCTTCGCCGGCAACCCCTGAGCAGGGCTGCGGGCTTCGGCATCGATCCGTCAGGCCTCCGGCACGTTTTCCATCAGCTCCTCGAGCCAGACCTTGGCCTCTGCGTCCGAGGGGGCCCGCCAGTCGCCGCGCGGCGACAGCGATCCGCCGGAGGACATTTTGGGTCCGTTCGGCAGTGTCGAGCGCTTGAACTGGTTGGCGAAGAAGCGCCGGAGGAATATGGCGAGCCAGTGCCGGATCTCACCGAGCGAATAGCTGCGGCGGTCTCCGGCCGGCAGGTCGTGCGGCCACGCGCCGCGTTCCGCTTCGGCCCAGGCATGATGGGCGAGGAAGGCGATCTTCGAGGGACGGTAGCCGTAGCGCGTGAGATAGAAGAGATTGAAGTCCTGAAGGGCATAGGGCCCGACGATCTGCTGCGTCGACTGGATCGCCGCGCCCTCCGTCGCCGGCACCAGTTCCGGCGAGATTTCGGTGGCCAGGATAGCGTAGAGCACGCGCGCCGTGTCCTCGGTCACGTCGCCGGAGCCCGCCACGAAGCGGATGAGATGCTGGATCAGCGTCTTCGACACCGAGGCGTTGACGTTGTAATGCGACATGTGATCGCCGACGCCATAGGTGCACCAGCCCAGGCCCAGCTCCGACAGATCGCCGGTGCCGACGACGAGGCCACCCTTCTGGTTGGCGAGGCGGAACAGGTAATCCGTGCGCAGGCCGGCCTGCACGTTCTCGAACGTCACGTCATAGACCGCTTCGCCGCGGGCGAAGGGATGGCCGAGATCGGCCAGCATCTGCTTGGCCGCCGGCCGGATGTCGATCTCCTCGCCGGTGACGCCGAGCGCGTGGATCAGCGCCCAGGCATTGGCCTTCGTCTCGGCGGAGGTGGCGAAGCCCGGGAGGGTATAGGCGAGGACATTGCGGCGGTCGCGGCCGAGCAGGTCCATGGCGCGGGCGGCGACGATCAGGGCCTGCGTCGAATCGAGCCCGCCCGACACGCCGATGACGGTACGCTCCAGGCCGGTCGCGGCGAGGCGCTTGGACAGGCCCTGGACCTGGATGTTGTAGGCCTCGTAGCAATCCTCGCGCAGGCGCAGCGGATCGGAGGGCACGAAGGGAAAGCGTTCGATGGCGCGGCGCAGCGGCACGGCTTCCGGCGGCGCATCCAGCTGGAACGGCACGACCCGGAAGGGAACGGCGCCGGCCAGTTCCTCGCGGGTGCAGTCGCCGAAGGTGTTGACGCGCATCCGCTCCTGGCGAAGGCGGCCGAGATCGATGTCGGCGGTGGCGACCACGGCGCCGACCGGAAAGCGCGTGGTCTCGGCGAGCCTGTCGCCATATTCGAAGATCGCGGCATGGCCGTCCCAGGCGAGGTCCGTCGTGGACTCGCCCGGGCCGGCCGCCGAATAGGCATAGGCCGCGATCGCCCGCGCGGAATGGCTGGCGCAGAGCAGGCGCCGCGTCTCGGCCTTGCCGATGGTGATGTTGCTGGCCGAAAGGTTGAGGAGCACTTCCGCGCCGGCCATGGCGGCACGGGTCGACGGGGGCAGGGGCACCCAGATGTCCTCGCAGATCTCCACATGGAAGGTGAAGGGCGCCGAGCCGGTCGAGCGGAAGAGGAGATCGACGCCGAACGGCACTTCGCGCCCGGCGACCGCCACCTGCCGGCCCACGACGCCGGCACCCGAGGTGAAATGCCGGCGCTCATAGAATTCGCGATAATTCGGCAGGTAGGTTTTGGGGACGACCCCGAGAATCGCGCCCCTGTGGATGACGACCGCGGTGTTGAAGAGGCGCCCGCCGCTGCGCAGCGGGGCGCCGACGACGATGACCGGAAAGAGCTGGTGCGAGGCTTCCGCGATCTGGCCGATCGCCCGCTCGACGGCGTCGAGCAGCGCATCCTGCAAGAGGAGGTCGTCGATCGCATAGGACGACAGGCCGAGTTCGGGGAACAGCATGACCGCCGTCCGCTCGCTGTCTCCCAGAGCGGCGAGATGCAGGGTCTCCTCGGCGGCGAAGGCAGGGTCGCCGACGCGAGCGCGCGGCACGCAGGCGGCGATGCGAACGAATTCGTGGCTATACAGCGAAGAAAATCCCGTCATTCCAGCTCCGGCGGCTCAAGGCGCGACTGCGGCGAACCTACCAGTTCGGCAAAGGGCATGGGAATGCAAAAGCGACATGGCTGGCGCTATGCCGGCAGGCGCCGGAGCCGCCGCAGCACCGGGGGCAGGAGGTCCGGCAGGTCCTCCGCGATCAGGCCCGGGCCGGCGGCTGCCGCCGCCTCGCCGTGCAGCCAGACCGCCGCCGCCGCCGCGTGGAAGGCATCGAGGCCCTGCGCGAGGAGGCCCACGGTGAAGCCGGTGAGGACGTCGCCGCTTCCTCCGGTCGCAAGCTCGGGCGGCGCGTTCGCATTGATCGCCGCGCGTCCGTCGGGGGCCGCGATGACGGTGTCGGGGCCCTTGAGCACGACCACGGCATTGCTCACTTCCGCGGCCCTGCGCGCCCGGTGGAGCTTGTCCCCGTGCAAGCCGAAGAGGCGCGCGAACTCGCCGTCATGGGGCGTGAGGACGCAAGGCCCGGCCACCGCCTCGAAGAGGGCGTCCGGCGTTTGCGCGAAGGCGGTGAGGGCATCGGCATCCAGCACCACCGGACGTCCGGTGGCGAGCGCCGCCGCGGCGCAATGCCGTGTCGCCTGCGTCACGCCGGCGCCGGGACCGATGGCGATGGCGTTCTTGCGGGTGTCCGACAGCAGCGCCTCGAATTCCGCCACGCCATCGAAGCGGCGCACGATGACGCTGGTGAGCGCCGCCGCGTAGATCGGCCACACCGGCTCGGGAGCGGCGAGGGTCACCAGGCCCGCGCCGGCGCGCAGGGCGCCGCGGGCCACGAGCCGGGCCGCGCCGGTCATGTCCTCGCCGCCGAGGACGAGGGCGTGCCCGCGCTGGTATTTATGCCCTTCGAGCGCCGGCCAGGGATAGCCGCCGATCCACAGCGCCGGCCCGTTCTCGAAAGTCTTCGGCGCGATGCCCCGCAGCACAGCCGCGGAAATGCCGATATCCGCCAGGATCACCATGCCGCACAGCGCCCGGCCGGGGAACAGGAGATGCCCGGGCTTCTTGCGGAAGAAGGTCACGGTCACCTCGGCGGGCGCCGCGGCGCCGCGGACCTCGCCGGTGCCGCCGTCCAGGCCGCTCGGCACGTCGATGGCGCACACCGGTATCTTCCGCGCCTTCAGCGCCTCGATCATCCCGGCGGCCGCGCCCTCGACGGGCCGCACCAGCCCTGCGCCGAAGATGCCGTCGACGACCACGCCCGCCCCGTCGAGGAATTCGGGCACGAACGGCTCGATATCGCCCTGCCAGAGCGCCGCATGATGCGCGGCGTCGCCCGAGAGGGCCGCGCGGGTGCCGAGCAGCGCCAGACGCACCGGCCAGCCCGCCGCCGCCAGATGGCGGGCGGCGACGAAGCCGTCGCCGCCATTGTTGCCGGGGCCGCACAGGACGGCGACCGGCCGTTTCGGCCAGCGGGACCAGACGGCTTCCGCCACCGCCCGGCCGGCGGCTTCCATCAGCACCGGGCCGGCGATGCCGCTCGCCATGGTCTGCCGGTCCGCCTCTCCCATTTCGGCCGGCGTGAGGAGGGCGACATCATGGGGGCCAGGCTCGTGTGGGGTGTCCATGTCTGCCTCGCTGGATTGGCGCATCGCGCGTGACCTTGGATGGCCCGGCCCGGCTTCGGCGCCGTTGACCTGCGTCAAGGCTAGCGAGGGTCGCGGCTGCTATCCAGTCGAAACACAGCCGGCCGGCGATATCCGCCGTGGCGGGGAGGATCGGACGATGACAGGCATCAGGATAGCGTGGCAATGGTGGGTGCTGGTCTGCGACGGCTCGAAGGCCCTGCTCCTGCGCAACGAAGGCGACGCCGACCTGCTCAATCTCAAGATCGTCGAGGTGTTCCACGAGCATCATCCGCCGTCGCGGGATATCGGCAGCGATCGGCCGGGACGCGTGTTCCAGTCGGATGCCCCGGCGCGCAGCGCGACGGAGGAGACGGACTGGCATGCGAGGGCCGAGGCCGAGTTCATCGCCAGGGTGGCCGCCGAACTCGACCGGGTACGGCACGCGCAGTCGATGAAGCATCTCGTGCTGGTCGCCCCGCCGAAGGCGCTGGGCGTGCTGCGCCGCCAGCTCACCGCGCCGGTCGCCGCCATCGTGGAAGCGGAAATCGACAAGGATTTGGCGCAGCTGCCGCTCGACGCGATCGAAAAGCACCTCGCCGCCGAGGCCTGAGCGATATCCTGCCGGAGCCGCCGCGCCGCCGGGCCGTTTTGACCCGGATCAAGGCGGGTGCCGCGATCCGACGCCAGTATCGGCCCAGTCGGGCGATGGGGCCCGAGGGCCGGGGATGGCCGAGGAGATGGCGATGAGCGGGCCGATTTCGAAGCTGAACGAGACCGAGACCTTCGCACCGTTCCTGTTGGATTCCGACGAGGTGCAGACGATCTGGAGCGCCGTCTGGATGGATGTTCCCGCCACGATGGCCTCGGAATTGACGCGATTTGCCGCGCAGCGCCTGCGCGCCCAGTCGGACTTCCTCGCCAGGCTCGGCCGGTCGCGGACCTATACCGACGTCCTGGAAGCCCAGACTGCCTTCTGGCGGGCCGCCGCGCAGGATTATACGGCCGAGACCGGCAAGATGATGGGTGAGCTCGCTGTCGGCCATGCGGCGTGAGGGATGGCGGCCGATCAATCGGGAGCCGCTTGCGGGCCGGCCGGCGGTTCCTTGTCGTGCGAACGGGCGAGGATGCGAACGACCTCGTCGTCGGAGACCTGGTCGAAATCGGCATAATAGGTGCCGACAGCCGTGAAGAAGCGATGGTTCTCCAGGCAAACGATCTCGTCGGCTTCCTGGCGTAATTCCTCCAGCGTGTCGGCGGGGGCGACCGGCACCGCCAGGATCAGGCGGGCCGGATGCTGCTTGCGTACCGCGCGGAGGGCGGCCGAGGTGGTCGCGCCGGTCGCCACGCCGTCATCGACGACGATGACGGTGCGCCCGTCGAGGACGGGCCGCGGGCGATCGCCGACATAGAGCCTGCGCCGCCTGAGGAGTTCCGCCATCTCGCCTTCGCGGACATGGGCGAAGGCCGCTTCCGAAACGCCGGCCCTGCGCATGATCTCCCGGTTCTGCACCACCACCGGCGTCGGGCCGTCGACCACCGCGCCCATGGCCAGCTCCGGCTGGGAGGGCACGCCGATCTTGCGGACGAGCACCACGTCGAGAGGTGCGCCGAGCCGGCGGGCAACCTCCTCGGCGACCGGAACGCCGCCCCGCGGCAGGGCGAGGACGATCGGGCGGCGGGGCCCGTAGCCGGCGAGGGCTTCGGCGAGGCGGCGCCCGGCATCGGTGCGGTCCTGGAAGGACATGGTCGGCTCCTGGGGCAGTGTGCAAAGGGGCGGCATCGGCAAGAAACGCGAAACGCGTGACGAAGAGCGAAGCGGGATGTCGCTGCCGGGGGACGCGTTTGGCTTCAGGGAGGGCCGGAGGCCGCCGCCACCTTACGGCGCGCGAGATGCAGGGTGAACCATTCCGCGGCGTGGCGGATCACCGCCTCCAATGCGCCCGATTCCGAGAAGAGATGGGTAGCGCCGGGCACGATGCACAGGGCCTTGGGCGATTGCAGCGCGGCCATGGCCTGTTCGTTCAGCGCGACGACGCTGACGTCGCAACCGCCGACGATCAGCAGCGTGGGCGCTCTTACGCGCGCAAGCGCATCGCCGGCGAGATCCGGCCGCCCGCCGCGCGAGACGATGGCGCCGACCCTGGTGCCGGGACTCGCTGCGGCCATGAGAGCCGCCGCCGCTCCGGTGCTCGCGCCGAACAGCCCGAGCGGCAGGCGGCAGAGCTGCTCGTCCTGGTCGATCCATCCGACTGCCTCGATCACCCGTCCGGCGAGCAGCGGAATATCGAAGACATTGCCGCGGTCGCGCTCCTCCTCCGCCGTCAGGAGATCGAACAGGAGCGTCGCAAACCCGGCATCGTGAAGGCCGCGCGCCACCGCGCCGTTGCGGGGGCTGAAACGGCTGGAGCCGCTTCCGTGCACGAAGACGACGAGCCCCGCTGGCCGGGGTGGCGACCGCACGGTGCCGGGCAGCCCGGCGGAGGAGATGAGGATCTCGCGGATCATCGCATGACTCCCGTCCGGGGCCGTCGCTCGACATAATCTCATTGTCTCAGGAGACTCGCGCCGCGGCATTGACCTCGGTCAAGCCCGAAGGGAATTTTGCCGCCGGACCTCTAACGCAAAGGTTCTGCCTGAGGTCCTGCAGATGGAGCTTGACGCTTGTCAACGCGCCGGATCCCGGGAGGATCATTGTCGTTCCGACGGCCGCAGCCTTGCGGGCGTCGAGGCGGGCCCTTCGCCCGCAAGGGACATGTTGGATGGCTCTTCTCCCGGATCTGTCGATCTCGCCCGAAAAAGTGTGCTTCATCGCCGGCAAGGCGCGCCAATACGATGCTAAGGACGCGGTGACCGAACCCAATCCGGCGTCCAATGCCAGCGACGATTCCATGTGGGCCGTGCTTGAGGATCATGCCGACGATCCCGTCCGTCGGGAACTCGCCGACTTCATCTGGGGCTTGAACGAAGACGAGCAGATCGATCTCGTCACGCTCGCCTGGCTCGGGCGCGGCGACGGCGACCTCGGCGACTGGCCCGCCCTTCGTGAGGAGGCTTTGCGGGCCCACAATGCGCGCACCGGCACCTATCTTCTCGGCATGCCGCTGCTGGCAAGCTATCTCGAAAGCGCGCTGTCCCTGTTCGGTCTGTCCTGCGAGACAATCGAAGCAGACCATCGATGACGGTTTCGCGCCATCCGGCCGGCTTCCGTGACGCTAGCGGCCTGCTGCCGTGGGATGTCGTCCGTGCGAAGGGGGCCGTACCGGCCTGCGTTGAGTTTCCGGTGGGATACGATATGGTTTGCCCGTGCCCGCCGGCATGACGGCGAAGGGATGGCCATCGAGCCGGCAGAGGCGTCGCATCATGTGATGTCCCGGCCGTCGCCCGAAGCTCCGCCATGGGGCGATGGGAAGCCGGACCGAACTTTCAGATCGAATCGAGGAGACGAACCTTTGCCGAGTCCGACGCTGGTCATTCGTCTCGAACCAAGCGTCGCAGCCGTACCGGATATGCTCGACCGGGTGGAAGCCTATGCCGAGGCGTCCGAGCTGCCCCCGAAGACGGCCTATCGGCTCGCGGTGGTCTGCGAGGAACTGGTGGCGAATGTCGCCATGCACGGCGCGGGCGGCGAAGACGGTGCGACCTATGTGGAGATCAGGGCGGAGCGCGAGGCCGATCGGCTCCGCCTCTCGGTCGAGGACGACGGCAGGCCCTTCGATCCGCTGGCGGCGGCGGCGCCGGACGTCTCGCTCGCGCTCGACGATCGCGACATCGGCGGCCTCGGCATCCATTTCGTGCGGTCTCTCGTGCAGGAGATCGCCTATGAACGGCGCGAAGGCCGCAATTGCCTGACCGCCCTGTTCGAGATGGTATGATAATAGAGTAGGCTCACAGTTCATCCGCCCGTCGTTCCCATCGACGGGCCCTTTCAAGGAATATTGCCCGTGCAGATTACCACGTTCAAATCCGGAGACGTCACGGTTGCGGTTCTAGACGGCCGGCTCGACACGGCCACGGCTGCCGAAGCCGAGCAGCAACTGCTCGGCCTGCTGCAGGAAGGAGCCGTCGTCGCCGATCTCGAGGGGGTACGCTACATGTCGTCGGCGGGGCTGCGGCTGCTGCTCAAGGCGGCCAAGCTCGGCAAGGGAAAGGGCGTGAAGTTCTCCGTCTGCGCTTCTCAGCCGGCAGTAAGGGAAGTGTTCGAGATCAGCGGCTTCAACAAGATCATCACCGCCTTCGGCACGCGCGCTGAGGCGCTGGCCGGCAGCTGAGGCGCCATGCACTCCCGGCGCACCGGCCTCGGCCGGTGCGGGAGCCGCAACGTCCTTCGACGAAAGGCAGGCCGACAGCCCTTCCGGCTGCCGTCTCAGTCGGCCGCCAAGGCCTTTTGTGCCTGGTTCATGTCGATGACCACCCGGCGTGCGAGCCAGACCACGCGCTCGAAGAGGATCGTCATCCGGAACAGCGCATCCTGCATGTCCGCGGGGGCGCCGGAACTCGACGACAAGCGCCCGCGCAGATCTTCCATCAGCTGATCACGGTCGCCGAGCAGGCCGAGGACGAACTCCGGATCATCCGTGCCGAGATCCTGGACATAATCGGCCACGACGATCAGCAGGGCGTGAAGGCCTTCGACCAGGCTGCCGGTGGTGGGCAGGGCGGCGGCGCGGGGAACGGCGGTGGCGAGTTCGGCCAGCGCCTCGTGGAGCGAAGCGATATTGCCGACGGCATCCTCCAGCAGCAGCGCCGTGGCGACCTCGCTGCGGCGGGGCTGATTGTCGAGCAGCGTGGCGAGATAGGATTTGATCGTCCCCGCCAATGCGCTCCCGGCCGTGCGCAGCATCGATGCCTGCGGCGTCGCGGGATCCGACTCTGCGCGGACATGATCGAGCATCAGCGGCAGCCGCGCGCTGAGGCGAGCGAGTTCGCGGATGACGAGATCGAGGGCGGCGGGCGGGTCGGACAGCGCCTCCCGCAGGAGGAAGGTCGGCTGGGCCAGCGCCTCGGCGGGGTTGACCGGCGTCCAGCGCTGGACCAGCGTCCGCACCGGGCCGGCCGTAAGGCTCGATATCGTCGAGCCGATGACCTGGGCGATGGTGAACACCACCGCGATCTGGGCACTGGCATTATGGCCGGCCATGGCGGTGAGCGATGCTCCTTCGGCCGGCCACAGGCCCGAAACCGCCGCGAATGCGGCGAGCAGGAGCGAGCCGGTCGCCTTCTGCACCACCTGGCAGGCGAAAACCAGACGTCCCGCCAGGTTCTCGCCCGACATATTGACGAGATTGTTGAAGATGGCGCCGGCATTGGCGCCGGCGATCACCGGCAAGGCGGCGGGCACGGTCAGGAGCTTGGCCCCGACAGCGGCCACCGCGATCGCCGTAGCGACGGACGAGGACTGTGCGATGAACGAGAAGACCGCGCCGATCAGGGCGAGCAGCCAGGGCGACTGCAGCGCCGCCGTCAGCGTCGGGCTCTGCAGCATGGCCTCGCGCACCGGCTCGATGGTGGAGGAGACGATGTGCATGCCGAAGAGCAGCAGCGCGGCGCCCAGCGCGGCGTCGAGCACGTTGCGCATGCGGTCACCGCGCGCCAGCCTGAAATAGGTGATGAAGCCGACGATGCCGATGACGAGGCTCGCCGCCGTGGTGGTGTCGACCGCGAGCAGCAGCGGCAGCATGGCGGTGCCGACATTCGACCAGCTCGGCGCCAGCAGCGCGGGGCCGGCCGGCACCACGCCGGCCCGGACGAAGCCGATGATGATCCAGGACACGGCCGACGAGCTCTGCGTCGCCAGGCCGGCGATCGTCCCGCTCACGGCGGTGCTGACCGGGCCGCGCATGGCCTGCGCGAAGACGGCACGGGTCCGCCGGCCGGCAAGGGGCACGAGATTGGCGGAAAGGGAGCGTACGCCGATGAAGAACAAGCCGAGCCCGCTGAGCAAGGCGGCAATGGTCGCGATGATGCTCATGCAGCTTGCCGGTGGCGGTAGGGCATAGGCGTGGTGTCCTTTCGGCCAGCGGCGACCGACGGAGTTAAGCCGCTGAAGGACAAGCCATAAGGTAGATTTGTGACTGTGATTTAACACCCCGATTCACGGGCGGTTTTCTTCGCGAAAGCCGCGCGGGCGGGAGGCGGACGAGGCGCCGGCCGAGGGGGAGCGGGCGGAGCCCGGCACCTCCCGGACAGGCAGGCGGAAACGCTCACGCGCCGGTGAGCGCCGCAATCTTTCCCATGAGCGATTCGAGATCGACGGGCTTGGTATCGTAATCGTCGGCGCCCGCTTCCATCGCGCGGGCGCGATCGCCGGCCATCGCATGCGCCGTGAGCGCGATGATGGGAATCGCCTGCGTGGCCGCATCGTTCTTGAGACGGCGCGTGGCTTCCCACCCGTCCATGATCGGCAGGCTGAGATCCATCAGCACGATGTCCGGGCGTTCCGAATGGGTCATGGAGACGGCTTCCGCGCCATTGCCGGCGAAGAGCACCTGATGGCCGCGGCGAAGCAGGCGCCGGCTCAGCATGTCCCGATTTTCCGGATTGTCTTCCACGAGCAGAATGCGCAGCGTCATCCGTGTAACTCCCGGTTATCCACGTAATTCCTTGAGGGCGTCGAGCAGCGCGGCCCGCGCTTCCGGTCCCTTGGGAATGATCATGCCGCCCCGTTCGAGCAGGAAGCCGGATTCGTTCGCCGTCAGGTCCTTGGCCGTCATGACGAGCACCTTCACGTCCTTGAGCTTTTCGTCGCGCCGGACCCGGTCGAGCAGGGCGAAGCCGTCCATGTCGGGCATGATCAGGTCGAGCAGCATGAGGGCGGGCGGCGGATTCTGCTCGAGCCAGGCGAGCGCCTCGGCGCTGGAAGCGGCCTCGGTGACCTCGTAGCCGCTGGCAGCCAGCGCGCGCCCGGTGGCGCTGCGGTCGTCCGGATTGTCGTCGACCACGAGCACGCGGCCGTTCGTCGTGCCGGCGTGCGCGCGGACGGTGGCGATCAGCTGCCCGCGGTCGACGGGCTTGGTGAGGAACTCGGCCGCGCCGAGCGAGAGGCCGAGGGGCCGTTCGTCGAGCAGGCTGACGATCACGACCGGAATGTCGGCGAGCGCCGGATCGTTCTTGAGGGTGCCGAGCACGGTCCAGCCATCGACCTTGGGCATCATCACGTCGAGCAGGATGACCGCCGGCCGCAGCGCGCGCGCCTGTTCGATCGCTTCGGCGCCGCCGCCGGCATGCTCGACGCGATAACCCTCGCGGGCGAGCATGGTGCCGATGAGGTGATGGATCTGCGGATCGTCGTCGACCAGCAGGACGGTGGTGGCGTCCTCCGGCCCGCTCGCCGCCGCCGGCGTGGCGGATGTCGAGGCGGAGGTGGCGGCGGAGGGCACCTTCGTCTCCAGCGGCAGGGTAATGGTGAAGATGCTGCCCTTGCCGGGCGTGCTTTCCACCGTCACGTCGCCGCCGAGCAGCTTGCACAGGCGGCGGGTGATGACGAGGCCGAGGCCGGTGCCGCCATATTTGCGCGTCGTGCTGGCATCGGCCTGGGTGAAGGCCTGGAACAGGCGGCCCAGCTGTTCCTTGGTCATGCCGATGCCGGAATCGCTCAGGCGGAACACCACCTGGTCAGGCGGCAGCGAGACGTCGAGACGGACCAGCCCGCCCTCGGTGAACTTGCAGCCATTGCTCAGCAGATTGAGCAGGCTCTGCTTGAGCTTGGTGTAGTCGGTCCGCAGCATCGGCGTGTCGGCGGGTACGTTGAATTCCAGCCGGTTGCCGCGCGCCGCCGCCAGCGGCGTGACGAGCGATTGCAGCTCGTCCAGCAATTTCGGCAGGCTCACCGGCTCGAGATAGACCTCCATCCGGCCCGCCTCGATCTTGCTGAGGTCGAGAATGTCGTTGATCAGCTTCAGCAGGTGCTTGCCGGCGGACTCGATGCGCTTGAGATCCGGCAGCACCCTGTCCTGGCCGATATCCTCCATGTCCTCCTGCAGGATCTGCGCGTAGCCGATGATCGCATTGAGGGGGGTGCGCAGCTCATGGCTCATATTGGCCATGAATTCCGATTTGGTCTGGTTGGCCTGTTCGGCGAGGTCGCGCGCTTCAGCCATGGCCGTCTCCACGGCCTTGCGTTCGCTGATGTCGTAGAGCCAGTTCACCGCCGCCGTCTCGCCGTCATAATTTATCGTCTGGCGGCTGAGCAGGGCCCAGAACGTGGTCCTATCCGTCTTCACCAGATGGACCTCCTCGTCGCGCAGGCTTCCCTGGGCCTGGAACTTCGCCATCAGCCTCAGGCGCTCGGAGGGGTCGACATGGACATCTTCGTTGGAACTGGGGGCGGCGCTCTTCTCGGTGGCGCCGTAGAGCTCGTCATGCCGCACATTGGCGTAGAGGAACCTGCCGTTCTGCGCGACGATGGCGACGGCGGTGGGGCTGCTGTCCAGCAGGCGCCGGGCCTGGTCGGCGAGGCTCTGGCTGGAGAGAAGGTAGCTCAAGGCGAGGGAAAAGCCGGCCGCGAGTATCGTGGTCATGATGACCGCGCCCTGGGCGGTATTGGCCGACTTCAGGAATTCCTCTCTCTTCACGCCGACATAGAGGACCCCGACCACCGCTCCCGAGGAATCGAGGATGGGATCGTAGGCGGTCATATAGGGTTCGCCGAGGATATCGGCCTCGCCGCGAAAGGGCTTCTTGTCCTTGAAGACGGCATCATGGACGGGGCCCTGGGCGAGGGTCGTGCCCACGGCCCGATGGCCCTCCGTCATCACATTGGTGGAGACGCGCGTGTCTCCCATGAAGATCGTGGCGGTGCCTCCGACGAGATCCTTGATCTTGTCGACGACCTCGAAATTGTCGTTGAGGGAAAAATCCCCCGCCTTGAGCTTGCCGTTGTCGACGGAGAACGTCTTGCCCTTGGCGGACACGACCTCCCAGGCCACCCGCATGTTGGAATTCACCCGCTCCAGGGCGGAATCCTTGGCGATGTTGTCCAGCAGGATCGAGGTGATCACGGTGACGATGATGCCGAGCACCACGACGCCGAGGAGCGTCAGCAATATGCTTCTCGTCAGGGGACTGGCTTTGACCATCGGCATCTTCGGAAATCTTCCTGAGCGAGTTATGGGAGAACGGCGTGGAAGCGAAGGAGGAGGGCGGCGACGTCGTCCGAGGGGGGGCCCCCCGCTTCATGCGCGCGCACGGTCGAGACGAGGGAGGCCAGCGAGGCCGGCGGCGCGGCGAGCCAGGCTTCCACCCCGTGCTCCCCGAACAGGACGTCGTTCGGTGCCGCCGCCTCGGTGACGCCGTCGCTCAGGACGAGCAGGGCGTCGCCCGGGTGCAGGCGGCCCTCGCCCGCCTTGTACTCCGCGATGTCGATCACCCCGAGCGGCAGGCCTCCGGCGACGTCCAGCCGCTCGATCGTGCCGTCCGCGCGTCGCAGGAAGGGCGGGACATGCCCGCAATTGACATAAGCGAGCCGCCCGTCCGAAGGATCGAACACCCCGAGCAGCAGCGTGACGAACATGCAGCTCGGATTGCCTTTGCTCAGCTCGACATTGAGGGCCTGCGCCGCCTGGGCGAGGTCGGCGAACAGGTCGGAGGCGTCCGAGCGCATCGCCAGCGCGCGTATCAGCGTGTAGGTGCGGGCCATCACGAGAGCGGCGCCGGCGCCCTTGTCGGAGACGTCGCCGAGCACCAGCATATGCCGGCCGTCCGCCAGCACGACATGGTCGACGAGATCGCCCCCGACCTCGCGTGCGGGCTCCAGCACGACGTCGATGAGCAGGCTGTCGTCGGCATGGGGAGGCGGGACGAAGGCGAGCTGGAGGTTGCGCGCCTCGGTCAGCTCCGCCTGCTTGCGGGAGAGCTCCTCGCGCATGCGGTCGCGCAGCCGCTTCTTTTCGAGCGAGGTGACGACGCGGGCCCGCAGCAGGGTCGGCTCGAACGGCTTGGGCAGGAAGTCCTCCGCCCCCAGCTCGATGGCGCGCACGACCGAATCCATCTCATTCATGGCGGAGATGACGATGACCGGCAGTCGTTCGGTGCCGCCACGCGCCGCCATGGCCTCCAGCACATCGAAGCCCGTCATCACCGGCATCATGATGTCGAGGAGCACGAGGTCCAGCGGCACGCTGGTGATGAGATCGAGCGCTTCGCGGCCATCGGCCGCCTGCAGCACATTGGTGATGCCGAGGCGGGAAAGCCGCCGGACCAACAGCTCCCGGTTCATTTCGATGTCGTCCGCGACCAGGACGCGGGCACCCTTGAGCGATCCGGAGGTGAGATCGTCAAGCGGGACGTGACGAGCGCTCATGGCGGGCACGTACGGGCCAGGGGAACGCAAGGGGCGAGCGGAACGGCGGCAGCCGCGTTGCATGCGCTTCGGAAAACGGCGCGTCCGGTTGCGGCCTTGGCTGTGGTCATCTCTGTCACGGGGGCACGGAGCCTTCGACTTTGAGGCGATTCCATCTTGGAAATTCGCGGGACGGGGCAGTGAAAACGAATGGCGGACCTTAATCGAGGAGTATGCGGACGTTCTAGACGAAAAGCCCAGACGGCACCATCGCTTTGACGTCTACATGGTTGACGCCCCACGCTGTTCCGGCGGCGCGAGTCGTCAGGACGGCTCGTGCCATTCGACCGGGATCACCGTGACCCGGGATCCGGGAATGAGGTTCCCGACGGTCGCTGCGACCTTGTCGACGATGCGCTGGATCTCGCCGATCTGGCGATGGGCGGAAAAGCCGAGGACGATCTCCACCAGCGGCGTATTGCCCGAGATCCGGGACTTCACCGACACCAGGTCGTCATAATCCTCGAAATGATCGACGAGGGCCCGGTTGATCATCTCCTGCTGGGCTTCCTCGAGCGTGCGGTCGAGCAGCGAGGGCATCGCCCGGCGCCACATGGAAACCGCCAGTTCCAGCATCACCAGCGCCACGAAGGCCGATCCGAGCACTTCGGCGGCGAGGCCGATCGGCGAGTCGCCGAACACGGCGTTCACGCACAGGGCGCACAGCACGAGGCCGGAGGACACCAGCTTCGCCAGCCGGGTGCGGACCTGCCCGATCATGATGACGGAATCGCCGCCGCGGCTGGCCAGCGACAGCGCCCTGAACGCCCAGGCGTTCTGGGCGACGTTGATGACACCGACGGTGGCAGCGAAGTAGAGGCCGAGGCCTGCCTGCACCGGCGGATTCCACCAGCGATAGGCGGCGGTGCCGGCCACCCACAGGCCGCCGAGGCCCATCGCCGTCCCGATACCGAGATTGGCGAATTGCTCCAGCTTGCCGGCGCCGTAGTCGAATGTGTGGGTCCGCCCGCGATGGATCCGCCGCATCAATATCAGCAGCACCATTTCCAGCGAGAAGAGCAGCGTGCCCCGCAGCGCCTCGGCGCCGATCATCAGCGAATTCGCCCAGATGGCGACCGCGAAAGCGATCACGATCAGCACCAGATCAGACAGCCCCGCCATCAGCATCGACCGTTCCCGCTGCTGCGAGCCCGCATCGATGGCGGCTGGGGGCGGGGATGTCATGATGGGGTTCTCCGTCACAGTCGAACAGGCATTCGTGGCCTCGCCGGCCGCTTCGTCCATTCGGAAAGTCTCCCGGACGCCGTCGGCATCGAACCGGCCGCGGCGCCTCGGTGCGCAGATGGCGAATAAGGCAACAGTGTGGTTTTTTAGAGCGGAATTTGTCTGAGTGGAATCGGAAGGGATTCCACTGGATGGCTTAGTGTGATTCATAGGTTTCCGGGCTATTCCGGAGATGAAGCATGACGAAGCGTGGTGAAGCCTATTCGCAGGATTTGCGAGATCGTGTGCTTGGGGCGCTGGATAGCGGGATGTCGGCGAGCACAATCGCACCAATCTTCAGGGTGAGTGTGTCCTACATCTACAAGGCGGCCGCGCGGCGGCGCGCGACGGGGGAGGTCAGTGCCCGCCCCCAGCGCAATCATGTTCCGCTCAAGCTTGCCAAGCATGAAGAGGTTCTGCGGGCCAAGGTCGCGGCTGATCCGGATGCGCGTGTCGCGGATCTGCGGGCCTGGGCGGAGGAAGAATTGGGGGT